>NZ_JBEOUE010000028.1:0-86483 GCF_040303965.1 Streptomyces sp. NPDC094032 | reverse complement strand
CGCCTGCCGCCCGGCGACCGCAAGGCCTGGCTGGACGAAACACTCACCCGCGCCCGCGCCTACGCCACGGCCGGCGCGGACGGCATCTTCGTCCTGGGCACACCGGATGCCGAGACGGTCAGGACGCTCGTGAGTGCTCAACCTCTTCCGGTGAACGTCCTGGCCGGCCCCGGCACCCTGCCCGTGTCCGAGCTCGCCGAGGCGGGAGCCGCCCGCATCAGCGCGGGATCCTCCATCGCCGAGGCAGCATACGAACTGGTCCGCCGGGCCGCGCGCGAACTGCTGGAGCAGGGCACGACGACCTCGCTGGAGGGCGGATTCGACTACACCACCCTCAACGCGCTGCTCCTGGCCGAGCCCGCGCACTGAGACGCGGTTCAGGATCCCGTTGATCACCTCGCGGTGATCGGTGCAACGTCACTCGTCGCTTGTCAGATCGCCCCGCCCCACAAGCGAACGCAATGATCCAGGAACGAGGCGGCCATGTGATCCGCCGGACAGGCCCTAGGCGCCCGCGCCCGCGTCCGCCAGCACCGCGCGCAGTCGCAGCACCCCCGCCTTCCACTCCTCCCCGCCGGACTCCTCCCACAACTCCCGCAGCTCGGAGTCCTCGCCGAGGACGCGGTCGAGCGCGGCGACGGCGAGGGGGCGGAGGGTGGCCGGGAGGGGCGGTATGGCCTCCTTCGGGCCGTACGACGTGGTGACGGGGTCGCCGCCGGGGCACTGCGCGGCGACGAGCGCCGCTGCGGCGACGGCCTCGACGGCGAAGTCCGAGTCGAGGAAGTCGTCCTCGTTCTCGGTGACCTCGCGGAACGCGACGAGGAGCACCGCAGCCTTGTCGTCCGCGGCGGCCTCGTCGACCCGGTACGAGAAGTCGGCGGCGCTGTCGTTGTCGAAGGGGCCGATGTCCCAAGTACCCATGCTGTGCTCGCTCATTCTCTCCGTGCCGGCGGTCCCGACTGGCTGCTTCACATGCTGGCACCCACCACTGACAACGCCGTGGCTCGGCGAGTGATCCGGGTATCCTCATGGCGCTCTTCGCCCTGTGGTTCGGGACGGAGTTCATCCTGAGCCCGGAGGCGATGGCGCCGGGCTTCGGCCTGCCGAGCTGGCCGTCCGGCGACGGTGGCGGCTTCCTGATCGTCAAGGGGATCCGTGACGTCTTCATGGCCCTGGGTCTGGGCGTCCTGCTGGTGACGGGCCACCGCCGGGCGCTGGGCTGGGTGTTGCTGGTGGAGGCCTTCGTCGCGTACGGCGACATGACCACCGTGCTGGTCCATCAGGGCTCCGTGGCCACCGCGCTCGGCGTCCACGGCCTGACCGCGACGCTGATGGTGGTCAACGGCCTCCTGTTGCTGCGTGAGACTCGCAGGCGCGGGGCTCGTGGGTGACGAGCGCCTGGCCGCACTCGAGGCCTCGCCCTTGGCGGGTGCCGGCCGGAGATCCCGACTCCGCCGCCCGCGGTCTCCCTCGCGACTCGTCGTAACCGACCTCGTATCTGACCTTCCGTCAGATTGGAACGTGTTCTAGTCTGCCGTGCCATGGGCATCGCCATCACGCACGAACAGCGGGAGCTCGCCCGATCCGTCCGCGGCTGGCTCACCCGCGCCGTACCGCCCGAGGACGTACGCAAGCACCTCGACGCGCCAGGGGGTGCGGCGGGCAGGCCGGCGTACTGGGACGGGGCCGCGGCGCAGGGGCTCCTGGGCATCCATCTCCCCGAGGAGCGCGAGGGCGGGGGCGGCGGGGATCTCGTCGACCTCGCCGTGGTCCTGGAGGAGGCCGGGCGGGCGCTGCTGCCGGGCCCGTACCTCCCCACCGTCCTCGCCGCCGAGCTGCTGCACCGCGCCGGGCGCGGGGAGGACGCCGGCGCGCTCGCCACGGGGGAGCGGACCGGGGCCGTCGCCCTGGGGCCGGGCACCCTGACCGCCGCGCCCTCGCACACGGCGGACGGGTTCGTCCTGGACGGGCTCGCCCCGCCGGTCCTCGGGGCCGCTCAGGCCGACCTGCTGATCCTCTCCGCGCGCGCCCCGCACGGCACCGTGTGGCTCGCGGTGGACGCCGACACCCTCTCCGTACGCCCGCATGAGAGCGCCGACCCCACCCGGCCGACGGCCGAGGTCGCCGCCGACGGGGTACTGGTGCCCGCGAGCCGGATCATGGGCGGCGTGGACGCGGCCCTCGTCGCCGACCTCGCCGCCGTCCTCTTCGCCGCCGACGCCTGCGGAACGGCCGCCCGGGTCCTCGACCTCGCAGCCGAACACGCCAGGACCCGCGTGCAGTTCGGGAAACCGATCGGGCAGTTCCAGGGCGTCAAGCACCTCTGCGCCGACATGCTGGTCCGGCTTGAGCAGGCCCGTGCCCTGACCTGGGACGCCGCCCGCGCGGCGCGCGAGGACGCCGACGACGTCCGGTCGCTCACCGCCTCGCTCGCGGCGGGCGCCGCGCTCGACACCGCGTACGGACTGGCCAAGGACTGCATCCAGATCCTCGGCGGCATCGGCTTCACCTGGGAGCACGACGCCCACCTCTACCTGCGCCGCGCCCTCGTCGCCCGCCAGCTCCTCGGCTCCGGCGACACCCACCGGCTCGCCGCCGTACGCCACGCCGCCACCGGCACCCGGCGCGAACTGCGCCTCGAACTCCCGGCGGAGGCCGAGGCGTTCCGCGCGGCGGCCCGGGAGGCGCTGGCGCCCGCCGTGGGGCTCGACCCGCGCGCCGCCCGGCGCGCCCTGGCCGGCACCGGCTACGCGGCCCCGCACCTCCCCGCGCCGTACGGACTCGGGGCGGGACCGGTCCAACAGCTCGCCGTGCAGAGGGAGATGGAGGCGGCCGGGGTGCGGCTCAGCCCCCTCTCCATCGCCACCTGGGTGGTCCCCTCCCTCCTCGCGTACGGGACCCCGGCCCAGCAGACGGCCCACCTGGCGCCCACCCTGCGCGGCGAGCAGCAGTGGTGCCAGCTCTTCTCCGAGCCCGAGGCCGGATCGGACCTGGCCTCCCTCCGTACCCGGGCGGAACGGACCGACGACGGGCGGGGCTGGCGGATCAACGGCCAGAAGGTGTGGACCAGCGCCGCCCAGTGGGCCGACTACGGCATCCTCCTCGCCCGCACCGACCCCGAGGCGCCCAAGCACAAGGGACTCACCTACTTCATCGTCGACATGAAGAACACCCCCGGCATCGATATCCGGCCGCTGAAGGAGATCACCGGGGAGTCGCTCTTCAACGAGGTGTGGTTCGACGACGCCGTGCTGCCCGCCGACGCGGTCGTCGGCGAGGTCGGCGGCGGCTGGAAGGTCGCCCGCAACACCCTCGGCAACGAACGCGTCCACATGGCCGACCAGGTCGCCTTCGACACCGGCCTCGAAGCGCTCATCGACCGCGCGGCCGACGAGGACGGCGCCGTACGGGCCCGGATCGGGCCCCTCGTCGCCGAGGCGCACGCCCTGGCCTGCATCGGCCTGCGCACCACCCTGCTCCAGGTCTCGGGCCTCGAACCCGGCCCCGGGGCCAGCGTCCGCAAACTCGTCCAGACCGTCCACCAGCAGAAACTCGCCGAACTCACCCTCGAACTCCTCGGCGCGCGCGGCGCGCTGCGGGAGGGGCCGGGGGAGCGGGCCGTGCACGGACTGCTGATGTCGCGCTGCCTGACGATCGCGGGCGGCACCACCCAAGTGCAGCTGAACGTCGTCGCCGAGCGCCTGCTCGGCCTGCCGCGTGACTGAGAGACCGAGAGACCGAGACTGAGGGAGTGGCTTCGATGACCGCGAGGAAGTCGTACATCGTCGGTGTGGGCATGACGAAGTTCGAGAAGCCGGAGACCCGGGACTGGCAGTACTGGGACATGGCGAAGGAGGCCGGCACCGCCGCCCTGGCCGACGCCGGCATCCCGTACGGGCTCGTCGAACAGGTCCCGGTCGGGTACTGCTTCCAGGCCTCCACGGCCGGACAGCGCGCGGTGTACGAGCTGGGCCTGACCGGCGTACCCGTCTACAACGTCAACAACAACTGCGCGACCGGCTCCTCCGCCCTGATGATGGCGCGGCAGCTCGTCGAGGGCGGCATCGCCGACTGCGTCCTGGCGCTGGGCTTCGAGAAGATGGCGCGCGGCGCGCTGGGCGGCGGCTCGGACGGCGGCGACTTCAAGACCTCGCCGGTGGCGCGGCACTACGGGATCATGGCGGCCGGGCACGGCTTCGAGATGTCGCCGCCCACCGCCCAGATCTTCGGCGACGCGGCGCGCGAGCACATGGACCGCTACGGCACGACCGAGGCGCAGCTCGCGGCGGTGGCCGCCAAGAACCACCGGCACTCGTCGCAGAACCCCAACGCGCAGTTCCAGGACGTGTACACGGTCGAGGAGATCCTGGCGGCGAAGACCATCCACCGCCCGCTGACCAAGCTCCAGTGCTCGCCGACCTCGGACGGCGCGGCGGCGGTCGTCGTCGTCTCCGAGCGCTTCGTGGCGGAGCACGGCCTGCGCGACCGGGCGGTGGAGATCGCCGCCCAGGCCATGACCACCGACACGGAGGAGTCCTTCGCCTCCGGCACCTGCATCGACGTCGTCGGCCGCCCGATGTCGCGGGCGGCGGCGCGGAAGGTGTACGAGGCCTCCGGCCTGGGCATCGAGGACGTCGACGTGATCGAACTCCACGACTGCTTCTCCATCAACGAGCTCCTGACGTACGAGGCGCTGGGCATGTGCGAGGAGGGCGCCTCGGGCAAACTGGTCGAATCGGGCGCGACGACGTACGGCGGCCGCTGGGTGGTCAACCCCTCCGGCGGCCTCATCTCCAAGGGCCACCCCCTCGGCGCGACGGGCCTGGCCCAGGCGGCGGAGCTGGTGTGGCAGTTGCGCGGCGAGGCGGGCGGCCGGCAGGTGCCGGGCGCGGAGGTGGGGCTCGCGCACAACATCGGGCTCGGCGGGGCGGCGGTGGTGACGCTGCTGCGCAGGTCGTAGGGGTTTCCCGATGTACGGGTCGGGGCTGTTCTGCGACCATGACGCCCATGCCGCGAACCGACACCAGTACCCCGACCCCCACCTCCGACCCCCTCATATCCGGGCGGAACCCACGCCTGTGGCTCGTGCTCCTGATCGCGTGCGCGGGCCAGTTCCTCGTGGTGCTGGACGTGTCGGTGGTGAACGTGGCGCTGCCGTCGATGCGGACGGACCTGGGCCTGACGGCCTCGGGCCTCCAGTGGGTGGTGAACGCCTACTCGATCGCGTTCGCGGGCTTCATGCTGCTGGGCGGCCGGGCGGCGGACCTGTTCGGCCGCAAGCGCATGTTCGTGGTGGGCCTGAGCCTCTTCACGCTGGCCTCGGTGGCGGGCGGCCTGGCCCAGGAGGGCTGGCAGCTCCTGGCCGCCCGCGCCGTCCAGGGCCTGGGCGCGGCGATCCTCTCCCCCTCCACGCTCACCCTCCTCACCGCCGCCGTCCCGCCGGGCCCGGCCCGCACCCGGGCGGTCGGCACGTGGACGGCGGTCGGCGCGGCCGGCGGCGCGGCGGGCGGCTTCGTGGGCGGCGTCCTCGTCGACCTGCTCTCCTGGCGCTGGGTCCTGCTGATCAACGTACCGATCGGGGCGCTGGTCCTGGTCTGTGCCTGCCTGTGGCTGGGGGAGAGCCGGGTGGGCGGCGGCAACCGCCTCGACCTGCCCGGCGCGGTCCTGGTGACGGGCGGCCTGGCGACCCTGGCGTACGGCATCGTGCAGACGGAGGAGTCGGGCTGGACCGCCCCGTCGACGCTGCTCCCGCTGGCGGCGGGCGCGCTCGTCCTGTCGACGTTCGTCTGGTGGGAGACCCGCGCGTCGTCCCCCTTGATGCCCCTGCGCGTCTTCCGCACCCGAGCGGTGTCGGCGGCGAACGCGACGATGGCGCTGTGCGCCTCGACGACCTTCGGCTCGTGGTTCTTCATGACGGTCTACGCCCAGAACGTCCTCGGCTACACGCCCCTCCAGGCGGGCCTGGCCCTGGTCCCCAGCTCGGTGAGCGTCATCGCGGGCTCCAAACTGGCCCCCCGCCTGCTGCCCCGCTTCGGCCCGCGCACGGTCGCGGTGACGGGCGTCCTGATCGCGGCGGCGGGCTTCGCCCTCCAGTCGACGATGACCCCGACCGACCCGTACGCGACCGGCATCCTGATCCCGGGCGTGCTGATGATGTTCGGCATAGGCATCGGCTCCACTCCCCTCGCGATCCTGGCCACCACGAGCGCCCCACCCGCCGAAGCGGGCCTGGCCTCCGGCCTCATCAACACCTCCCGCACGATGGGCGGCGCCCTGGGCCTCTCGATCCTCTCCACCGTCGCCGCCACCTGGCTCACCGACCCCCCGACCCCCACCTCCCTGACCGCAGGCTACGCGGCGGCATTCCGGGTGGGGGCGTGCGTGCTACTGGCGACGGCGACGCTGATGGCGGTGTGGCTGCCGGGGCGGGAGCGGAAGGGGTGAGGGGTTCGCGGGCGAGCTTTTCTGGCCGGATCGCTCGCCTGCTGCTCCAAGTTCCCCGATTTTCAACTGAGTTGACATGCGAGATGGCGTGAATTAGTTGCCGCCCGGACAGTGGAACCCTCAGATCTTGATCAATTCAAGTTGACTGGGCCGTGGTGCATGCATCTAATGATGCCTCGGCTGCCCTCGACCGGCAGCCTGTTAATTCCGTGGGGGGATTACATATGGCTACACGCCATTCTTCTGTTTCGCGCAGTCGACTTGCCGTTAGTGTATTGGCCGTGTCGCTGGTCGCCGGTTCGGCCGTGGCTCTGCCTGCGGTTCAAGGAACTGCCACCGCGTCGGCCGCGGAATGTGCAACGCACATTCCCACCTATCTGGTAGAAGCTGTCCCTGGCAATATCAGTCGCCCGGTCAATCCGCCGGCGAATCCGGCGCCCAAGGTGATACGCAAGTACATCGACTGGAGTCCTTACGACGGAAACAAGGAAGCCGGAATTCTCGACACCGGAGTAACGGGCCAGCTTCCGGGCAGTAGCCAGGTCTTCGGCGGCGAGGACGGGGTGATCTACGAGATCACCCAGGATGGCCTGCTCAAATCCTACAAGGACAACTCGGATACTGGGGGCGCGCTCCTTACTCCTTTCAGGAGCTACGGGAGCGGGTGGAGCGGATACTCCAGGGTTTGGGTGCTCGGGGGGAGGATATTCGCCTTCTCGCACACCACTGGCTCGGTAAGCGTGTTCGATGAACGTAAGGCCTTCAATAACGGTTGGTACCAGAAGGAGTTCGCCGAGAAGATCCCGGCTACGGATCAGGCGGCCGTCGCCATCGCGTCGGCGCAGAGCGTCTGGGGGACGGGGAGCCAGGTATTCACTCTGGCCAATGGTCAGATCAGGCAGTGGAACTTCAGCATCGAGTACGTCGGCCCCAGCGCGATCGCGCCCAGGCTCTCCGGCGGCGAGGTCATCGCGGCCGACCTGCCGACAGCGGTCAGCGCGTGGAGCCCCGCACTCGGCGTCGTCTACACGAACTCGGGATCGCGGGACTACAGCGGAATCGTCAAGAGCTACGCCGGATCGCCCCTGGCGTCGGCCAACCCCGAGGTCGGCGTGGGACTGTACGGCACCATGCTGCCCGACACGGCGAGCTGTCTCGCAGCGCCGGACCCCGAGGAGAAGCCGAACTTCGGGAACGCGTCCGACGTTCCTCCGGTCGACTTGCCGACCCCGATCGAGGAGACTCCGTCCGACAGGCCGTCCGTCCTGTCGGGCAAGTTCCTTCTCGGCGACGGGAAGCCGGCGGCCGGGCTGACCGTGCAGATCGAACCCAACGACCCCTCGCTGGTGAGCCAGGACGGTACGCCGACGAAGCTGGCGCCCTTGGGTACCGCCACGACGGCGGCCGACGGAACGTGGTCGTTTGCGGTTCCCGACCAGCTGCCGACGGGGCTGCAGCAGGTCGTCGACGCCAACGGCGGAGTGCTGAACGCCACGGCCTCGACCTTCGGATCCACGTCTTCCGGGGTCGAGATGGTCGGGGTGGACCAGGTCACGGCCGCACCCACGCCTCAGCCGGCTGGTGGTGAGGCTCCCGCGGCGCGGACCGCTCTCGCCGTCGCGGCCGAGGCTGAGCCGGCTCACTCGGTTCCGCTGGTTCCCGCCGCCGCGCCGACCGTCGACGCCTCCGACCCCACTGCCGAGCAGCAGCGGTCGACCTATGCCGCGCAGTTCGAAGGGCAGTCGACGTCCCAGGAGGGTGATGGCGACCTGATGCCCAAGTGGCAGGACGACAAGGGTCCCGCTCCCGCCGCGGACTTCGACCCCTACCTTGTCGGGGGCAGAAGTGTTCGCTCGGAAGCGGTTGCTCCCCGAGCGTCGGGCTCGTGCTACAACGTCACCACGAAGGTGTCGAGCTCCATCGCTTACACGACCGTGGGCGAAGCCCACGCCTACTGGGACGCCAAGGCGTCGTTCGAATACAAGACAAAGCTCTCGTCGAGTGTCGATGTCGCTGTCAAGGGCGGATCGAACTGGGCGCTGAGTGGTACGACCACGCTTGGCAGTTCCGTGGGAAGCAGCGCGGGCTTCGCCAACCAGGGGCCGTACTTCGGCAAGCACTGGCGTGTGCCGATCAGCTATGACAAGCAGAAGATCACCAACTACTGCGGAGCCGTCGCGCGGAGCTCCTACCTCCGCATCATCGCGCGCGGTTTCCAGGTTGCTTCGGGCGGCTATGTCGGCATCTTCGGAAAGGACGTTCGCCACGTGGACGGGCCGGCCAGGTTCAAGGCCTACAGCGCGGGCAAGCGGGCGCGTGTACAGGCTGGGGGCACTTATTCCCTGAGCAGCGGGCGTAGCGTGAAGTACGCAGGGGCTGTGTCAGTCATGGGAGTGTCGCTGTCCGCCTCCACGCAGTTCGACGCGGACCACGAGCAGAAGATCGTTGCAGGTACGAGGCGCGGCGACCATTGGATCTGGGGAGCCAAGGGAATGATTGGGCGGAACGAAGGTGCCTTCTACTCTAACTAGGATCGCGGCCCTCTCGCTGCCTCTTCTCTTCTCCGTCGTCGCCTGCGGAAGTGCGGAGAACGCACCTGGCCAAGCGGTCGAGGGTCATGCACTCCAGGACCCCGGTCCTGGAGGCGTGGCAGGGAACGATCACGCGAAGATCGGACAGGCGTGGTGGGCGGCTCTTCCGCTGACCCAGAACGTCTCCTCGAAGCCTCTCGAGATGCTCGACGCTCAGGTCCTCGACCTGCCCAAGGGGCTGAAGATCAGCCGATACGCAGTGTTCAACAGTGAAGAGACGAACGGCATCGGGCTTCTCTTCAGTGACGGAAGCCCGGATTTCCCCGTATCGAAGTACAAGGACTACTCCGACGGTCCCGTCACGCTCGCGCCGAAGAAGGACAGCTTCTTCTACTACTCGGTGCGGTTGGTTGTCACAGGCGAGGTCTCCGGTGAAAGCAGTAGGTGCCGGTACACGTACCGGCAGGAGGGCGTGAAGTACCGGCAGGATCTACCGTGCCGCTTCACGCTGAAACTGGAAGGCAGCGGCGAGTAACGCTGAGCCGCGTGTGAATGGGCCCCGGGACGCCGAGTTCCGGGGCCCATTCGTGCCGCTGTGGTCGGCAGGGGCACGGGAGAGCTACAACCACCCCTGCTGACGGGCCGCCCGGACGGCCTCCATCCTGTTCCGGGTCCCCGTCTTCCCGATGGCGGAGGACAGATAATTTCGCACCGTCGACTCCGAGAGATGCAGCGCCGCCGCGATGTCGGCGATCGTGGCCCCGTCCACCGACGCTCCGAGGGCGTCGCGCTCGCGGGCGGTCAGCGGGTTGGGGCCCGCGCTGAGCGCGGCGGCGGCGAGCGCGGGATCGATGACGGTCTCCCCCCGGAGGACCTTGCGGATCGCTTCCGCCAGGTCCTCGACCGGCCCGTCCTTCACCAGGAAGCCGGCGGCCCCCGCCTCCATCGCCCGCCGCAGATACCCCGGCCGCCCGAACGTCGTCAGGATCAGCACCCGGCAGTCCGGCACCTCGTCCCGCAGCTCCGCCGCCGCGTCGAGCCCCGACCGCCCCGGCAGCTCGATGTCCAGCAACGCCACCTCGGGCCGCGAGAGCAGCGCCGACGCCACGATCTCGTCGCCGCGCCCGACCTGGGCGACGACCTCGATGTCCGGCTCCATACCGAGAAGCAGGGCGAGCGCGCCCCGCATCATCCCCTGGTCCTCGGCGAGGAGCACGCGTGTACGCCGGAGCGGGCGGTGGTCCTGCGGCATCTCGTTCACGAGGAACAGGGTAGGGCGGGTGGCCTGTTGGGGCGCGTCGAGGCGTGGCGCATCCAGGGTGTGCCGTTCGTCGTTGGCAGGGCATGAGCAACACGAGCCACATGAGCCACCCCAAGCGTGCCCTTGCCGCTGTCCTTCTCCTCGCCGCCGGAGCCGCCGGCGCCGCCCTCGGGCCTGCCGGTGCCGCGCACGCCACCCCGGTCCCGGTCCCGGTCGATCTCCCTGGCGGCGGGCTCGTCGGCATGCTGGGGGTGGGCGGTGGAGCGGGGCAGGCCCCGGGCGGGGACGCGCAGAGTGCCGTGGTCGGGGGGAACACGTCCGACCAGAGCATCGGAAGCTAGGGCCCTGCCTCTCTGACGTGTGGTCGGCTCCACCGGATTGCCGCTGTGGTGAGCGGGGGGCGTTCAACCGGTTCAACATGCCCGCCTCTCCTACGGCCTGTGGGGCGCCCGGTGTGTGCCGACCATGAACGGGCGGCGCTCCGACGGCGCCCGTCACGGAAAGGGAGACTCCACGTGCGAAGAACGCTCCAGTCCCTCCTGGCTGTCCTCGCCCTCGCGGCGACCACCGTGCTCGCCGGCGCGGCGACCGCGACCGCGTCCGACCCGCAGACCTTCACCAGCACCCGGTACGGCATCGACGTGGGCCTCTCGGACACGGTGGTGCACCCCGGGGACACCGTCACGTTCACCGCGTCGGTCACGAACCCCGGCCCGTTCTCGCTGTTCGCGGAGTATGACCCCCAGCCCATGGGCACCACCCGTGACACGCTGTTCAGCAGCGTGAACTGCGCGGCGACCGTGGGAACCCACGCCGTCTCGTGCGCCCTCACGGGAGGCAAGCTGCTGGCCTTCTCGGGGCCCCTCATGGTCGGCGAGTCCGCCGCGGCGACCGTTCAGCTGAAGGTCCGTGACGACGCCGCGCTGGGCTCCTACACCTTCAAGCACGCCTCCTACCTCACCCCGCCGTCCTTCGGCTTCACCGTCCGGAAGCCCGAGGCCGACCTGGCCGTGGACCTCAAGGCCTCGGCTCCGCTCCTCCTCGGCAGCCACATCAACTACACCGCCGCGGTGACGAACCAGGGCCCCGGCACCACCGGCGGAGCGACCGTCGTCATGAACGTGCCCCCGGCCACCACCGGCGTCTCCCAGCTGAGCCCGGGCTGCGCGTACGACGCCACGGACCGGCAGGTGACCTGCACGACGGCACAGCTCGCGCCCGGCCAGACGGCCACCCCGGCGTTCCGGGCGAACCTCGGCCTGCTCACTCTCGGGCTGCCCCTGCCCGCATCGGCGACGGTCACCTCCGCCGACGCCACCGACCCGAACCCCGCCGACAACTCCGACTCGGCCGGCTGCGCGGTCGTCACGGGCCTCGTCATCCTCTGCTGAGGACCCCTGAGGACCCCTGAGGACCCCTGAACCCCTGAGGACCCCTGAGGACCCGCTCAGGGAGAGGTCGCGGCCGAGAACACCGTTCCCTCCTGACGCTCGGCAGTACGCCCACACCTCGGGCGCACTGCCGAGTTCGTCTACGCTCTCCGGCCATGGTCCAGACACCGCGTGTGGGCGGCGGCTCCGGCGACCCCTCGGGTGCCTCGTACTCCTGCGTCCACAAGACCGGCCCGAACGCCGCCCCGCACGTCCTGACCACCGCGCCCGTCTACACCCAGAACCTCGGCTACGACCCGGCGGGCGGGCTGATCTGGGGGCTGAACGAGCGGATCAACTCCACGGAGGGTGTGCGGGTGGTGTTCTCCTTCGACCGCGCCTAGGGCGTGGCCAGGGGGCCGGGGGCCGCCCCGGCGGGGACGTCCACCGGCAGCTCCGCCGTCACCCTGAAGCCGCCGCGCGGGCCCGGGCCCGACTCCAGGGTGCCGCCCGCCGCCGCCACGCGCTCGCGCAGGCCCCGCAGGCCGCTGCCCGGGGTGCCGTCGCCCGTGCCGCGGCCGTTGTCCGTGACGGTGAGGCGGACGCGCTCCTCGGTGCCGCCGATGGCGATCTCGCAGCGGGTCGCGCCGCTGTGGCGTACCGCGTTGGTCGCCGACTCGCGCACCACCCAGCTCAGCAGGGCCTCGGTCTGCGGCTCCAGCGGCGGGCCCCAGCGGCGGACGACCGGCTCGATGCCGGCGGAGGACAGGGCGTCGCGCGCCCGGTCCAGCTCCGCGTCGAGGGTGACCTCGCGGTAGCCGGTGACCGCCTCGCGGATCTCGGTGAGGGCCTGGCGGCCGACCGACTCGATGTCCGTGATCTGGGACAGCGCCGCGTCCAGGTCGCGCGGGGCCAGCCGCCGGGCCGCCTCCGACTTCACCACGATCACCGACAGCGTGTGGCCCAGCAGGTCGTGCAGGTCACGGGAGAAGCGCAGCCGCTCCTTCTCGACGGCCGAGCGGGCCAGCTGCTCGCGGGTGGCACGCAGCTCCTTCACCGTCTCGGAGAGGGTCAGCACCGCCGCCGTCACCATGGCCGAGAGAAACGTCCCGTACGCCACACTGATCGCGTCCCACCCCTCCCGCACCCCGGCCACCGTGGCCGCGACCGCGCAGAGCGGCAGGACGACCAGGCCCAGCATCCGGCCGCGCACGACCGAGCCGACGGCCAGGCCGAGCAGCGGGAAGAAGGCCAGGTACGGGCCCGCGTACGCGAGGGTGAGGCCCAGGGTGATCGCGGTCATCCCGCCGAGCAGCCACCAGGTGGCCGCCGCCTCCCGCTTACGCCGGTCGAAGGCGCGGAACACGATCGTGATGTAGAGGGAGTTGAAGGCCAGGACGCCAAGGCCCGCGACCCAGGGGTTGGCGGTCTTGCCCTGGACGAGGTTGGAGACCGCGCCCAGGCCCATCAGCAGCCACGGCAGCAGTGCGAAGCCGTTGGGCGGGCCCATCTGCTCCGGCTCCCGGACACCGCATCGCTCGCGTCGCATGATCCTTCAGCCTCTCGTCTCAGACCGTCCGTGCCGAACGACGGTACGAGACCGTCGCGTACGCCCCGAAGAGCACCGCCCACGCCACGAGGATCACGAGGGCCGCCGTCCCCGGCATCGCGCCCTCCGTCAGGTCGCGGCCGAGCTCGGCGAAACGGTTGGTCGGCGTGTACGAGGAGAGGGTGCGCAGCCACTGCGGGAACAGGTCCACCGGGAACCACAGGCCGCCGACCACCGAGAGCCCCAGGTTGCAGGCGATGTTGACCACGCCGGTCGTCTGCGCGGAGAGCCGGTAGCCGTTGCCGAGGCCGAGCAGCGTGAAGGGGAGCGAGCCGGCCCACAGGGCGAGGGCGACCGCCGCCCACTGCCAGGCGCCGAGCCGTACGCCGTTGACGAGCGCCCCGGCGAGCAGCACCGCGGCGATGGCCGGCAGGACCACGACCGTGCCGGTCAGGGCGCGGCCCGTGACCACCTGGCGCGGGGGCATCGGGGTGATCCGCAGCTGGCGCAGCCAGCCGGAGGACTTGTCCTCGGCGACGCCGGTGCCCAGGGACAGGGCGGCGCCGAGCGCCCCGTACGCGGCCATGCCGATCATGGCGGCGGTCTTGACCTCGGCGGTGTTCGAGCCGCCGATGTTGGTGAAGAGCAGGTACATCATCACCGGCATGGCGATCGAGGAGATCGCGAAACCGGCGTCGCGCAGGGTGCGGCGGATTTCCAGCCGGACATAGGCGGTGATCATCGGGCCGTCTCCAGGTTCATCGCGGCGATGCGCTGGACATCGGTGTGTCCGCTGGGCAGGGTCAGGGTCAGGAAGGCGTCGTTCAGGGAGGCCGGTGCGACCTCCAGGCCGCGGATCGCGCGCAGCTCCGCCAGCGCGAGGACAGTCGCGTCCGAGTCGTCGCTGCGCAGGTGCGCGCGGTCGCCGCGGATCTCGACCGAGGTGACGCCGGGCAGCAGGCCGAGCCCCTCCGTAAGCCCGCCCGTAAGCCCGCCCGTAAGCCCGCCCGTAAGCCCGCCCGCAAGCTCTCCCCTAAGCCCGTCCGTCGGGCCGCCGGCCAGGTCGAAGGAGACCCGCGCCCCGCCGACCGTCCGCTTGAGCTGCTCGGACGTGCCGTCGGCGAGCACGCGGCCCGCGTCGACGACGACGATCCGGTCGGCGCTGGCGTCGGCCTCCTCCAGGTAGTGGGTGGAGAAGAGCACCGTGTTGCCGCGCCCGGCGTAGGCCCGCATCGCGTCCCAGAAGCCCTGCCGGGCCTCGACGTCCAGGGCGGCGGTCGGCTCGTCCAGGACGATGAGCTCGGGGTTGCCGGCCAGGGCGACGGCGAAGCGGACGCGCTGGGCCTGCCCGCCGGAGAGCCGGTCGGCGCGGCGGTCCGCGAACTCCGTCAGGCCCGCCAGCTCCAGGGCCTCCGCGACCGGCATCGGGGCCGGGTAGGCGCGGGCGACGAAGGAGACCAGCTCGCGGACGGTGACCCGGGGGACCGGGCGGGCGTCCTGGAGCATGGCGCCGACCCGGCCCGCCTGGACCGCGCGGGCGGGCGTGCCGCCGAAGAGGCCGACCCGGCCGCTGTCGGGGGTGTCGAGGCCGAGGAGCAGGTTGATGGTGGTGGACTTCCCGGCGCCGTTGCGGCCGAGCAGGGCGACCGTCTCGCCGCGGCGGATCGTGAGGTCGACGCCGTCCACGGCGCGGACGGGGCCGAAGGTCTTGGTGGCCGCCTCGAAGGCGACGGCGGGCGCGTCCGCACCCGTTGCGTTGCTCGGCTCGTTCGTCATGGCTATGACGCTACGGAGCGGGGGCGGGGCCGGGCAGGAGCGTGTGTACGGACCTGGCCGTGACAAATGTCCCGGGTGCCGTACACCCCTTGGAGGGGAGTGGATCTGACATGCCGTCAGGAGGGTTCCCAACGGAACACCCCTCCGCTATACATGGGGGTCACCGAACTGGAACAGGTTCTAGAAGACGCCCACGCGTCGGGGCCGTTCCGGGCTCGGTCCCCGCACGGCCTCGGTGCGGTCGACGGTGCGGACGACCGCACCGAGGTCTTCCACTCCAAGGTTCACCATGGATTCCAAGGAGCCGCAAGCCGATGCCCATTGACGCCGCCAAGGCCGTCGCCGCCGAGCCCCGCAGCGCGGAGATCGGCTGGGACCACAAGGACGTCCAGCTCTACCACCTCGGACTCGGCGCGGGCGTCCCCGCGACCGACCCCGACGAGCTGCGCTACACCCTCGAATCCCGGCTGCACGTGCTGCCCAGCTTCGCGACCGTCGCCGGCGCCGGCATGGGCGTCGTCGGCGGGCTCTCCGCCCCCGGCATCGACATCGACCTGGCCGCCGTCCTGCACGGCGGCCAGTCGATCACGCTGCACCGCCCGCTGCCCGTCTCCGGCCGGGCCGTCTCCACCTCCCGCGTCGCCGCCGTGTACGACAAGGGCAAGGCCGCCGTCCTGGTGCTCCGCTCGGAGGCCGCCGACGCGGAAGGCCCGCTGTGGACCAGCGACGCCCAGATCTTCGTACGCGGAGAGGGCGGCTGGGGCGGCGACCGCGGGCCCTCCGAGCGCCTCGAACTCCCCGCCCGCGCCCCCGACGCCACCGTCGAGCGGCCCATCCGCGAGGAGCAGGCCCTGCTCTACCGCCTCTCCGGCGACTGGAACCCGCTCCACGCCGACCCCGAGTTCGCCAAGCTGGCGGGCTTCGACCGCCCGATCCTGCACGGCCTCTGCTCGTACGGCATGACCCTCAAGGCGGCCGTGGACACCCTCCTCGACGGCGACGTCACCCGCGTCCGCGCCTACCGCACCCGCTTCGCCGGGATCGTCTTCCCGGGCGAGACCCTGCGGATCCGGATGTGGCGCCTGGAAGGCGGCGAGGGCGGCGCGGGTGGCGACGGCGGCGCGGGCGGCCGGATCCAGATCACGGTCACCGCCGTCGAGCGGGACGACGCCCCCGTACTCGCCGACACCGTCGTGGACCACTCCTGACGCCACTCCTGACACCACCCCCGATGGGAGCCGCACCATGCGCGCAGCCGTACTGCACGAGATCGGCCAGGACAAACTCGAAGTCCTCGACGACGTCGAGGCGGTGGGCTTCGGCCCCGGCCGGGTGAAGATACGGGTCCGGGCCACCGGCCTGTGCCACTCCGACGTCTCCGCCATGAGCGGAGTCCTCCCGCAGCCCGCCCCGTTCATCCCCGGGCACGAGGGCGCGGGCGAGATCCTCGACATCGGCGACGGGGTCACCGGACTCAGCGAGGGCCAGCGGGTGCTGCTCTGCTGGCTGCCCGCCTGCGGCACCTGTCCCGCCTGCAAGCGCGGCCAGACCCAGCTCTGCCTGGCAGGCTTCATGAACGCCGGGACCCCCAACTTCAAGCGCCCCGGCGGGGACGTCTTCGGCTTCGCCGGCACCGGCACCTTCGCCGAGGAGGTCGTCGTCGACGCGGGCTGCGCCGTCCCGATCCCCGACGACGTGCCCTTCGACATCGCCGCGCTCATCGGCTGCGGCGTGACCACCGGGCTCGGCGCGGCCATCAACACCGCGAAGGTGGAGGCCGGTTCGTCGGTCGCCGTCATCGGCTGCGGCGGCGTCGGCATCTCCGCGATCCAGGGCGCCAAGCTCCAGGGCGCGGCCCAGATCGTCGCCGTGGACCCCGTCGAGTCCCGGCGCGAGGCCGCCCTCCGCTTCGGCGCCACCGAGGCCGTCGCCCCCGACGCCCTTGCCGACGCCAAGCAGCGGATCACCGGCGGCGAGGGCTTCGACTACGTCTTCGAGGTCGTCGGCAAGTCCGCCACCGCCCGCACCGCGTACGAGACCACCCGGCGCGGCGGCACCCTCTGCGTCGTCGGCGCGGGCGCCCTCGACGACCACCTCCAGCTCAACATGTTCGAGCTGTTCTTCGACGAGAAGAAGATCCTCCCGTCGATGTACGGGGGCGGGGACGTGCTCCGTTCGTACGAGCGGGCCATCGCGCTCTGGCGGGCGGGCCGCATCGACCTGGAGTCCCTGATCACGCACCGGGTGCCGCTGGCGGGCATCAACGAGGCGCTGGAGCAGATGCGGACCGGGGTCGCGCTGCGCACCTGCATCGAGATCTGACCGGCGCCCGGCACCCCTATCTGAGTCAGCTGAGAGACCTGAGAGACCTGAGAGACCTGAGAGGACCTGCCCCATGTCACTCCCTCTTGAGGGACTGAGCGCGATCGTCACCGGCGCCGGCCGCGGGCTCGGCCGGGCCGAGGCGCTCGAACTGGCCAGGCTCGGCGCGGCCGTCGTCGTCAACGACTTCGGCCAGCCCGGGCGGGACGGCTCCGGCGAGGCGTCGGCGACCCCCGCCGAGGAGGTCGCCGCCGAGATCCGCGCGGCGGGCGGCCGGGCCGTCGCCCACCTCGGCGACATCGCCGACTTCGAGACCGCGCGCGGCCTGGTCGGCCTGGCCGTGTCCGAGTTCGGGAAGCTGGACATCCTGGTCAACAACGCGGGCATCCTGCGCGACCGGATGGTCTTCTCCATGAGCGAGGAGGAGTGGGACTCGGTGATACGGGTCCACCTCAAGGGCCACTTCAACACCACCCACCACGCCGCTGTGCACTGGCGCGGCCGGGCGAAGGGGGGCGAGAGCGGTGTCTACGGGCGGATCGTCAACACCTCGTCCGAGGCCTTCCTCGCCGGTTCGGCCGGACAGCCCAACTACGCGGCGGCCAAGGGCGGGATCGTCGGCCTGACGACCTCCACCGCGCTCGCCCTCGCGAAGTACGGCGTCACGGCGAACGCGATCTGCCCCCGGGCGCGCACCCGGATGACCGAGGACGTCTTCGCGGGCTTCGCCGAGCCGACCGCCGCGGACCAGCTCGACCCGCTGTCGCCGGAGCACGTGGCGCCGCTCGTCGGCTACCTCGCCTCGCCGGCCGCGGCCGGGGTCAACGGGCAGCTGCTGGTCGTCCACGGAGGGATGGTGGCGATCGTGGACCGCCCGAAGGTGGCCGCGAAGTTCGACACGGCGAAGGACGCCTTCACGTACGAGGAGCTCGACGGGCTGCTCACCCCGCACTACGCGGCGCGGCCGGCGGGGGAGACCTTCGCGGCGGCGGAGGTGCTGGGGCTGAAGAAGGGCTGAGCCCCGGTTCAGAGGTGGGGAACGTGAGAGGCCCCCGGGTGTCCCGGGGGCCTCTCACGTGTTCAGCGGTTCTCCGGCTCGCGGCGGTGACGGCCGTGCGGCGAGGCCGCCGAGGCCGCGGAGGAATCGGTGTCCTCCGCCGGCGCCGATTCGCCCCGGTGCCGGCCCGAGCCGTTCGGCTCCTGCGCGTCGGTGTTGCTCATGGTGGAACTCACCCCGTTGATCTCGCTCTTGCTGTGCGGCCAGTGAGTCTAACGAGCGGGTCCGCGGTCCGTCAGCGGAGCCTGCTGCAACGGCACCGGGCGGCAGACCTTGAAGGCGCCGGTCCCCGTCGCGGCCGCCGCCGGCTCCGGTACGGGCGGCTCGTCGGGCTCCTCCAGGGCGGCGAGTCCGCAGGGTGCGCCGGGTGTTGCGTACGGCAGCCGCAGCACCCCCTCGGGCGTCCACAGGCCCGCCCCGGCCAGCCAGCCCGCGGGTACGGCCAGTTGGCGCATCCGGCGCGAGCTGGGCCGCCACATGCCGACCCAGCTGCCCGCGGCGGCGTCGATCCGCAGCGCCACCCCGCAGCCCTCGGGCAGCAGCGTCTGCCCCGGCTGCACCGCGAACGGCGTGACCGCCGCGTCGTCGAGGCGCAGGCAGTCGGGGAACCGCACCGGAAGCAGGCTCCCCAGGACCCCCCAGCCCAGCCGGTCGTGCCCCGGCGAGGGCGCGTCGGAGCGGATCAGGAGCAGCCCGCTGTCGGGGTCCGCGAGCAGCAGCCGGTCGTGGCTGTGCTCGGTGATCTGGAGCAGCGGGGTGACCTCGCCGCCGCGCTCCAGGTCGACCGCGACCGCCTTGACCGGGCCGTCGCCCAGGCGCCGGTCGAGGGCGAGCATCCGGCCCGTACGGTCCAGCCACACCCCGCCCGAGCAGTGGCCCCTCACCTCGGCGACCCGCTCGGGCCCGAAGGCGCCGCCCGCCACCAGCCACAGGGTGCTCGTGTCCGGGCCGACGCACAGGGCGTACGCGCGGATGCCGTCCGGCGACGGCGGGAGCAGCACCAGGTGCTCGGAGCCGGGCGCGTCCACGGCGCCGAGCAGCAGCTCGCCCGTTCCGGGGCCGGTCGGGTACAGCAGCGAGAACGTGTGCCGGCGCCCGTCCACCCGGCGGGCGACCAGCACCCGCCCGTCGGCCAGCGGCAGCGGCCGCGTGCCGGGCTCCTCGGGCTGGCCGAGCGGGAGCGGTACGGCGTACGGCTCCGGGCCGTCGAGCGTCCACCGCTCGACGTACCGGGCGTCCCCGGATCCCGCGAGCCGGGCCGCGTAGGCACCGTTCGCGGTGATCGTGAACGCCCCTTGGCCGGCGGGCGCGGGCCACGTCGGGCCGCCGTCCCTCACTGCCGTCTCGATGGCACAGGCTGTCATCGACTCGTCACCTCCGGCCACGAAGCTAGTTTTCGCACTTCCAGCCGAACAACGCGAGACACCCCACTTCACCCCAAAGGGTGGCGGTCCTTCCGTTCCGCTGAGGGGAGGGGGCGGGTTGTGCTGGTGGGGCGCAGGGTAGGTAAGGTAAGGCGAACCTAAGTGGAGTCCGAGGCTCCGCTGAACGCTCGTCAGCCGTCCCCGCATCGCCTTATCGCCGTTTCGCCGTCCCCGTATGCGTACAGGAGATCCCCTCATGTCCTTCCGCCGCCGCGGCACCGCTGCCGCCGCCCTCGGCCTCGCCGCCGTGCTCACCCTCGCGGCCTGCGGAGGCGGTGACGGCTCCTCGGAAGGGGCCGAGAAGAACGAGGGCGGCAAGAAGAAGGACGTCGCCGTCGGCGGCAAGGACTTCGGCGACGCGGCCGCGAAGACCGCCGCCATGGGGACGGACGCGAAGCCGGGCCAGTTCCCGCGCACGCTCACCCACGCCCTCGGGAAGACCGAGATCCCCGCCGCGCCCAAGCGGGTGGTCGTCCTCGACGTCGGCGAACTCGACAACGTCGTCTCCCTCGGGATCAAGCCCGTCGGCTACGCCCCCTCCGAGGGCGACGACGGCATCCCCGGCTACCTCAAGAAGGACGCCGGGAGCCCCAAGTCCATCGGCACCATCAACAACCTCAACCTGGAGGCCATCGCCAACCTCCAGCCCGACCTGATCCTCGGCAGCCAGCTGCGCGCCGCGGACAAGTACGACGAGTTGTCGAAGATCGCGCCCACCGTGTTCTCCATCCGCCCGGGCTTCACCTGGAAGGAGAACTACCTGCTCAACGCCGCGGCCCTGGACAAGAGCGCGGAGGCGAAGTCGAAGCTGACCGCCTACGAGACCAAGGCGAAGCAGCTCGGCACGGACATCGGCCCCGACAAGCCGACCGTCTCCATGGTCCGCTACCTCCCGGGCAAGATCCGCCTGTACGCGAAGGCCTCCTTCATCGGCACGATCCTGGAGGACGCGGGCCTGCCCCGGCCCGCGAACCAGCAGGTGAACGACCTCGCCGTCGAGGTCAGCCCCGAGAAGATCGACCAGGCCGACGGCGACTGGATCTTCACCGGCGTCTACGGCGACCCCAAGGCCACCAAGCGGGACACCGCCCAGGCCAACCCGCTGTGGAAGAACCTGAAGGCGGTCAAGGCCGGCCAGGCCAAGGACGTCCCGGACGAGACCTGGTACCTCGGCCTCGGCGTCACCGCCGCGAACAGCGTCCTGGACGACCTGCGGGGGGACCTGGTGAAGAAGTAGGCCCGGGAGCGGGATCGGGCGGAGGGCGCTGGACCGGCGGGGAAGGCTCGGCACGGCGTAGGCCCGGGCGGGTGGCGCCGGACCGGGCGGGCGGCGCTGGACCGGGCGGCCGGGAGGCGTAGGCCCGACGGGAAGACGTAGGCCCGGACGGGCGGCCCGGGTGGGGTTGTCCACAGGCCAGGGCGGCGGGGCGCGGGGGACAGGTAGCCTTTCCCTCGTGCCCCGTCTGTCTGAAGTCATCGCCGAGCTCGACGCCCTCTGGCCGCCCGAGCGCGCCGAGCAGTGGGACGCCGTCGGCACCGTCTGCGGCGACCCCGACGCCGAGGTCTCCCGCGTGCTCTTCGCCGTCGACCCCGTGCAGGAGATCGTCGCCGAGGCCATCGCCCTCGGCGCCGACCTGATCGTCACCCACCACCCGCTCTACCTGCGCGGGACGACGACCGTCGCCGCCTCCCACTTCAAGGGCCGGGTCGTGCACACCCTGATCAAGCACGACATCGCCCTGCACGTGGCCCACACCAACGCCGACACCGCCGACCCCGGCGTCTCCGACGCCCTCGCCGGCGCGCTCGACCTCAGGGTCACCGGACCGCTCGTCCCCGAGAACAACCTCGGCCGGATCTGCGAGCTGGACCACCCCGAGACCCTCGCCGACTTCGCCGCCCGCGCCGCCGCGCGGCTGCCCGCCACCGCGCAGGGCATCCGCGTCGCGGGCGACCCCGGCATGACGGTGCGCAGGGTCGCCGTCAGCGGCGGCTCCGGCGACAGCCTCTTCGACGCCGTACGGGCCGCGGGCGTGGACGCATTCCTCACCGCGGACCTGCGCCACCACCCCGCCTCCGAGGCGACCCAGGCCGCGCACTCTTCCTCTGGGCCGCTCGGTCTGGTCGACGCCGCCCACTGGGCCACCGAATGGCCCTGGTGCGAGCAGGCCGCCGCCCAGCTCGACACCATCTCCGACCGCCACGGCTGGGACCTGCGGGTCCATGTCTCCACGACGGTCACCGACCCCTGGTCGGCCCATGTGGACCCGGCCGCCGCCCGCCTGCCCGGGAGCGCTCCGAGCGCCCCTTCCGAACACACCTCTCCTGGAGCCCCCAACTGAACGCCGCGCCCGCCGACCAGATCCGACTCCTCGACGTCCAGGCCCTGGACGTGCGCCTCCAGCAGCTCGCGCACAAGCGCCGGACGCTGCCGGAGCACGCCGAGATCGAGTCGCTGAACAAGGACCTCACCCAGCTGCGCGACCTGCTCGTCGCCGCGCAGACCGAGGAGAGCGACTGCGCCCGCGAGCAGACCAAGGCGGAGCAGGACGTCGACCAGGTGCGCCAGCGCGCCGCGCGCGACCAGCAGCGGCTCGACTCCGGCGCCGTCTCCTCCCCGAAGGACCTGGAGAGCCTCCAGCGCGAGATCACCTCGCTCGCCAAGCGCCAGGGCGACCTTGAGGAGATCGTCCTGGAGGTCATGGAGCGCCGCGAGTCCGCGCAGGAGCGCGTCGCCGAGCTGACCGAGCGGGTCTCCGCCGTGCAGGCCAAGACCGACGACGCCATCGCCCGCCGCGACACCGCGCAGGCCGGTCTCGACACCGAGAGCGCCAAGGTCGCCAAGGAGCGCGAGCTCGTCGCGGGCTCCGTCCCGGCGGACCTGATGAAGCTCTACGAGAAGCTGCGCGAGCAGCAGGGCGGCGTCGGCGCGGCCCGGCTGTACCAGCGCAAGTGCGAGGGCTGCCACATCGAGCTGAACATCACGGAGCTCAACGAGGTCCGCGCGGCGGCCACCGACACCGTGCTGCGCTGCGAGAACTGCCGCCGGATCCTGGTCCGTACGTCCGAGTCCGGCCTGTAGGGACCGCGCGCGATGACGCAGTCGAGGGAGCTGATCGTCGAGGCCGACGGGGGCTCCCGGGGGAACCCGGGACCCGCCGGTTACGGAGCGGTGGTCCTGGACCCGGCGACGGGGGAGACCCTGGCGGAGCGGGCCGAGTTCATCGGCGTCGCGACGAACAACGTCGCCGAGTACAAGGGCCTGGTGGCCGGCCTGACCGCCGCCATGGAGCTGTTCCCCGACTGCACGGTCCATGTCCGCATGGACTCCAAGCTGGTGGTCGAGCAGATGTCCGGCCGCTGGAAGATCAAGCACCCCGACATGAAGCCGCTGGCGGCCGAGGCCGCCCGCGTCTTCCCCCCGGGCCGGGTCCGCTACGAGTGGATCCCCCGCGAGCGCAACAAGCACGCGGACCGACTCGCCAACGAGGCGATGGACGCGGGCCGCCGCGGCGAACAGTGGACCCCCGCCGCGTCCACCGCATCCCTGGACCTGACAGCCGACCTGGCCGCGGCCCGCAAGGCGGCGGGCGACGCGACGGCGGGGGCGGCGAGGGCGAGAGCGGCGCTGACCGGCGGGAAGCCGGAGGGGACGGCGCTCGCCGCGCCCGCCGGGACCGCGCCCGCCGGGACCGCGCCCGCCGGGACCGCGCCCGCCGGGACCGCGCCCGCCGGGACCGCGCCCGCCGGGACCGCGCCCGCCGGGGCAGGACCCGTTGGGGCCGTCCCCGCCGGGACAGCACCCGCCGCGCATGCCGCTACGACAGGCTCGGCGCCCGCCACCCACGCCGGGACCACCCCCACCCCCACCTTCGGCACCGTCACCCCCGACGAGGGTCTGTTCACCGCCGACGAGGCCGTCGCCGCGCAGGCCCGTGCCTCCCTGACCGCCGCAGCGGAGGCGGACCGGGAGGCCGCGACCGGGGACTTCGAGGCGGAGGCGGCGCACGCTCCCAAGGCGCCTTCGGCGCCGGGCTGGGCGGGGCCCGACATGGGTGCCCCGGCGACGTTCGTGCTCCTGCGGCACGGCGAGACGGCCCTCACCCCCGAGAAGCGCTTCTCCGGCAGCGGCGGCGGCGACCCGGAGCTGTCCCCGGCCGGACGCCGCCAGGCGGAGGCCGTGGCCGCCGCGCTCGCCGCGCGCGGCACGATCCAGGAGATCGTCAGCTCTCCGCTCACCCGCTGCCGCCAGACCGCCGAGGCCGTCGCGACCCGCCTCGGCCTGGACGTGCGGATCGAGAACGGACTGCGCGAGACCGACTTCGGCGCCTGGGAGGGCCTCACCTTCGCGGAGGCCCGCGAGCGGTACAAGGACGACCTCGACGCCTGGCTCGCCTCCCCGAAGGCGGCCCCGACCGGCGGCGGCGAGAGCTTCGCGACCGTCGCCCGCCGCGTCGCCGCCACCCGCGACCGCCTGACCGCCGCGTACGCGGGCCGCACGGTCCTGCTGGTCACCCACGTGACCCCCATCAAGACCCTGATCCGCCTCGCCCTCGGAGCCCCGCCGGAGTCCCTGTTCCGCATGGAGCTCTCGGCGGCCTCGATCTCGGCGGTGGCCTACTACGCGGACGGCAACGCGTCGGTACGCCTCCTCAACGACACCTCGCACCTGCGGTAGCGGGGAGGAGGGGGGCCGACGGCTCCGCGCGATTCGTCCGCGCAATTCGCTGGACCCGGCCCCCGCCCCGTACCACCATCACCGCCATGACCTGGCATCTCACCGAGGACCCCGAGGCCTTCCGGGCGGCGGCCGTACGGGAGTACCTCGCCGCCGCGCCGGACCGCAACACCGCCCTGCTCACCCAGCTCGACGCGCCCGGTCCGCGCGGCTGGTGGGCCGAACCCGGGGACGGGCGCGTCTCGGGGGCGTTCCTGGTCCCGTCGCCCGGCCCCCGCGCCTGGGCGCCGCTGCTCGGCACGATGCCGGACGCCGCCGCACGCGCACTGGCGGCCCGGCTGTCCGGGGCGGCCGAAGTGACCGGCGTACGGGGTGAGTCGGCGACCGTCGAGGTCTTCACGGCGGCCCTGGGCCGAAGCCCCGCGAGCACGCGCCGGATGCGGCTCTTCCGGCTGGGCGAACTGGTCCCGCCGCACCCCGCGCCGCCCGGCCGCGCGCGGGTGGCGGGCCGGGACGACGTACCGCTGGCCGTCGCCTGGATGCGGGAGTTCGCGCGGGACATCGGCGAGGACCCGGACGCCGACTACACCGCGAACGTCGAGGGGCGCGTGGCCGACGCCCGGCTGCACCTGTGGGAGGTGGCGGGGGAGCCCGTGGCGATGGCCTCCGTCTCCCGGGTGGTCGCGGGCCAGGCCCGGGTCTCGCCCGTCTACACCCCGCGCGCCCACCGCGCCCGGGGCTACGGAGGCGCGGTGACCTGCGCGGTCAGCCGTGCGGCGGTCGGCGCGGGCGCGGAACGGGTCCTGCTCTTCACGGACCTGGCGAACCCCACGAGCAACGCGCTCTACCAACGCCTCGGCTACCGCCCGATCGGCGACCACAGCGCGGTGGACTTCGCCTAGCGGCTAGCCGCTAGCCGCCGCCGGTCGGAGGGCGCGGGCACCGATCGGCCGGTTCCTCGGGCCGGCACCGGTCAGACGGCCGCCAGCCCCGACGCCTCCCGGGCCAGCGCCTCCACCCGCCCCCAGTCACGGGACGCGAGCGCGTCCGGCGGGAGCATCCAGGTGCCGCCGACGCAGGCGACGTTCGGGAGGGCGAGGTAGCCCGGGGCGGAGGCGCGGGAGATGCCGCCGGTGGGGCAGAAGCGGGCCTGGGGGAGGGGGCCCGCGAGGGACTTCAGGTAGGGCACGCCGCCCGCCGCCTCCGCAGGGAAGAACTTCATGTCCGGAACCCCGCGTTCGAGCAGCGCCACGACCTCCGAGGTCGTCGAGACCCCGGGCAGGAAGGGCACGCCGGAGCCGCGCATCGCTTCCAGGAGGGCGTCGGTCCAGCCGGGGCTCACGAGGAAGCGCGCCCCCGCGCCGACCGCGTCCGCGACGTTCGCGGGGGACACGACAGTGCCCGCGCCGACGACCGCCTCCGGGACCTCCGCGGCGACGGCCCGTATCGCGTCGAGGGCGGCCGGGGTGCGCAGGGTCACCTCAATCAGCGGCAGCCCGCCGGCCACCAGGGCACGGGCCAGCGGTACGGCGTCGGCGGCGTCCTCGATCACGACCACGGGGACGACGGGGGCGGCGGGGGCAAGGTCAAGCACGCTCGTCATGGCCCCATCCTGGCGACGCCGAGCGCAACGTGCAACGACCGTTGCACATGCTGCAACGAGTACGCCCGGCGGAGCGCTAGTGGATCTCGTCCACCAACACATCGAGCAGCCCCGCCTTGCCGCCCTCCTCCACCACGTACCCCAGGTCCCGCAGCGCCTCCATCAGCTCCTCGCGGCCGGCCGGCTCCGCGCCCGCCTCCAGGAGGCTGCGCACGATCCGCCCCTTCGTCGCCTTGTTGAAGTGGCTGACCACCTTCCGGGTCGGCGCGTGCAGCACCCGCACCGTCGCCGTACGCGCCGCGACCTCGCCCTTCGGCTTCCACGCCGTCGCGTACGCGGACGAGCGCAGGTCCAGGACCAGGCCGTCCCCGGCCGACTCCGGCAGGACCGAGGCCATCGCCCCGCGCCAGTGCGCCCCGAGCGCGCCGAGCCCCGGCAGCTTCACCCCCATCGAGCAGCGGTACGACGGGATCCGGTCGCTCACCCGTACGGCGCCCCACAGCCCCGAGAAGACCAGCAGCGAACGCTCCGCCCGCTTCCGGGCCGCCGCGTCCAGCGTGGCGAGGCCCAGCGCGTCGTACAGGACCCCGGTGTAGATCTCCCCGGCGGGCCGCGCACCGGCCGTCCGCAGCTCCGCGTTCTTCGCGACCTCGCCGCGCAGCCCCTCGCTCAGCCCGAGCACCTCGCGCGCCTTCTCCTCGTCGGCGACACACAACTCGACCAACTCGTCGAGCACCGCAGCCCGCGCCTCCGCGAGCCCCGGCAACGCCAACGACTCCGGCTTGAGCGGCACCCCACGCCCCGAGGAGGCCTTGCCTTCGGAGGGCGGCAACAGGACGAGCACGGCGGTTCTCCTTCGTACGTACGGGGGTGGGGGTGCGGCCCCGATGCCCCAGCGTACGAGGTGGCGGGACGGCGACGGACCCGTCCGCGCCCCCGCCCGTGCCCCGCCCCCCGACGAGGTGCCGCCCCCCGCCCCCCGTCCTACGCTCGACCCATGCCCCGCCGACACCTGCACGTGACCGCCGCAGCGGACGCTCCGCTGTCGGCCGCCCTGCGTGCGCTCCGTACCCAGCTGGCCGTCCCCGACGCCTTCCCGCCGGACGTCCTCGCCGAGGCGGAAGCCGCGGCCAAGGCGCCGCGGCTGCCCGACTACGACGCCACCGACATCCCCTTCTTCACCATCGACCCGCCGACCTCCAAGGACCTGGACCAGGCCATGCACCTGGCCCGCCGCCCCGAGGGCGGCTACCGCGTCCACTACGCCATCGCCGACGTCGCCGCCTTCGTCACCCCGGGCGGCGCCCTCGACGCCGAGGCGCACCGGCGGGCCACCACCCTCTACCTCCCCGACGGCAAGGTGCCCCTGCACCCCGCCGTGCTCTCCGAGGGCGCGGCCAGCCTCCTCCCCGGCAACACCGCCCCCGCCCTGCTCTGGCGCATCGACCTCGACGCCGACGGCCGCCAGGTCGCCGTCGACCTGCGCCGGGCCCGCGTCCGCAGCGTCGCCAAGCTGGACTACGAAGGCGCCCAGGCCCAGATCGACGGGGGCACCGCAGAGGAGCCGCTCGCCCTCCTCGCGTACATCGGACCGCTCCGCGAACAGCTGGAGATCGAACGCGGCGGCGTCTCCCTCAACGTCCCCGAGCAGGAGGTCGTCGAGACCGACGGCACCTACACGCTCCACTACCGCGCCCCGCTCCCCGTCGACGGCTGGAACGCCCAGATCTCCCTGCTCACCGGAATGGTCGCCGCCGACCTGATGATCGCGGCCGGCACCGGCATCCTGCGCACCCTGCCGCCCGCCCCCGACGGCGCCGTCACCCGGCTGCGGCTCTCGGCCAAGGCCCTCGGCATCGACTGGCCGCACCACGTCTCGTACGCGGAGCTCATCCGCTCCCTCGACCCGAACAACAGCCGGCACGCCGCCTTCCTCCAGGAGGCCACCAGCCTGCTGCGCGGCTCCGACTACACCCCCTTCACCGGCGGGCACATCCCCAGCCCGGCGGTGCACGCGGCCGTCGCCGACGAGTACACCCACTGCACGGCCCCGCTGCGCCGGCTCATCGACCGCTACACCGGCGAACTGAGCCTCGCCGCGTCCGCCGGCACGGCCCCGCCCGAGTGGGTGCTGAGCGCGCTCGACACGCTGCCCCAGGACATGGCGAAGGGGACGAAGCTGGCCAACAAGGCCGAGCGGGAGAGCGTCGACATCGTAGAGGCGGCCCTGATGAGCCACCGGATCGGCGAGACCTTCGACTCGATCGTCATCGACGTCCAGGAACACGAACCCGACGTCGGCACCGTGCACCTGCCGGACCCGGCCGTGGTCGGCCGGGTCGAGGCCGACGGGGCGCCGCTGCCGCTCGGCGACCCGCTGCGGGTCAGGCTGACGAAGGCGGATCCGGGGAGGGACAAGGTGCTGTTCGCGCCCGCGTGAGCGCCTCGCCCCGGAGCTCGCGCGCCTCGCCCAGCGCGCGTACGAGCGCCCGCGCGTCGTCCGCGTGCAGCCGCACGACGCGCACCGGCCGGGGCGGACCGAGCAGCCGGGGCGCGAGCACCGGCTCGGTCAGCTCGACCGTGAGGGAGGTCTGCGAACCGACCGCCAGGTTCAGCTCGCCGTCCGCCTTCTCGTGGGAGAACAGCGACTCGTGGCGGACGGCGGCGATCCGCTCCAGCGGGACGCGCACATCGACATGGGCCGCCTGCCGCACCCGCAGCGCGTCCTCGGCGAGCAGGTGCGGCCGGGTCGCGGAGGCGGCGTGCAGGCCGAGCACGAACAGCACGGTGTACGCGTCGAGGACGAGGACGACGGCGTGCGCCACCGGCCAGTCCGCCAGCAGGTACGACATGCCGACGGTCTCCACGACGCACACGAAGGCGAAGCCGTACATGAGGGCCGCCTGGTCCCGCGCGTGCGGGAACGCCCGGACCCCCGGCCCGAGCCCGTGCGGCCGCCGCGCGACCCAGCGCACCAGGCTCGCCAGCAGCCGCAGCTCGTGCCCGGCCAGCCGCAGCACGGGCTCCGGCACGAGCCGTTCGAGCGCGCCCCGCCGGGACAGCCCGCTCCGCCGCAGCCGCAGATAGCCCACCCCCTCGACGACGAGCAGCGCCCCCACGGCCACCTCGGCACCGAGAACGACACCCCCGGGCACCCGCACCCCGGCGACAAGACACACCACGAGCACGAACTCGGCGGGCAGCAGCACATACGCGACGTACCTCATCGCTCCGCCACCCATCGCAGCGCCTGCCGTACGGCCGCGGCCTGGGCCGGGGCGAGATCGCCGAAGAAGACGTCCGCGAGCCCGCCGTCCGGCGGCTCCGCCCCCGCCTCATCCGGCAGACAGGCGGCGAGCAGCGCGGCCGCCTCCGCGACACGCGGGTCGTCGGGCGCCGCGTCCGCGAGGGCGTCGAGCCGCGCGTACAGCTCGGGCGCGTGCGCGGACGCCTCCCGCATCAGCTCCATGAGCCGGCCCCGCTCCTCCGCGGGCACCACGGTGTCCAGCAGGGTCAGCAGCTCCCGGTCCTTGGCGGCCATGGGCGACGCGTCCAGCCCCGGCACCTCGCCCAGCTCGGCGAAGAGCGCCGCAAGCTCAGCCGAAACCGGCCCATCCTCCACCAGCCGCCCCTCCCGCGCCCGCGCGAGCAGCTCCGCGAGCCGCGCCCGCCGCTCCCGGATCACCCGCTCCTGCCGCGCCAGGTCCCCGTCGAGCTCCTCCAGGACCTCCACCAGCTCCCGCCCGGCGTCGTCCGCCAGCACGTCCCGTACCTCGTCGAGCCCGACCCCCAGCTCGGTCAGCCGCCGGATCCGCGCGAGCAGCACGGCGTCCCGCACCCCGTACTCCCGGTACCCGTTCGCCCGCCGCTCGGGCTCGGGCAGCAGCCCGAGGTGGTGATAGTGCCGCACGGCCCGCGGGGTGACCCCGACAAGCGCGGCGATCTCGCCGATCCGCATCCCCTTGCCCATGCCCCCAGTAGAAACCTTGACGCCACGACAAGGTCAAGCGCCTTCCGTCGCCCGATACGGATCATGTGCCACGATCGGGGGAACGACCCCGATCACAGCGACGGCGGGTGCCCGGATGTCCGACGATCACGACATGACTGCCATGCCGCACCCACCACTCACGCAGGAGGAGATCCTGCTGGAGGGCTTTCTGGCGCTGAAGACGCCGGAGGGCTTCCGGGCGGAGCTGATCGAGGGGGAGATCGTCGTTACGCCGCCGCCGGATCGGGACCACGAGAAGTACATCAGCCGGATCGCCAGGCAGGTGATCAAGCGGTCACTGGTCGACATGGACCTCTCGGGCAACAAGGGCCTGAGACTGACGGGTGCCGTCGGCCACACGGGTGACTGCGTCATCCCGGACATCACCTTCGCGCCGGTGGACCGGGACCTGTTCGCCGACGCCGACGCGTGGATGCCCAGCGACGGCGTGGCGATGGTCCTCGAAGTCACCTCCACCCGCGCGAACAAGGACCGTGAGGCGAAGCGTCGCAGCTACGCCCGCGCGGCCATCCCCTTCTACCTCCTCGTCGACCGCGACGACTCCACGATCACCCTCTTCTCCGACCCGGACCACGGCGACTACCGCGAACAGCACCGCGTCCCGTTCGGCAAGCCGCTCGCCCTCCCCGCCCCCTTCGGCTTCGACCTGGAGACGGCCGACCTCGGGTGAATGGGCAGGTAGCATGGTCGGCACGGCAGACGAGCCGGGCGGGCGGCCGCGTGGAGACCTTCGGGTCTTCCCGAGGAACGTCCGGGCTCCACAGGGCAAGGTGGTGGCTAACGGCCACCCGGGGTGACCCGCGGGACAGTGCCACAGAAAACAGACCGCCGGGGACCTCGGTCCTCGGTAAGGGTGAAACGGTGGTGTAAGAGACCACCAGCGCCTGAGGTGACTCAGGCGGCTCGGTAAACCCCACCAGGAGCAAGGTCAAAAGGGAACACCTCGGTGTTCCTGCGCGGACGTTCGAGGGCTGCCCGCCCGAGTCCGCGGGTAGACCGCACGAGACCGGCGGCAACGCCGGTCCTAGATGGATGGCCGTCACCCCGACGACCGCGAGGTCCCGGGGTACAGAACCCGGCGTACAGCCCGACTCGTCTGCCCCCTACCTCTCACCGAGAGGAAAGGGGCCCTTCACCTGCGAAAACGCGGTGACTCTGTCGGGCCTCGCTCTGTCGCTGCACCTTCGGGTGCGAATCCGGTGCGAATGGGCTTGTCCGTGACTTCGCGGTTTACCATCCCGCTCCACCACGTGCGCACCCGCGCGCACTAGGTATGACGCTGTGGATGATGCCACACACAGCGGGTGATCCGCTTCCCCCTCCGGGCAGTTCGGACCTCAGGCGGTCTCGGCAGCCTCGGCGTCATCCGTGGCGGTGAACGCGTCCGAGAAGGCGGTGATCTTCACCGTCTCGGCCCCGGCCCCGGACCCGGCGTAGGTCTCCCACGTCTCCTCGAATCGGGCGTGACGGCTCAGTCGCTGCACCGTCTTCGGGTCATGGTCCCCCGAAGTGGCGAGGGTGCGGGTGTAGAAATGCTTGAGGTCGTGGAAGTGGGTGTCCGGGTCGACCCCGGCCTCCTGCACCGCGTACCGCCAGTAGTCGTGGAAGGTATTGCGGTTCAGCGCTCCGCCCCGGTGGTTGGTCACGATCAGCCCCTCGTCCGGGGGCAACACCGTGCCCCGCCGCACCCGGCGCAGCTCCGTCGCGCGCTGGACGGGCTCCGGCTTGTCGAGACCGGCGGCAAGATGCGCGGCGATCTTGTGCATGAGGAACGGGTCGACCGAGTTCCAGGTCGTGCTGGCCTTGGTCTTCGTCGCCACCGCCTTGCCCCGCTGGCGCTGCTCCTTGATATGCCACATGAACCGAGGGAAGTCGATCCGGTCCTTCGTCATCCCGAACACCTCGCCCTCGCGTAGACCGCCGCACGCGGCCATCCACACTAAGATCTCGAAACGGGGCTCGATGCATTCGGCGATGCGCGCGACCTCGGCCGGCGTCAGCTCGACCGCCTCTCGCTTCGTGGCCTTCGGCAGGACGATCTGATGCACGATGTTGGCTTGAAGGGGAACCTCCTTCTCGTTGACCAGCCAGTGCACCCAGATCCGCCAGGTCTTGAACACCTGCGCGATATACCCGGCTGACAGATTCTTGGCGATCAGGCCGTCCACGAACGCGTTCGAGTCGGCCCGCCGCAGGGACCCGGCCGTGCGCCGCCCCAGGAACGGGATGATGTGCGTCCTCATGTGCGAGCTGTACGTGTCGACCGTGTTCTGCACGTCGTGCTTCGCCTTGATCCACTCCAGCCACTCCTCGGCCGCAGCCTTGGCAAGGATCTTCCCGAGTTCCGGGTCCACCCACGTCCCGCGCCGGATGTCCGTCATCGTCTCCGCGAGGAACGCCACCGCCTCGTCGTAGTGCTTGTGAGTGGGCTTTCTGATGTTCCCCGAGGGGTCCGTGAACGGGGTCACCCACTGATTCCCCCGCCCGTGCTCAGCGGCGGGGTACGTGTTCCTTCCGCACCGGCACCGCTTGTCACCCTCCTTCGGATACTGCTTGTGCCACCTGTCGAGCGGCTCCAGCGGATTCCTCACGCTGTCTCTCCCATCTGCGCGTCATCGGCGGCGCGCGAACGCACAGACTAGGCAGGTGACTTGGAGGGGCGGACCAGCGCTCCGGTCTTCATGTGCTCGATGAAGGCGTCCACCTCGTGCTCGCTGTAACGCACCCGGCCGCCGTAGTCCGGCGACATCCGGTAGCGGCGGGGTCCCTTCCCGGCTGCCGACCAATTCCGTAGCGTGCCGGGCGCGATGCCGAGACGGCGTGCGGTCTCGGCGGGAGTGATCAGGCGGTCGCCGGCGTGCGTCGACTCAGTGTTCGAGGACTTGGCGCGGGGCATCTCGGCTCCGTCCGCTCCGACCCCAGGGCGGCAACCACCTCCGCCAGGCGATGCTTCCGCGAGGTCGCGGACGGTTCGCTTCTCAGGGCCTCGCACTGATCCCATCACATGCTGATGCGATCAGCGTGCAATCGGCGTCGGACTGCACGTGACGTGTCATCGGACAGCGTCATTCACTCGTCCGCACGCAGGCATTAACAGTCTGAAAATTACTTATGCCTACAGTCACCCGATTCATTCCATCTCCGTGAATCGGGAGCACAGCCATGCCCACCTTTGTCCCGGCTCGTCTGACCGCCGCGCGGATCGTGCGCGGCCTGAGCCAGCCGGAACTCGGCAAGCGCGTCGACAAGACCGGCAACGCGATCTTCACCTACGAGACGGGGCGCGTGAACCCTCCGCCGCACGTCGTCGGGCTCCTCGCCCTGGCCCTCGGCGTCGGCGCCGCCGACCTGTTCGCGCCCGACCCGGACGACCCGGTCCTCCAGGCCCTCGCCGACATCAGCCTCTGCGGCCGTGCGGAATTCGTCGTCGAGCCGGCCGCGGCCTGAGCGTGCACACCGGACACCACCGAAAGGAACCTTCATGCCGGTCACCCCCACCACTGAGTCCACCGCGCAGATCGTCCAGCGGCTCACGGCCCGCTCGGGACGCCTGCCCAACCGCGGCGGTCTCGTCCCCCGACTGCAACCCGCCCTCTACGAGGGGCGCCTGGTCGCCTTGCAGGTCCTCGGATTCGTCGCCGGTCGGCGACCCCGGGTCGACGTCCGTGTCCGCGTCGAGGTCGAAGGCCAGGTCGAGGACCACGGCGTCCGTCGCCTTCACCTCGTCCACCACATCAAGCAGCTTGCCGGCCTCCGCGCGGGCGAGTGGTCGGTGGGCCGCTTCGAACGGATGCACCGGCACGGCCACCAGTGGGCACCGCTCGCGCACAAGGTGCCCCGCCGGACATGAGCGAGGCCCCCGGCTACGACTCCGGGGGCCGCCACAGCGAGCGAGAAGCACCACCAACCCACCACTGCCTCAAGGAGAGTTTCACATGTTCACAAATTCCCCGGCAACCGACCTAGCCGAACGGGATCGGCTCGGCGATGCAGCCGTGCGGCTCCAAGGCATGGGGCTGTACCTCTTCCCCGTCGACCACCCGCACTCGCCCTCTCCGTCCTGCCTCCGGATGCACCACCCCGACACGCTCAAGGCCGAGCGCGACAAGGGAGAGCCCCACCAGCGCGGCAAGCACCCCACGTTGAAGTGGTCGGCCTGCGCCTCGAACTCGCGGGAGACCGCGGAGCGCTGGTACGGGACCGGTCTGCGCAACATCGGGATCGCCTGCTCCCCCTCGGGCCTGCTGGTGCTCGACGATGACACCGGGACCGTACTCACCGACCTGTGCGCCGACCACGACCGTCCCGTGCCTCGGACCTTCGTCGTGAACACGCGAGAGGGGCGGCGGCACCACTGGTTCCGTCAGCCGCAACACCCGCTCGGAAACGGGCTCGGCGCCCTCGCCGGCCGGGGATTCGATATCCGTGGCGGCGTCACCGCGACGTCCGAGTACGGCGGCTATGTCGTCGCACCCGGTTCCCGTCACGAGACCGGGGCCGTCTACGAAGCGGTGGACTGGGACGCCGAGATCATCCCCGTCCCCGGCTGGATCGAGAACCTGGTGCGCGCACAGCCCGAGCGGTACGCCGGGGAGGGCGGCTCCTGCTGCTGGGTGCGGATTCTGGGCGTCATTGCCGATCTCCTGGCCCAGACCGAGGGCAACCGCGACAACCATCTGTGGTGGTCGGCCTGCCGCCTCGCGGACGCCGTCGCTGAGGGGGCGGACGAAAACATGGTACGTGGGGTCCTCGCCACGGCCGCTGAGCGCATCGGCCTGACCGCTTGGGACGCCGAGAACAAGCTCACCCGGGCGCTTCGGGGGGTGGCGGCATGACCACGTCCTACGAGGAGGCCGAGGAGATCCTGCGTGACCACGGGATGACACCGGACATGGAGGATCTGCTCAGCTGGGGCCCCGCGAGCGGCTCCAGGCCGGGCGACAACCACAAGGATTCGGGGGTTTCGGGCGGCGAATCCGAAGCCAACGTGGCCGACGGCGAGGATGATCCCCAGTACGAGCGGGAACGCGCCGAGGGGCGTCGGCGTCGGGTCGAAGAGGAGAAGGAGCAGGAGCGGTTGCGTGCCGAGCGCGGGCAGGCGGTCCTGTTCGTCGCCGAGTCTCCGTGTCCGGTCCTGGAGGAGATCGAAGAGCCCGAGTGGCTGGTCATCGATCCCGTCAGCGGGCTCGGAATCGCGCCGGCCAACCACGTCATCGTCATGTCCGGCCGCGGCGGGTGCGCGAAGACCACCGTGGCGATCGGTCTACTGGCCCGGGTGACGCGCGGTACCTCGAACGGCGCTCTGGCGGGTCGGAAGCACCACGTCCTCTACGTGGCGGTGGAGGACTCCTGGAAGTACACGCTGACCGCCCGGTTCGCGGCGGCCGAGGCGGACCTCGGCCTCGTGCACAAGTTCACCGTGCGGAACGGCCTCACGGGTGACGAGCTGCGCGTCAGCTTCCCCCGCTTCATCGACCAGCTCCGTGAACGCATCATCGCTGAGCAGGCGAAGGTGGTGGGGATCGACCCTCTGCTGGGAGTCCTGGACGACAAGCTGAACAGCGCGAAGGCCGAGGACATCCGCAAGGCGCTCGATCCCCTGGCCCGGCTGGCGGACGAAACCGACTGCACCATCATCGTCATCACCCACGTCCGCAAGAGCGGCGGCGACGCCGGTGACGCCATCTCTGGCACCCACGCGATCCGCGACGCCGTCCGCTGCCACTGGGCCTTCACCAAGGAACGCGGCTCGTCCAGCGGACTCATCCTCGTGGAGAAGAACAACCTCGGCTCCGAGGACTTCCCGCCCTTCGAGTACGAGATCGAGGAGCGGAAGATCCCGGCCGGCGACAAGCTCGTCACCACCACCGTGGCCAGTCTCACCGGTGCCTACTCCGACCGGCGGTTCGAAGATGTAGCGTCCAAGAAGTCGAAGGCCGAGAACGACAGATACAAGTGCGACGAAGCCGCCGCTGAGATCGTTCGTATCCTGGAGGAGGCAGGCGGCCGGGCCGACTCCCGCGCCGTCGTAAAGATGCTGAGCGGTAAGGGCGTCTCTCGCGCAACTGCCTACCGCGTCATGGCTGATGTGGTGCTCTCCGAGCCCGACCCGCACGACAAGCGGCGCTCTGTCTGGGTGCTCAAGGACGCCCTGGAGATCGTGAGCGACGTGCCACACCAGTCTCAGAACCCTGCCGCACGTGCTGAGACTGAGACTGAGACAGATCTCCCTGAAAGGGCCTACAACACCGATCAATCTCAATCTCAGTCTCACGCTGCAAGGCAGAAACCTGAGACAGAACGCACCACAGCTGCCCCGCGCTGGGGGCGCCGCGAGCGCAAGACGATGCCCCCAGCCGCCGCTCCCGCCAAGCACAGCGCCGACCTGGCGAAGCCTGCGGACTGGTGGCCGGGCGAGACACCGCCGGCCTGGTTCGTGAAGGCGAACGACCTCTATGTCGACGGCAAGACCGTCCGCGAGATCGGCGCCGTCGTCCGCGCCCACTTCACCGGCATCAACCGCTGGATCGACCCGGCGATCAAGCCTCCCCGCGGCAAGCAGAAGGGGGGCGTGTGATGCCGAGACACCGCCGCCGAGCCGGGCGCCCCACCCGCATCAGGCGATCCTGGAACGAGTTCCCCGCCAGCGCCCGCTCCGTCCTCAACCGCTTTACGTGCTGTCACGTAACCACCGTGCGCAAGCCGACCACCCCGGACGGCCTGGTCGTCCTTCTGCACACCCACCAACCCGGTTGCCCCGTCTGGGGACGGCCTGAGGAGGACCGCTCGTGACCGAGCACCCCGAGCAGATGCCAGAGGACTACAACACCGCCGTCTTCCTCGCGCAGGTCGCCCTCCTCGGCGTCGGACCCGGCGCCTACGAACCTCGCCACCCCGGTTACGTGGTCGTCGACAGCGATTCGAAGATCAGCATCCGCCTCGACGACTGAACCCCGACCGGCACCGTGAACGTCGCGAGAATGGCGCGGGCCGGCTCACCCATCCCACTCCACCCCGTCCGGCACCTGAACCATGCCGGTCTCGGGCAGCACGATCCGCTCACCCGGCAGGAACTCCGGTCGCAGCGCCGTCGTTACCATCGAGCAGAGCTCCAGGTCGGTGTGCAGGAGCGCGTACCGGCGGCCACTGCCCGCCTCCCGGCCGACGAGCAGCCCATAGCCCTCCGGGCGCGGCTCGACCCCGCAGGCCGCACACAGGGCCATGTATCCCGGCCCGGGGCGCACCTCGTGACGGCCTCGAACCTGATCGTCACCAACACGCCGGTTTCAACGAGGCCGCCGAGGTATGGGTTCTCCGCCGGCCACTGTCCGCGCGGCGCGACGGCTTCACTGTCGGCTCACTCCGACGTCGGCGGCTCCAGCTCGGAAGTGTCCTGCTGCTGGCTCGCAAACTGCTGCCAGCGGGTAGCGGCCTCGTCGAAGCTCTCGCGCACCGGGCCGAGAAGCCGTTCGACTTCCTTGGCGCTATAACCGTCCATCTCCAGCACCGCCTCGCCGAACTCCAGGCGGATGTGCTTGTCCTTGTTCCGGTTGGCCAGGGCCTCGATCGCGGTTCGCAGCGTCATCCAGCCGCCGTTGTCCCGGATGATCAGACCGAGCACGATCAGCTCACCCATGGCGCCGAACTCCTGGCGCTCACCGGCGTCCCCGCCCGCGCCCTTCAACTCGCGGAGCAGGTCCACCGCGATCTCCGGGCTGACCCGGAGCTTCACCTCGCTATGAGTCCCCCAGGGGTCCAGCCGCAGCCGCAGCGTGCCCGGTACGGCAGGAGGAGCGGGCGGCGTCATGTCATGGCCGTTTGTCATGTCGGTGACGGTACCGGCCATGGAGGAGCACTTGCGCTGTTCGCCAGGATTCGCCAGGGGCGGTGGAGAACCTGTTCAGTCCACCGCGATCACGCCTCGGGCCATCTCGATGAACTCCTCCAGCGTGTTCATCATGTCTGCGGTCGAGGAGTCCCACGTGCTCCCGTCGACTCGCCCGGTGCCCTCCTGTGCGGCCCGCGCCCGCTCTCTGGCCGCCTGCCGGAAGTCCGCCGCGGCGAGGTACAGCCCCTTAGCCGTGTGGGCAACGTCAGCCGGTCCTTCCAGCCGCACTATCTGGCACTTGCGGAACATGTCCTCGTAGCGCTCGTCCAGCGTCGCCAGCAGCCCGTTCAACTCGGTCTCCTGCTCCGGGGACAACGGGCTGTTTCGGATCGAGGGAAGAATCCGGCCGAGCGGCTCAACCATGTCCCGCAGCCTCTCGTACGTCACTACACAGTCCACGTATGACGTGCGTCGAAGCTCCCGGTGCCACTTGCTCACGTCGCGGTCGGCCTGCGCCTCCGCCGCCTTGCGCTGATGGGCCTGAGTGCGGAGTCCGAAGAAACCCGCGACCGCCGCGCCGCCGAGGACGCCAATGCCGGTGATGAGCGGAGACCAGTCGAAGCCCGCGGTCTGCTCGGCTGCCAGGGAGATCCATGTCGAGTACATGGCGGGCACTCTAAGGTCTTGAACCCTGAGCCGGCCGGGGTCAGAAAAGCGTCTCCTCTGTCACCGACTTGTCCTCGTCGAACGGCAGGAACACCACCCCGCCCAGCTCGACCTCGCGCTCGGACCCGTGGCACAGCACCAGGTCGAGGGCGCGCTCGCGGGGCCGCGGATGCTTGTGGTCGGTGACCCGCCGGGTGTCCGGGTTCACAGCGACGGATCGGCGGCAGACGGGGCAGGTGATACGCGGCCATGCGGGCATGACGAAGTTCCCTTCGTAGAAGGCGTGGTGTGGGTGTACGCGTCCCGAGAACCGGGGTGTGCCTGGAGCGTAGAGGCGCCGGCTGACAGCGGCGAGGACGTGATGCGGAAACTGCCAAGACCCGTGTTCGGGTGGGTTCGGCCGAGGTCCGAGTGGGTTCGCGCGGGTTGGAGGGGCGTTCCGCGCGAGCAACTGCTAAGTCCTGCTGGGTAATTCGTCGCTAGGTTGGCCGGATCGAACCGGTCATGAGTTGAGTGTGGCATGGGGACGCAGCGCCGGCCGGAGCGCAGAGAGCCATCCGGCCAGCGCTGATGCGTGAGTCTCAGTGAGTCTCGCCGAGGGCCTCCGAGAACTGGTGAGGCACGACAGTCCTGAACCGCTCCCTCATGACCGCCGGGGGCCGCGCTGGAGCTCGTACGCCCAGCCACGCGGCCACGGGTTACCCTCGTCCAGGAGCAGGGCCTCGTACGTGTCGCACACCAGCCGGAAGGCCGCGTCCTCCGATGCCACCAGGTCGACCTCGAACGGCCCCGCGACGTACACCGGCCGCCGCTCGTCGCCGATCACTCGCCATTCGAGACGGTGGTTGTACTGCTCCGACAGGTCGTCGTCCGGCGTCTTGTCCCGACGGGACCCGCCCGGCTGCTGGAGGTGCCCGATCCCCATGGCGTACTCGTCGAAGTGCTCGATCACGTCGCGGGCCTTCTTGCCGCCCGGCACGGCTTTGTCGAAGTCGGCCAGCGCCTCGCGCGGCAGCTCCTTCGCCGGCTCGGTTTTGAGGTGCTCGTGGGCCATGCGGACGCCCCGGATCACGTGCCGCAGCGCCATCACCGTGTACGGGGCGTCTATGACCGCACGGTCGGGATCGTCCTCGCTGAGGATGCGGTGCATGTCGAGGGCGACCTTGCGGTGCGCCATCCACGCCGATGTGTGGCCGATGTTGGCGCCGTGCTGCGTCGGTCGCCACTTCTCCTTGGTCTCGCTCACGCCACCAACTCCCCTCACGCTCTGGTTAGAACAGGCCAGGCTACGAGGTTCTAGGAACGGGTGACGGGGGATTTCGGAGATGGCGCCCGCGCCGTGGTGGGACACCCGCCAGCATCTGGGTGCGGAAAAGCCCCGCCGGCCGCTCCTTGCGGAGGGTGAACCCCGGCGGGGCGCGAGAGTCCAGGCGACTGGAGTTCTCGAAACGAGATGCTAGCAGCCTGGACGGGGAACTCGGGCCACTGTCTCGGAAAGTGACACTGCTTGTGCTTGAATGGCCGTCTGCTGTGAGACAGGCCAGGACCGTATTTGCCCTCAGAAGTTACTTAAGGGCCGGGGGGTCGTTTTTAGCGCGACATCTCACGTTTTGCCGGGGTGTCCAGGGCATCGGGTTTGTCGCAAGCTGAATCCCACCCCCTGGACGTCGCCTTAATCACGCTTCTCGTCCCCATTTCCTCTGGTATCCTCCCGCGAATTTACGAGATAATCGACCCATGCCCAAAAGGGCGTGCCCGCTGAACCCGGGTAATCCAGGCGACGATTTTCGATAGGGGTTTCTCGAAAATGACTCACGCTCCGGGGGAGAGCTCTGCCTCCGTTCAGGCAGCCGTGCGAGAGAACGGCATTGCGCGCTATTTCGTGGTGGCCGACGCTGACGGCCGAACCGTGGCCTACTGTGGCGAGCGCCACATGCGCGGCCGTTACGACCAGATGATGACCGTGTACGACGTCATCACGCTGGACGGCCGGTACATCCGGAAGGGCTACAAGTCCACGGGGGCCGTGACCAAGTGGGTCCGCTCGAATATCGCGGAGATCGCCCCTGCGCCGGAGCCGGTAGAGGTCGAAGAGTCGGAGCCGGAATTCACCCTGCCCGGTGAGTACACTATGTCCGCCGTACAGAAGGATGCGAACGCTTCCGGTTTTTCCATGACCGTATGGGCGACCGGGGCGACCGGGGTCGGTGAGTCGCGTTACGTGTGGGCGAGCTCGTACGACATGCATGAAATTCCGGAGGGGGCGACCGGTGAGCCGCTGGTTACCGTTCTCGCGGAAAGCTACCTGACGTCCATGATTCCGTACGCCGAGGAAATCTCGGAGCCGTGCGCGGGCACTCCGACGGACGTAGAAATCATCCTCGACAACACCTTTGGTGTTGGGTTCCGTCTGGTTTGCGAATGCCGCACGTGCCTTTCTCCCGTCCTCGCGCCGGTGTGCAATCCGGCCACGGGTGCGGCGTACCGGATGCTGGCGTCGGTGGCGTCCAAGGTCACTGACGACATGCTCGCGGAGCGCGGCCATGTGCTGGCCGGTGAGCTGCGCGGAACCATCGTGACCCTGTCATCTGGCAACAAGACCGCGTGGCGGGCACCGGTGCGCCCGCTCGACGGCGACGGCGACCAGGAGCAGCCGGAGCCGGTGTTCCCCGTCGAGCTCCAGGCGGCCGAGTCCGTCGAGCCGTACGAGGGTGAGCACCACCGGGCCGAGGACGACGGACAGGACTGGACGTTCACGACGGCGGCCGGGCACGGCTACCGGCTGTGCTCCCGGTCGTACGGCCGGGATCGCTGGCAGGTCGCGCGGGCCCCGTTCTCCACGATCGGTTCGTCGTCCGGCGGCTGGTTCTGGTGGGCGGAGAGCGAGGACGGCGACGCGGAGGACTTGGCGGCGGCGGTCGAGTGGTGCCGGAAGGACTCGGCGTCGGCGGCGTGGGCGGCGGACGTGTGGGCGCGATATGGGCACATGAACTCCGAGCGCGTGGAGTGGTCGGCGGAGTCGGTGGAAACCGAGCTTGAGCCGCGCGTGTGGCGCGTCGAGCGATACGGCCGCGTCGGCATCATGGCGTCGTATCCGTGGGGCTGGGAGCGCAGCGCGTCCGGTTGGCTGATGGAGGCCGGTTCGGGCGGCGGCGCGGTGGACGGGGCGTTCCGTAAGCGGGCCGTCTTCTACCTGACCCGCGAGGGCCTGGACGAGATCCCCACGGACCGCTGGGTCATCGTCGGCACTGACGAGCCGCACGGCAACGACGCGATGGAGTGCGCCCCTGGTGGCTGGGAGCACAGCGGGTGCCGGGCCCGGAAGTCGCCGGGCCGGTTCGTCGTCGACATCCTCGCGGAGGGCAGCTCCGTGATGGGCAGGGTCGGTGTCTGTGCCGAGCACCTCACGCGCCGTCTGGTCGAGGCCTACGGCCACCAGGGCGACCCCTGGGACGTCGCGCACAAGATCGCGGGCAAGGTCGGCGGCGAGCTGGGCTCCTGGGTCGCCTGGAAGGGCCGCCTGCACGAGCTGGTCGCGGAGATGGTGACGGCCGCACTGGCGGCGGGGGAGACCAACCCGCACCCCGATGTGGCGGCGGCCCTGTACGCGGAGGCCGAGGCGATCCGGGCCAAGCGGGAGGCGAAGGCGGCGAAGAGCACCGGGACGACAAAGAGCACCGTGGGGGAGAAGGTCGTGTCCAAGAGCGCGCCGAAGGCCGACGACATCCAGTTCAGCGGCGAGAAGGGCCGCGAACGGGCCGAACTCCTCGGCCACACCTATGTGGTGTCGATGCTGGCCGGTACTTACACCGTGACGCACGTCGACTCCGGCGAGACGGTCTGTGAGTACGAGCCGAAGCGCCCGGCCATGAAGCGGGCGATCCTCGCGGACGCGGTGGCCCGGGGCGAGGCGCAGCCGGAGCCGGGCGCGGAGGAGCGGCCGGAGAGCGACGTCGTACGCCGGTTCCCCGAGCTCGCCCGGTTCCTGGAGCCGCGCGGGGACGACGCGCCCCTGTTGGTGCTGAACCTTTTCTCGGGGCCGGGCGGCATGGTCATTGGTCTGCGGGACGTCCTGCGGCAGCAGCTCGGCCGCGACGTCGAGATCATCAACGTAGACAACGACGCGGACTGTGTGCGGACGCTCAAGGCGGCGGGGTTCCTCGCGATTCAGGCGAACGTGACCAGCCTTGACCCATCGGACCCGGTGTTCCATGAGGTGCGCGGGCTGATCGTGACGCCGCCGTGCACGGACTACACCGACAGCGGCAAGCGCGCCGGTCTGCTGCCGGAGAACATCGACATTCTCGAAGAGGGCTTCGACCTGGCGCGGCGCGTGGCGGGGTTCATCCCCTTCGGGGGCATGGGCGATTACCCGGAGTTCGGCAAGGAGCTGAGCCACAAGGAGCCCAACGGGGAGACCTGGGCGGACGTCCGCGCGGACATGGCCGACTACAGCGGGGCGACGGGTCACCTCATGCTCGAAGTGGCCGTGTGGTCCCTCGGCTTGCAGGCCGCCGGGGCTCCCCTGGAGTGGGTGGCCGTCGAGCAGTCCTCGAAGCTGCCCAAGGAGCTGCGCGGGGAGATCGTCGCGGACTTTCAGCTCTCCGGCTGGGGCATGGCTGAGTGGACGATCGCGGACGCTGCCGAGTTCGGCAGCCCCACGCAGCGTGTGCGGTCGCTCCTCGTAGCGCGGCGCGACGGCCACTCTGGCGTGTCCCTGGAGGCCCCGGGGCTGCGTACGGGCGCGGCGACGGCAACGGGCCTGCCCGAGGGCACGCAGGTCTTCACGCGGGGCGTGGGCAAGCGCACGGGCGGCGGCAACGTCGTGACCATCAGCGACGCCAAGCCGTACACCGCGTTCACCTCCCGCATCCGCTCCGTGGACGTCGGCGAGAAGGGCGGCCGGTTCACCATCCGGCAGATCCTCTCCCTCATCACGATGCCGCACGACTACCCGGTGCAGGGGAGCCGTACGAGCGTCTGTCAGCAGATCGGCGACGTCGTCGCCCCGGTCGTCGCGGCGGCTCTCCTGGGCGCGGCGCTGGGTATCGAGTGGATGCCGCGCCTCGTCGCGTACCTCGCTAAACAGTACGGCGCGGACGCCGCCGACACAGAAGAGCCCGCGCAGGGAAACGCCCACGTTCCGGCCGGCCGTGACGTGGAGGTCCAGGAGAGGAAGGAAGAGGCCCCCGCCGTTCGGTACGAGCCGAAGCCGCGCGCGCTGCGCTGGGAGATCCGGCACACCAAGGAGGTCTTAGCCGCCGCCGGTCACCACGACAACGACCAGGACACCACCAGGCCGCACGGCTTCTTCGTCATGAACGACATGCACGCCGTCTGCGTCGTCCCCGTCCTGAACAACGACCCTCGCCGCCCCCGCAAGCTCGCGGACCGGAAGCTGTGGGACGAGCGCTTGGAGAAGTTCGCCGAGATCCTGCAGGACGCGGGCTTCACCGACGTGAGCACCAACCTGCACCGGGTGCGCGGCTTCGCCCCGGTCCCCGCCGAGCCGCAGACGACCGCCCGCGTACGGGACGTCAACGACTGGGCGACCCACCCCAAGGGCTACCGGCTCCGCTCGGTCACCTTCGACGGGTTCCCGGAGATTGAGTGCCGCATCGGCTTCTTCCCCGCCGGGGCGGGCGCGTCCTCCTTCCACCTCCAGAACCACGAGCAGAACGCCGTACCGTCCCAGGCGGGCGAGACCCTCCAGGAGTCCGTGGAGCGGCTGTGCGACTGGTACGGCCTGCCCGAGCCCTTCCAGGTGATTTACGAGGAGCGGGGCGCGGTTGCGGCCGGCGAGCCCGTGTGGGACCCGGCGGAGCACGTGGTCAGCGTGCGTGCGATGACGAGGGACGACGCTGCATCTCCTCGGACGGACGTCTACGGCTACGTGGGCGAGTGCTCGTGCGGCGGGGTCACCTGGTACCCGACCAAGACCGACACGAAGAACGCCATGGCCAACCACAAGGACGGCCGCGTGATGCTGGAGACGTCGTGCCCGATGGGGTCGACGGGCTACGTGCCGGAGCTCGAAGAGCCTGCCGCCGAGGATTCCGAGGCCGCCGACGAGTGCAGCCACCACCCCTACGTGTGGCTCGTCATCGACCCGCAGGCGGCCCCCGAGGTACGCAGCGCCCTGACGTGCGCGTGCGGCGGGGAGCGGCTCGGGACGCGGGGAGCGTCGCGTACGGCGGCGTGGGCGCTGGCCGACCGCAACGGGCATGAGATCAGCGGCGAGTGGGAGACCGTGGGCGACGTACACCGCGCGCCGGTCGTCTGGAAGCACGCGGACAAGAGCACCGCGCCCACCATGACGGAGACCCTGGAGAAGTACGTGGGGCCTGACTGGAAGCCCGGCTGCACCTTCAACGACCCTGAGTTCCCCGACGACCAGGACGACGAGGAGATGCCCGCGCAGGACCTCGCGCAGATCTCCCGGGCGCAGCGCCGCGCGATCTGGAGGATCGAGGCGGGCGAGTCCGCACCCGTCGACCCGGAAGAGGCGGAGTGCTGGGAGCAGCTCGCCGAGGAACGCGAGCAGCCGGAGCGGGTCGACATCTGCGGGGCGCTGCTGTCCATGACGCTGGTGGTGCCGCGCCGCCCGGTCGCGCTGCCGGACCTGCCGCTCACGCTGGACCTCGCGCCCGTCAGCGAGCAGCCCAACACCGGACGTGGCTTCTGGGAGCCGAACGTTCGCTTCAGTCTGGACGGCCGCACCGGGCGTACGTCGTACAGCGCCATCGGTAAGGGCGTGCGCGTGCTGTGGGACGACAACCCGAACGGTACGGAGTACGCCGACCCGCGCGCGCTGTGGGTGGAGGGGACGGAGCCGGAGCCGTTCGTCCGCCCCGAATTCTGGGACGACGACGATTACGTGATTGCCCCGCCCGCGCCGAAGCCGTACGTACAGGCCGCGCACTACGACGATGACGACTACGTCCTGGCCGCGCCGGTCGTCGGCCCGCTGGCCGAGCTGCGGGCGGAGATCGAGCGTGAGCGGGCCGACTTCGAGCGGTGGTCCGCCGAGCTGGACGCGGTGGTCTCGTGCGTCGAGGCCCTGGCCGTCGCAGCCGCCGAGGACGTCATCAGGCAGGCGCAGGCGCAGGCGGAGCTGTTGGAGATGAAACTGGCTGAGCTGTCCGTGATGCGCAGGCAGGCGGCGGACGCGCGCAGGTTCGTGGAACCGATCGAGTGGGAGCCGGTGCCGACGCGGGCGAGGCCGTGGAGGACGGCGTGGGCGGTGACCGCGAGCTGGGGGGCGTTCTGGGCGGCAGCGTGGGCCGAGTCCATCGACGTGATCCGGCCCGTGCGGTAGCGGGTGTAGGAGGACCAGGCGGTGTTGGCGCCGCACCGTCTGGTCCTGGTTCTCGGCGAAGTTCTCGTGGAGCTCGCCGGCCGCGAGGACGCGGCCCCAATGCCACTGCGTTCGGGAGGGTGCCTGTCCAGGTGTGCGTGGCGGCCGGCGAAGTCGATTCCGCGGTGGGCTTTTTCGCGATAGCGCTGGCTGCTGTGTCGCGGTTGCCCATAGAAAAACTAAAAACTTCCAGTAGGGGAAGTTCGTGCCGCAGGCGGTCGAAGAACTCCGGTCGAGGTCGAGGTCTAAGACCGTGTCCTACATGGCTGGTGGTCTGTTGGGCTGGTCATGGGGAGTGGGCGGTGGGGATGGATCGTTCCGGATGGATTGTGGGAGATCGCGGAGCCGTTGCTGCCTCCTGCTCGGGTGCGGCCGCAGGGCGGTGGGGTCGCGAACATCGATGACGAGGCGGTGTTCGCCGCGATCATCTACGTCCTGGTCAGCGGTTGTGCGTGGCGTGCCCTGCCGCCGTGCTTCGGGGCGTCGAAGTCGACCGTGCACCGCCGGTTCCTGATCTGGTCCCGTGCCGGGGTCTGGGGCTGACTGCACCAGAAGGTGCTCGGGCTCCTGGACGGCCACGGCCTGATCGACCTGTCCCGGGCGGTCCTCGACTCCGCTCACGTCCGCGCTAAAAAGGGAGCGAACTTGCAGGTCCGAGCCCCGTGGACCGAGGTAAGCCGGGTTCCAAGATGCACGTCCTGTCCGACGCGGCCGGACTGCCCCTACGCGTCGGACTCTCCGCGGCCAACACCCACGACAGTCAGGCCCTGAAGCCGATGCTGTCCCATTTCCACATGGGACACGAATCCCACGCAGCCGATTCCAAGCCCCAGCGGCTGCATGCCGACAAGGCCTACGACATCCCTGAACTGCGGAAATGGCTCTGGGGTAAGCACATCGGCGTCCGCATCGCCCGCAAGGGCATCGAGTCCAGCGAACGGCTCGGGCGCCGCCGGTGGGTGATCGAGCGGACCATGTCCTGGCTGACCGGCTACCGCCGACTCAACCACCGCTACGAACGACACCCCCGCAACTACCTGGCCTTTCTCGGCCTCGCCGCAGCCATCTGCTGCTACAAACGGCTCCTCAAACTGACCATGTAGGACACGGTCTAAAAGATGCAGTTCGAGAAATCCGACATGAGGTCGATGTATCGGGCTGCCGGTCGAGTCCAAGATCCGGAACGGCCCGACATGGCGTCAACTTCCTTACTAATGTATGTCTTAGTCCTGGTAACCGTGCTTACCGGGATTTAGGAAAGGAACTCATGTCCGAGCTCGATATCATCGATGCGGAGCTCCTCCCCGTCGATCACGAAACGCATCTTCTCGTTCATGACAGTGCAGATCATGACCTGAGCCCTGAGACGGTCGAAGCACTCAAAGCGGCTATCCCTCGCGAGACCTACCGGAAATACGACTTCTGGCTCAAGAGGGCCGAAGCGTGGTGTACGGCGATGGGGCGCAGCTACTTCCCCATGACCACCGAAACCCTGACCGAGTGGATCAGGGTCACCAGCGACATCCCCAGCGACAAGACCCGCCAGCCGTACGGCGCGTCCGCCCTCGGCCAGGCCGTCGCCGCGATCCTCGCCGCGCACACCTGGGCCCGCGTCCCCGTCGAGCGACACCCCGACCCGCGGCCGGCCCGACTGCTCATCAAGGCCCACAAGAAGCGCCTCGCCGACACCGGGCGCCGGGTGAAGAAATCCGCGACCGTCGACATCGACGGCTTCGCCGCCATGGTGCAGCAGTGCGACACCGACACCCTGCGTGGCCTGCGAGACCGACTCATCGCTGTCTGGTCGGTCTGGGCCATGACCCGCCGCAAGGAATTCGCCGCCCGAGTGATCCCGGACGTCGTGGTCGTCCCCCGCAAGGGCGTCCGACTCTTCTTCGCGAGCAGCAAGACCGACCAGGCCGCCGAAGGTGAGTGGGTCACCATGCCACGGCGCGACGACCTCCTCGACCCCGTCACCTCCTGGACCGAATACCGCGATGTCCTCGCCGCGGCCGGCATCACCGACGGCGCGATCCTGCGCCGCATCGACCGCTGGGGCAACGTGGGCGAGGCCCTGTCCGCCGAGAGCGTCAACGACATCATCCAGGCCCTCGCCGAGAAGGCCGGAGTCCTCTACGACGAGAACGGCCTCAAGCTCACCGCCCACGGTGCACGCGCCAGCGGCGCCACCATCGCCGACGAGCACGGAGCGTCCGGAGCGGCCATCCGCAAACAGGGCCGCTGGTCTCCCAACTCCAAGGTGGCCGATGGTTACATCCGACCCCGCGATGAGTGGGACGGCAACGCCATGGCGAAGATCCCGACCATCCCCGTCCCGCGCACTGAGCCGGCCTGAGAAAATCACCAGCCCGCACGAATGCTCCGGCGCCTCCGCGGAGGGGTGCTAGGGGTGTCCGCGCGGTCCGCTACCAGGACGTCCCTGGACACCGCGCCGAGGAGGAGAACACGTCATGACCGACATCAACACCGACATCTGCACCATCCTCACCACGAAGGGCGAACAGTGCGAGAGCCCGGTCGTGTGGGAGGTGACCCCCGACGGCGGGAAGCCCTACGTCTGCTGCGGCCAGCACGTCACCGCGCCCCTCATGCGGGCCGACGTGCTCGTGCCATTCAGCGCCCGGCCGATCTACATCCCCACGCGTGCGGAAAAGTGAAGGGCCCCCGCGGAATTAATCCGGCGGGAGCTTGCTGCTGCCGGTGAGCCATTTCCCGGACCCGGGAAAAATGCAGGTCAGGCTATCTACTGCCAGGGCACTGCCTGAAATGCTGACGCCAGGCGCTGCGCGCCACCCCTGGCTCTAGCGTGAGTAAGCACGTGGCTCCAGCAGGAGTAATCGCGGGGACAGGTCTCGATACTGTCGAACCCCGCGCCGGCGCCAGCGACCGCACGCTCGTACCTGTAGTAGCGGCAGAGGGGAGCCATTGGCGCCCCGCAAATTTTCGCCCCGCGGAGTTCCCTGGCCCCGGGGCAGCGCTACGGCATGAACCCCGTCCACGTCAACTCCTCCAGCACGGGCGGCAGCCCCACCGTACGCTGCTACTCGCTGACCCAACTGGACGACAAGGACTGCCCCATGACCACCGTGACCCCTGAGACGACCAGCGCCATGTTCGATGGCATCGCCACCATCGTCGAGACACAGGGCTTCTTCCTCTGGGGCGCGCGGGGGCTCAAGGACATCACGGGGGACAAGCGGCTTGGGGTGCGCAAGGTCGAGCGTATCGAGGCCGAACTCGCCAGCCGCGGCATCCAGCACATTCCTCGCCGCATCCCGCGCGACCAGAACGCCAAGGTGCTCTTCTACGCATCCAATGGGAACGATGGCCTCGGCACGCTCATCGACCACCTCGTCGGCACCAACGACATCAACCCTTCCACGGTGGCCCTGGAGCGCATCGGCGGCATCCTCGACAAGCACAGTAAGGCGGTTCGGGCCGTTGAGGCTGCCGAGAGCTGACCTCGATAGTCCAGCACAGACCAGCGCGGAGACTCACGAGACGGGTGCCGTCCTCATAGGGCAGCGGACGGACATACCTTCGAGCCCCCCATTTCGGGGCCTCACGGATTCGTGAGGCCCCGACGCTACGCAGAACCTACTTCGCGGGGCAGGACTTACCCGTCTCCTCAGTGAACGTCGCGCCGCCCTTGGGCAGCTTGATGTCGCCCTGCCAGAGGTTCGGCGTGTACGTGCCGTACGCCAGCAAGTTCATCATCTCCGCCTGGCCGTTGCCGCCCTTGGTGCCGCCTGTGGAACAGGCGATCCGGATCTGGTGCTGGCCGATCTCCTTGGAGTCGGTGGCGACCTTCTCGAACACGCCGCGCAGATTCTCCATCGAGTCGACCTCGACGTCGATGTGCGGAACCCCGCCCATGAGCTTCTGGAGCGTGATCTTGTACGGCGGAACCGGCTTGGCCGGAGCCGACGAAGTGGGAGCCTTCGCGTCGGCCGCGGGCTTCTCGCCCCCACCCCCGCAGCCGGTCAAGGCCAGTGTCCCGACCAGGGCCAGCGTGCCGACTGTCGTCTTGTGCTTCATCATTCTTGTTCTCCATGGGCGCGGATCGGGGACCACCCCCAGCTACCGGCTCCGCGCCGCATGATCGTAAGCCGCCGTCCGGATCAACGGATCGTGAACCGGCAGCCGTGTTGCTCCTCGCCTTCACGCATGGAGTTGACGAGGGCCTGCCTGAACTCCTCCAGGGTGACGTGCCCCTCCCTGCGCCCGTTGTACGAGCTGGGGCTGAACGAGCCGGCCGGGCGCCAACCGTCGTGGCGCTGCATGTCCGGGTGCAGCATGACGTCGCTACGGAAGACGCCGGGTCGGTATCCGTCGTCCGGAGTCATGTCCCGGTACTCCGAGGTGACCGGGTTCTCCTGGAGCCCAACATCCCGGTTCACCGACTTTTGCGCCCGGCTCTTTGTGTCGAGGAGGGGGACACGGGCGCGGGTCTGGCGGTATTCCATGAGGACCTCCTTGAAGGGACTTCGTATCCCCAGTTTCCGCCCGTGATTATCGCGACGAAATAGCAGAGCCTCACGATTCAGAAGTGAGCCCCACCAGAGGGGTACTGGACTTCATAGGGAGAAAGTGATGAGCGACTTCTGGATCAACGCGGGCCGCGCCTACGCGGAGCGGCAGCGGGCGGCTGAGGTGCAGGCGGCGGCGGAGAGTCTGCGGCCGAACTACCCCATGCTGGGCGGGAGCACGGCTTCGTGGGTGGAGGTGCGGCGTGCGAAGAACGAGCGCAACCGGGCCGCCAGCGCGGGCATGAGCTACCTGAACCTCTACCACGTCCGCGTCGCAAGCCATGAGTATGCCGTCCAGCGGTACCTGAACACAGGGTGGCGCACCTCCCGCGGCGGCTTGACCGCTGTCGAGCAGAACCCGGACCAGGCCGCCGCGTGGCGGGCGGAGCGTCCGGCCGCGGCCTACTCGGACGTCTGGTGACCACCGCCCCGCCGCCGCAGTGGGCGACGGCCTACCGCTACCTGCACGACTCTTTCGCCCCTCCGCCGAGCGCCGGGCCGGCGGCCCGCGTCATGCCGGGCGTCAAGGTGTACGACGAGGCCCCAGACGGGTGCTTCTGGGCGTCGGGAACCCTGTGGTGGAAGGTCGTCCAGGGCAACGCGCTCCTTCGGTTCGACCGGTTCGAGCGCGGCCACAACGGCAGCCGATGGCTCCGGGCCGCCGTCGTCGACCTCTACCTCCCCAGCGGACGCGAGCTGAACGAGGTCGCCCTGCCGTCGAGCTCACTGTCCCGCGATGTCGAGCACTGCACGGCCTGGACGCCGCTGCGCATCCTGCGGGACGGCCGCAACCGGCCCTGGCGGGCCATCCTGATCCCGGCGGGGGCGTGGCATGACGTGGCCGCCGAGCTGAACACACGAGACGCGTGAAGCCCCCGCTGGCCGGGTACGGGAGGCGGGCTCTCACCGAGCCCGTCGCGCCGGGGGAGTTGAAGAAGCCGAGTTGCCCGCTCGTTCTCCACCTCCTTCCTGGCCGTCGCGGACCACGTTGACGTTGATACCCGCCCCGCTGGTGTGGACGTCGAGCCACGCCAGCGGTGAATTCCAGGAGGCACGATGCTTCTCCCCGAGGTCCTTCGTCAGCGCCGATTCGACGTCGAGCCGGTCATCGACCTGACGACCCCAGAGGCGCGACGCGAGTACGAGACGCTGCGCGAGGCCGAGACGCTGCCCGAGAAGCGGGTAGTCGACTTCACCCGACCGGAGGCCCCTCCACCACCACGACGGCGGCGGGACTACCCCGTGCTGGTTCCGATCGTGAGGAAGGACAGCGGCCGTGGGTAGGCGGCGCAAGGCGGCACGGAGGGTGCTGCGGCATGTGCCGGTGATCGGGATATCGGCTCGTAGGGAGTACGCGGAGGCGATCCTGGCCGAGTCGCCGCCGGAGTCGCCTACGGCCCCGTACAGCCCGGAGCCGCCATCCTGGATGATCAGCCCCGTGCCTGTCTTGGACCCCTCGACGGGCAGACCCTTGTACTGGGTGGACGAGGCCCCCTTCGAGGCGTGGACGACACGCAGGGGCAAGGCTGCGTACGAGCTGGAGAAGGAGAGCGCCCTGGACCGGCTCCGAGGGCGTAAGACGCCTGAGGACGAAGAGCGGCCTGACTGGGCGGGCCCGGCGCCGTTCAGTCGGCAGACGCCCATGAGCGTCCTCAACCACCCCACGAACCGCCTCACGGCCAAGCAGCGCCAGGAGCGCGGGCTGACGGCCCCCTGGAACCGCCGGCCTCTGCCGAAGCCGCCAACCGAGCCGGAGCTGCCGGAGGCCGTGTGCACCTGGGCGCCGTGGTGGTGCGAATGAGCTCGGTCAGGCGTGCCTCCCCAGAGGGCCGACAATCTGAGAACTGCCGAGTGCGCCTTCCTGGTCACCATCTGTGATGGGAACGCGGTAGTAGATCACACGAGGGGCTGCTTCTGGCATGAATGTCGGAGCGACCCTCTACCCTTCTCGTTGTGGTTGCACAGGTAGAAGAGATGACGCAGGCAGTTCGTGAGGTCGATGAGCTCGCGACCCACGACGACCGGATCAAGGTTCACCAGGGGGACGCGTACGACCTCATGGCTGAGCTCCCTGCCGAGTCGATCGACCTGTTGATCACTTCTCCCCCGTACTGGGGGCTGCGCAGCTACGGCCAGGAGCACAATGAGGACATCCTCAAGGAGTGGCTTGCCGAGGATGAGAGTCGGGTGCAGACCGACGTCCCGCCGTACGACTGGTACCGCAAGCACGGAGGAGTGCTCGGGTTGGAACCACTCCCTGAGTGGTTCATTGGTCACCTTGTAGAGATCCTGCAACGCGGCGCCGCGGCGTTGAAGCCCGGCGGCAGCATGTGGATCAACATCGGCGACACCTACTTCGCACGCTGGTCGAGCATCCGCCACGATGGCCGGCAGGGCCTGGGGGACAACCCGCGGTCGCGCCGACGTACGCCTATGGGCGGCTTCCGGCAGGAGAAGCAGTTGCTCCTCATCCCGGCGCGCTTCGCCATCGCCATGCAGGATCGTCGGTGGATCCTCCGCAACGATCTGATCTGGCACAAGCCCAACGTTCCCCCCAGGCCGGAGAAGGACCGACTCAGGCTTGGCCACGAGCACTTCTTCCATTTCGTGAAGCGTCCGAAAGAGGGGCGGGCCAAGTACTACTACGACATCGAGGAAGTGGAACGGGGCGCTCTGGATGTCGTCAAAACCACGGTGCGTTCGGGGTCCGACGGCCATTCTGCAACCTTCCCTGTGGACTTGATCAAGCCGCGGATCCTCAGTTCGTGCCCGCCTGGGGGCACGGTTCTTGACCCCTTCTGCGGTACAGGGCGCTCCCTGTCAGTTGCCGCCGCTTCAGGGCGCAAGGCAATCGGATTTGAACTGCACGAACCGTTTCATCAGGCAGCGTCCAAGAACGCGCATGCGGCACTCGAACAGCTAGCTTTCGAAATGCCGGGGGAAGACGTCGAAGAGGAGGGGGAGTAAGTGTCCGGGGGTAGGGCTATCAAGAAGCAGTCGAACAACTTCATTGCCGAGTGGTTTGGGCATCGCGTTTATCCTATCGTTGCGGAAACGCCGGCGAGCCTCAGTGATCAAGAGACCGAACGGTGTCCCTTCCTTACGGATGTAACTGGCAAAGAGCACAGTTGCGTGAAGCAGGAGAACTCGAAAGGTGTCTGCACGATCAGCAGCACCAGCAATGGTGAGCGGCAGGACTGGTTGGCTTGCCCGTTTAGAGCTCTCGATGTCCCTATGCTGCACGACGCAGCCCACAGGCTTTTCGGGTATGCCTCTGACGACGACGTGAGCATCGTTGCTGTTCCAGTGCTTGAGGAACCCCAGGCTGCGGATGATCTGCGGAATCGTGTGGCTGAGGGTAAGCCAACCATCGTCTACTTTCAGAACAAGCTTGGCGGTGAGATCTCGATCAGCCCCACAAGTCGTTCGCCCGAGTTCTCGTTCGATGCCACCATGATCGAGCTGCTGCCTGGTGATGCTGGAGCCGTAACCGTCGGTCAATATGGCATCTTCGAAATTCAAACCATGGATTTCCATGGCACGTACGCCAGGGCGGTCAAGAACCTCGGCAACGCTCGTCATATGCATAAGGGCGAGTTCGGTGCGAGCGTTGAGTCGCACCCACAATGGCTCTCTGAAGGTGTGGAGGGGCCGAATATTGCCAACGCCTTCAAGCGCACCTTCTATCAGATGATGTTCAAGTTTCAAATTGGGGCACATGACGCGTCGGCAGGGTGCATCCTGGCCATCCCGCAGGCAGTGTGGGACAGCTGGCAGCGCCATCTCGGCCGCCCCGATCTCGTTCCTCATCCCGATGGCACGTGGCGTTTGGTGCAGGAGGGGAACGCCTCGGCCGAAAATCCTCCCGCATGGATCTATGTGTTCGACACGGAACTCTCTGCGACGAACACCCCGAACCCGTTGAAGCTCTGGCGGGTGATCGGTACTGATGCGGCTGCGCTTAGTCACTACACTCTGGATGTGGCGCCCGAGGCGGCTCTGGAGGCAGGCGGTTCCGTCGATCGTCTGCGCGACTCGATAACGTTGCGCCTCTCTAAGTACCTCCCTGAGCTTCGACCGGCACCGAAAGCGCGGACGGCTAGGGCTAAGTCGGTATCTCCTGGTCAGACCATGCTCTAGTAGCCTGCCTCTGTGAGACAGATTGCACCGGTGTGGACTTGGCAGGACCCGTAAACTTCTGCGCCCCCGTCTCCAGAGGGGGCGCTTCAGTGTTGGGTTCAAGTGATTGGTGATCGCCGCCTGTGTTCTCGACTGAAGTGGTGGTGCCGCAGGCTGTGTGAACGTCGGATCCGCGGTGGCGGACGGGGTGCTCCCCGCGCTCATGGCCTTGCAGCCAGGTGGTACTCGATCATCCCCCTCTGTATTCCGAGCCGAGTGAATCCCACCTTCGCCAGCACCCGCCCCGACGCGGGGTTGTCGGGGTGGTGTTTGGCGCCGAGGGAGTCGAGGCCCGCGGTGGTGAAGGCGAAGACGACGAGCTCCTTGACCGCCTTCGTCGCGTAGCTCTGGCCCCAGCAGTCTTCTCGCAGGACGTAGCTCACCCGGCCGTGACCGTCAGGGCGACGGCCGAGCTTGACGACGCCGACCAGGTCCCCAGCGACATCCACGCCGAGGATGTACTGCTCGACCGGATCGGCAGCCGCCCACTCCCGCACCCGCACTACGTAGTCCTCGGCCTCTTGGGAGGTCATGGCGGGGCGGGCTAGGAACGTGATGGTTGCCCCGCTGTAGACGCGGCGGATGGCTGGGGCGTCGGCGTCCGCGAGGGGACGGAGCGCGATCACGGGGTGAGGAGGGCGGCCAGATCCGTAGAGGACGGCCGATCCCCCGGAGCCGGGGTCAGACACGCGCGGATCACCTTCTCGAACTCGGGGAACACCCACGGTCGGACGTCGTCGAGTGAGAGCGTGACCCCGGTCGCGATGGCCTTGAGTTTGTCCTCGTGAGGGGTGGCGTCCGCGTAGGCGACCGGCCGGTGTCCCGTCCAGCACCAGAAGAGCGACGCACCCAGTCCCCAGATGTCGGCCGGCGGCTCCGCCTGGATGTGTGTGTCGGCGGTGGTGGAGAGGATGGCGACCGCGATCTCGGGCGCCGTGGTGTGGGTGAGCGCGCCCCGGTACGGGAGACGCCGCCCGTCGCCGGGGCCGCAGGCGAGGGCGTAGTCAATGACCGCCGCGGCGCCCTCGTCCGTGATCAGGGTGTTGGTGGGCTGGACGTCGGCGTGTGCCCATCCGGCGGCGTGCATTTGTCCCAGCCGCTCGGCCCACGTCCAGGCGACGCCCAGGAGCCAGGGGCGTACGGACGGACGGTCGTCTTGGGGTCCGCGTGCGGGGGCGAACGCCCGCCACACGGGGGCGCCGTCGATCCAGCGCACCGCGAGCCACCGGCCGCCCTCCCAGGCTCCGGCGCCGACCCGGTATCCGCGGCTCAGCGCGCCCACGTCGGTGAGGCGAACGAGGTGGTCGTCCTCCTGCGCCGTCTCGGCGGCCTTGTCGCGGGCGGTGTCGTCGTCGGGGGTGTTCGCCTTCAACGCGACGGTGCCCTCGGGGCCCTCGATCTTCCAGGCCCGCGAGCCGCGGCGGTCGCTCAGGAGCCGGGTCGTGAAGGGCTCGCCGATGTGGGCCTTGAGGCAGTCGAGGGCTTCACCGGGGGGAGGAAGCGCTTCGCCCATGTGCGGATCTCCGTCCAGTCGTAAGGGGTGTGCTCGAAGACGTTGCGGCCGTCGTCGTTGGCCACGGCGAGCGCGGCGGCCAGGTCGGGGGTCGCGTGGAGGAATTGCGGGTCGCGCCGACGCATCACGGCTCTCACGGGGAGGAACGAGACCGGGGCGACCGGGATGTGCTCGCCTGCCCGTGTGTCCTCCTGCTCGCCCGCGTAGAACTTGCCGAACATGATCCCAACGGGCCCATACAGGTTCTTGAGAGCCCAGTGCGGCCACGCCAACAGATCACGGTGCCGGACCCCGGGCACCTCGCCCAGGATGACGATGTTCTCGCACCACAGGAACCCGTGCGGCCGGTGGATCAGAGGCCGTAGCCATTCGGCGGCCTGCGCACCGGCATGGAACAGCTCGGCTTCCACCGCGTCTGCGCTGCCGTCGGCGCGGCAGACGGTCCAGGTGGTCAACCCGCGCTCCACAGAGGGGGACAAGTAGGGGCAGTGGGCCGTCATCCGCTCCACGTACTCGGCGATGTCGATGGAGTTCGGCCTGGTGGTGCTGGCCTCAACGAGGCGGAGCGCCCCAGCGGTAGGCCGGGACGCTCCGTCGATACGTGTGAGGGTCACCGGCTGCCCGGCGCGGCGTCGTCGCCATCCCCGGTGGTGGGACCGCAGTCCCACTCGGCCGCCACCTTGCCGGTCTCCTTGTATCGGGCGAGCGCGCCCTCGTCGAGGATGCCGTCGGCGTCGGTGAACCAGATCTCGGGCAGCGGCCCGTACGCCTCCTCGTACGTGGCCACCCAGCCGATCGGGCCGGAGCCGCTCATCTCGCGGTGCCCCAGGACGGTCCCGGCGTGCGCGGTGCTGAACGCCGCGTACTCGGAGGTGCCGAGAATCTGGTGCCACGCGGCGTCCACGGCCCGGGAGAACATCTCGGCAGGACCCTCGCCGTCGGCGAACTGCTTCCTGGCGACGGCCAGGAAGCGGCCGAGCTCGCGGCGTTCGATGGTGGTGCTGGACATGGTGGTGCTCCTCTCGACGGTGTTTCGAGTGGTGCCTGGTGGTGCATCCGCTCCTGGCCGGTTCTCCGGCGGGCGGAAGTCGGTGGGCTACCCGCCGGGCGTGCCGGCGATGGCCAGAGCGAGAACGGCGACGGTGGCGACGACGGCGTACGCGAGGACCGCTAGCGCTGTCTCACGGGATGAGCTGGAGGTTGTCCGCGGCCGTCGTCCATTCGATGCCGGAGGCGGGACGGATGTGCGCGACGCGGACGGTCCGGGTGCCGTTCTTCTCGTGGACGATGGCGGTGAGCTCCCCCTCGCCACTGCTCGCGATGTCGCGGACCTGCTTGTGCAGCCAGGGGTGGCTGTCCTCGTGGAAGAAGGAGCCGGCGGTGCTCACTGCGCGGCCTCCTCGTCGGCCTGGTCGGGCTCGCGCTCCAGGAACCGGGCGAGACCGGCCTCGGCTCGGGAGACGAGGCGGGCGCTCGGTACGCCATAGGCCGGGGGCTCTTCGTCCGTGGCGCTGTCCGGCGTGGGGCGAGGGAGGGGCGCGGTCATCGGCTTCTCCTCGTGTGGAGTTGGCGCAGCGGCCCGCACTACGGGCGGGCGCGGTACGGGCCGCTGCTTTCGGGGGGCCGCTTGGAGGGTCCTTCAAGCCCCCGAGCGGCACTCCACACGCTAGGGAGACCGGTGATTACCCCTCAATGCGTTTGCGGCTGATTGCGCGGATTCACCGGAGAGCGTCGATCGCGGCCGTGATGAGAGTGCGGGCCTGGTCGCCGTAGACGGCCATCTTGGACAGCTCGGCGAAGGCGCGGGCATAGTCGGCGAGTTCGCGAGGCTGGTGCACGTTGATCTCTGCGGTGAGCGTCTCGACGACCACGTGCTCGTCGTCGAACAGGTAGAACGCCTCCAGCGGCCAGACGGTGCGTTCGGCCCCCGAGGGGATGACGCCGAGGGAGACGGAGGCCAGAGGCATCACCGTGAGCAGATGCCGTAGCTGGCCGGCCATCTCCTCGGCGGTGCCGAAGCGGTGGCGCAGCACGCCCTCCTCGATGACCACGGCGAAACGGTGGCCGCCTTCGTAGAGGAAGCGGCTGCGGGCAATTCGGGCGGTGACGGCCTCGGCGACGTCGTCCGGGGTGCCCTGGAAGCGGGTGGTGGAGCGCATCAGGGCGGTGGCGTACGCGGGTGTCTGGAAGAAGCCGGGTACGACGTTGGACACGTAGACGCGCTGGCGGGACGCCTTCTCGTTGAGGGCGTAGACCTGTTCCTGAAACTTGCGCATCCCGTTGCGCTGGAGGCGGCGCCATTCCTGGTACATCGACTCGACGGCGCGGGAGGTGGCGATGAGGTCGGCGGCCTGGTTGTCGGCGTTGCAGGCGGCACACCAGAGACGAATGTCGCTCTCGGAGGGCGCCGCTTTGGCGGTCAGCACGCGCGAGGTCTTCGCCGGGTTCCAGCCACACCGGGCAGACAGCCGCTTGCCGTCGATCCCGGCGTCCAGCATCAGCTCCCGCAGGCGCGCGGCGACGGCCTCGCGTGCGGCCTGAGCGCTGGAGGAGGGAGAGGTGGGCATGGGCTGTCTGTTCGGTGTCGGGCGGGCTCAGACGGTGTACTGCTCGTGCGGGATGCCGCGCTCCCAGACCGCTTCGAAGGCGGAGACGCAGAGCTTGACCACGTCCGCGTCCTCGGACATCGAATACTTCGGGGTCGCCCAGTCGCCGGCGCCGGTGAAGTGGTTGAACTGGACCACCTTGTTGTCGAAGATCCAGAAGTCGTTTCCGGGCAACGTGATGTCCGAGGCCATCCGGCGCGGAAGCCAGCGCACCAGCTCGCCAGCGGCCAGGTTCACGGTGGTTCCGGCGTGCTCGAAGCGGATGTAGTCGGTGACCGGCTCGGAGACGATGCGGGCCCGGCGCATCACGACACCGCGAGCGACGGTTTCCTTCACCAGCGGCACCCAGCCGCCCCAGTCCGCGGTCGCGGGGTCCGCGTCGGGGTGGACGCCCGTGCGCTTGAACTGGTCTCGTGCTCGGGGATGCCGGTCTCGTGGCTCGGCACCCACTCGGTCTCACTGATCTTGGCCGACATGTCCTCATCGGCCTTCCACCCCTGGATCACGATCTCCTGCTGGTCCGCGTCCACCCAGACGGTGGGCGAGCCGTTGCCTTGGGTGTTGGGGTCTATCCCGACGAACTGTAGATCCATGGCGATCTCCCATGTCGAGTCGGTTGCGCACTTTTGCATGACGATTTCGCTCGGACCCGAGCGCGTCAAGGGAGCCTTGAGCCAGGGAAGTTGAATACGGCCCGAAAACGACGAAGGCCCCCGCCGGGTCCGGATCTCCGGGGCGGGGGCCTTCGTGTGGGGTGGCTCAATCCTTGTCGGGTCGGCCGGGATGGAGCAGGTGCTCCGAGGTGTCGGTCAGGCCGTCGTTGTACTCATTGACGATGAGCTTTGCGAGGGGGGCCGAGCGGGAGGAGGAGCCGCCGCCGCCGACGGTGTTTGCGATGGAGGACTCCTTCCACTGCGCGACCGTGATCGGCTTGCGCTTGCTGTGGCCAGCGAGCTTGCGGCTAAGGCGGTCGAGCCGGGCGCCGGGGTTGCGGTCGAGGACCATAGCGACGGCGCGCAGCATGATCCCCTCCCACGTCGCGGAGTTGCGGCCCCACGCGTCCTCAACGACCTGGAGTACCTGCGGGATCAGCGGGGAACGTCCCTCGGGGAGGTCGAGGGGGTAAATCAGGTTCTTGTTCTCGTCCCGGGCGGCGTGCTTCTCGTCCATCACCGCGATGGCGGTGAGCGCCTGGACCGCGCCGATCTTGTTCGCCGAGGTGCTGCCCGAGATGCCCAGGCCGAGGCTCTCGACCTCCTTGAGGATACGGGTGTTGCGCGGGTCGCCGGCGGTGATGGAGACGCGGAAGATGTCGAACGGCTTCACGGCCTTGCGGTCGCGGTTCGCCGCCAGGAACAGCTTCGCCTCCTGCTCGTCGGTGAGCCCCTCGTAGACCATGCAGTCCCGGAGGAAGTCGGCGCCTTCCTTCTCCACCGCCACCTCCGTGGAGTGCTGGCCGTCGAGCAGGTAGTACCGGCCGTCCTTGCGGAGGGAGACGATCGCCGGGAGCAGCGCGAAGGGGTCCCACATCTTCGTGAGTCGTGCCGTCCAGGCGGCGTCCTTCTTCCGCTGGGCGGACGGTCCGGCGTCTTCGCTGGTCTTGGTGCCGAACAAGTGGGCGGAGTTGAGGGTCTGATCGACGTGTAGGTCCCCGACGCGGAGCTCCGCGTGGAACTTGCGGATGGTGCGGGCGCGTGCCACGCACTCCCCCTTCTTTCGGTTGTGTTCAGGTGCTACGAAGCCAACCATGGAAATTTCTCGCGCGTCAAGATATCTAGCGCGTTGGGATTTCTCGCGCTTCGCTGTCGTGGTGAAGCCTCCACTGATCCGGATCTCCGGTGCAGGGGATGGGAGTTACATGGTTTTCTCGGTTGCGCGGTGGAGGTAGTCGAGGGCCGTCGCGAGGAGCGGGCGGCCGGTCTCGGTGTCGGCGCCGACCCACATCGCGCAGAACGTCCCGCATCTCGCGCAGGCAGGTCGGGGTGTCGAGAACGGCACCCCTGCCGCGGATGGTCTCGGCCAGCGCCGCGGTGGTATCGCGGACGAACGTGTCGGCCAGCCGGCGCTTGCGGTCCTTCCGCGCGAAGAACTCGGTCTCGGTGGGGAGGCGTGGGGCTGGAGGTCGGTCACCGGTCATGACGTCCCCTCCGGAACAACGACCATGAGGTAGGCGCGAGTGCCTTCTCCGTCTCGCATCGGCCGGAAGCTCGCCGACCCACAGTTCCCGGCCGACTGCATCGCGGCCACGAGACGGCGTACGGCGGTGTCGTCGCCCGTGAGGCGCACGTCCACCGGGGACGGACCACGCGGCGGCGGGGCGGTCTTCTGGCTACTCGGTCCGGTGCCGAGCTGGCGGCGGGTCACTCGGTCTCGTCCTTCGGCTTGAGTCGGGCGGGGACGCGCCCCGCCCACAGCTCGGCCCGCTCGGCGTCGGTGATGTGTTCGCAGGCGTTGCGGTCGACGGAGGCGCGAATGAACTCCGGGCGGGAGCTGTGGATGCCGTAGGTCGGGGCGCTCAGCCCGTCGTGTTCGGCGGGGCACTGGAAGCGAATGGGGGTGGTCATACAGCGATCTCCTTCGTGTCGGCGTGCGCCATGTAGAAGAGCGGCGAGGCGGCGTTGTGCAGGGAGACCGACAGGGCCTCCAGGTCGCCTGCGGCGTCGTCGAGGTAGGCCAACACTGCGCGGACGGCGTCGCCGGATTCCGAGCCGTCATCCATCCGGACCTGCCCCTGTTCCTGGCGGCGGCGGAGCTGAGCGGCGAGCTGGGCGAGGGCCTGTGGCATCCGGTCGACGGCGGCCACGAGGCCCTGGACCGTGCTGGAGATCTGCGGGGCGATGAGCCGGCCGTCGAGACTGGCGTGGTTGATCTTGCGTATGGCCCCGGCTGCGGTGATGGCGGCCTTGGCGGGGTCGGGTGTGGGCATGGGGCCTTCCTTTCGAGTAGGGGGTGCGAGGCCGGGGACCTCGCGGCCGTCCTCGAACCGGTGCGTTCGGTCCGAGAGCGACCACCAGGTGCCGGTCAGGCGTCGACCTTGTCCGCGAGGGCTCGGCGGAGTGTCCGGGTGGACACGCCAAGCTGCTCGGCGAACTCGGAGAAGGTGATGTCCGGTGTGTCCTTCTGTGCCTGGGACCAGCCGTCGGAGTAGGCGGCGTACCGTTTGGCCGCCTCCTTGGACACCCGCGCGTTGCGGGCGGCAAGTGGGCTCTTCGACTCCGGACTGACGGGCGTCACCTGCGGCTTTTCCGGCTTGCTGTCACGGTCGGTCGCCCGCGTGTCCGGCTTCTGCCGCTCGGCCTTCACGGTAGGCGCTGCGGTCGCCTCCTCGGCTTGTCCCGCCTCCGGCTGTTCGGTCTTTTCGGGCTCCGGCATGTCCTGCACCGGGATGCGCACGTGGACTTCGTGCCGCGGCTTGTCCGCTGCGAGGACCGTCTTCGGGGAAGGGACGTCGACCACTTCGCGTGCGGTCAGGACTCGCTCCTCGGGTATGGCCAGTTTTGGAACGCCAGCGTGGACGGGCTGAGGACTGGGGTGCCGTTCCACTGCGATGCCCGCTGCCGCGAGGCCGGCGGGCGCGGTTTCGACGAGCGAGATGCCTAGCTTGGCCAGCCTCAGCGGCATGACCGCCTCGATGGGGGCCTTGCGCCGCCACCCACGCCCGAACCGGGCTTGAAGCCGGGCCTGGTAGATCAGCCGGTCCCGCTCCAGGCCCACGGCGTCCTCGTACCGGCGCAGCTCCCACAGCTTCATCCGACGCCACAGCTTGAGCGTGGCAACCGGGGAGAGGAGCCATCGCCAGAGCCGGATGCCCTCCATGTGTCGGTCGGCGGTGATGTCGGCGAGGCGGCCGACGGCGTGGCGTACGGCTTCGACCACGACCACGAACAAGATCGGCATGGCGGAGTGAAGGCCGACCGCGATGGGGTCGGGCCACGCGGCGGCGGCGTTGAAGGCGATGGTCGCGGCCGTCAACAGCCACGCCACGTGACGGAGGACGGGGAAGGGAACCCCGAGCCAGGTGAGGAGCGGGTCGAGTGCGAGGAGTACGGCGATGCCCGCGTCGATGCCGATCGGTAGGACGTGCGCGAAGCCGCCGAACCCCTTGGCCACCGCGAGGTCGACCACAGCCCCGTAGGACCCGGCGAACCCGATACCGGCGATCACCACGGCGCCGATCCCGACGGCGAGGGCGAGCTTCCTCCGCGCGCCGGTGAGCTGGGCGAGGCCCGCGCGCGTGCCTGTCTCCGCGGCGGGGGCTTGCTGCTTGTGCATTAACTTCTTCCATCTGATCTTGAGGTGGTCCAGTGGTGAGACATCGCAGGTCAGGCGGCCATCCATGCCTCCTCCGCGGCGCGTGCGCGGGCACGGAGCACGGCTCGATCGGGCTCGGTCTCGTGCCAGATCCAGCCCCCGTCATCGGCGACATACAGGCCGTCGATCACCTCGCCGGACAACGGGTCGACCACCAGGCCGTCCTCGCCGACCAGGTCCATGTCCGCGACGTGCGGGCGGCATCGGGGAGCAGCAGTAGAGCGGTTCTCGGCGCGGCGGGCACTGAGCTTCTCCCAGTGCTCGCGCTGGGCCGCGTGCCGGTTCTTGCGGCGCTCGCTGGCCCCAGTGACGCCGAGGCGCTCGGCGGCCTCATCCCACGTCCGGACCGGCGCCGGGCACTTTTCGGTCCGCGCGCCGACGCCGTTGAGGGCCTGCTCGGAAAGCCGGTAGGTCTCTCCTTCCTTCACGACCAGGCCGAGAGCGAGGAGCTTGCCGATGGCCCGGTACGCGGTCGGGCGGGAGACGGAGGCGGTGCCCTGGAGCTGTTCGATCGTCTGATCCGGGTTCTCCGCGAGCGCGGCGACGACGGCGAGGCCACTGCCCCCGAGCCCGAAGTGGGTGAAGACGTCCTCCGGCATGACCTTCGAGGCCGCGCGGGAGTCGGTATCGGCCGCGGGCTGTCTCGCCGTTGGGCCACTCAGGACCCCCCCAGCCTTCGGCCCCTGGGTAGTGGTCCAGCTCTGAGACGAACGCTCCACCACCGGCTTGATCAGCATCCAGCCCGCGGCCTCGGTGGCGGAGCCGCTGTTGAGCTGGCGGAGCAGACCCCGCTCGACGAGACGCCCGTTCGACCTCCGTACCGTTTCCCGGCTGCACCCCATCCGCTCGGCCAGGTCCCGTTCGGAAACGGCGTGGTCCCAGCCGCCGGCCTGCTCACAGACGTCCAGTCGGGCGATCAGGTTCCTCAGGTCGGTCTTCCCCGCGACGCCCGGCCACGGGGTCCGTTCGACCTGGGCGCGGAGCTCGGCGAGGGCGGTGTGGAAGTCCGTACGGGCAGAGATGGCATCGGTCGACACGACGTGAGCGGAGGCGCCCTCCCAAGCCCGGGAGAGCCACTCGACGGCCCGGGTGCGTTCGCGGCGGCGCTCTATGAGGCGCGCGTGCGCACCGGCCTTGTAGGGGCCGTCGAGCATGACCTGGATGAAGTCAGTCCGGGACCATCCGGCGCGAGCGGCGGCAGCGGCCACGGCGCGGGTGACAATCCAGGCGTGATCGGCTGCCGCGGAGTCCTTGCCGCCCCGCTGGCGAGACCACCGGGCGTAGGTGCCGTCGGTGTCTCCCTCGGCCAGGAGGTGGTGCATCCGGGGGGACAACACCGGGAGCTTGGCCAGCAGGCCAAGACGTTGTTGTACGGGCAGCGCAAAACGGGCATCCGCCTGTCCCGCTGACCCGAAATCTGGCAGCATGGAGCCGCTCGGATCAGTGCTTCCGAGTACCGCCCCGTGACCGGCCAAAGTCTTGAGGGGTGGAACATCGGGGAGTTCCATTCCCGGTAGTTCAGACGGCCCCTGGTTCCCGCCGGGGGCCTTCTGCTTTCCGGGATCTGGTCCCGTCGTGCGCTCTCCGCCGCCGGTGCGATCCGGTGCGATCGGGGGTGTGAACCTCCGTGCACCTGCGTGCACCTCCGTGACCCGCTTCCGCAGGTCAACCGGGGTCCGCTACCCGAAGATGCAGGTCACAAAGCTCCGCCGAGTGAACCCGGCGTACAGCCCGACTCGTCTGCCCCTCACGCCCCGCGCTGGCCCAGGAGAAGGCTCCTCCCGGTGTGGGATCCCCGGCCGCGGCCTCCCCCGGTGTACGGGTGGTGCATGACCATTCCCGTGGAGCAGCTCAGTGACCCCGCCGTGCGGGCCTTCGTCGTCGCGCTCAATGCCAATGACCGGGCGGCCTTCCAGGCTGCTCTCGCCCCCGGTGCCACCATGTCCGACGACGGGTCGGACCGGGATCTGGCCGACTGGACCGAGCGGGAGGTCTTCTCCTCCGGGGGGCGTATGGAGGTCGAGGCGGAGGCCGAGGGAGGGCGGGTCCTCGTTGCCACCTATGTCAATGACACCTGGGGGGCCATGCGGACCGCCTGGCGATTCACCGTGGACGGGGGGAAGGTGTCGCGGTTCGAGACCGGGCAGGCGTAGGGGGGCGCCGGGCGGGGCTCAGCCCCGCCCGATGTACGGCATCGTCGTCGCCATCACCGTCGCGAACTGCACGTTCGCCTCCAGTGGCAGCGCCGCCATGTGCACCACCGTCGCCGCCACGTCCGCCGCGTCCATCACCGGCTCCGCCGCCAGCTCGCCGTTGGCCTGGAGGATGCCGGTCTGCATGCGGGCCGTCATCTCGGTCGCCGCGTTGCCGATGTCGAGCTGGCCGCAGGCGATCCGGTACGGGCGTCCGTCCAGCGACAGGGACTTCGTCAGGCCCGTCATCGCGTGCTTCGTCGCCGTGTAGGCGATCGAGTGCGGGCGCGGCACATGCGCCGAGATCGAGCCGTTGTTGATGATCCGGCCGCCCTGCGGCGACTGGTCCTTCATCGCGCGGAAGGCGGCCTGCGCGCACAGGAACGCGCCCGTCAGGTTGACGTCCACCACCTGGCGCCAGGTCTCGGGGTCCAGGTCCTCCACGGGGACGCCGCCGCCCGCGAACGTACCCGCGTTGTTGAAGAGCAGGTCGACCCGGCCGAAGTGGTCCCGTACCGCCGTGAAGAGGGATGTGACCTGAGCGGGTGAGGTCACGTCCGTCGGGACGCACAGGACGGCCGAGGGGGGTAGCGGGGATGCCGTCTCCTCCAGGGCGGCAAGGCGGCGGCCGGCCAGGGCCACCTGCCAGCCGGCCTCCGCCAGGGCCCGCGCCACGCTCCGGCCGATGCCCGATCCCGCTCCCGTCACCACTGCGATGCTCATGGGCGCGCAGCGTACGGCAGGCCCTTGCTCCATGAACTCATCCGTCCGACACGTGGATGTTCTGTACCCGACAACGTGAGGTCGTCCCGGCCCCCTGCAATACCGGAAGGAGAACATCCGTCAGGGGAGGGGTACATGACGCACGTACGGACCCACGCCGACGAACTGCGAGCCGTCGCCCGCCACTTGGGGCGCCGCCGCTTCCTCACCGCCACCGGCGCCGCCGCCGCGCTCGCCTTCGCGGTGAACCTGCCCGCCACCGGAACGGCCGCCGCCGCCGAACTCGACGCCCGCCGCGTATCCGACGACCCGTTCACCCTGGGGGTCGCGTCCGGCGACCCGCTGCCCGGCTCCGCCCTGCTGTGGACGCGGCTCGCCCCCCGCCCGTACGAGCCCGGCGGCGGCCTGCCCGCCGGGGCCCGGATCGCCGTCCAGTGGGAGCTCGCCCAGGACGAGCGGTTCACCAAGGGGGTCCGGCGTGGAACCACCGCCGCGCACTCCGAGTTCGACCACACCGTCCACGTCGAGGTCGCCGGACTCGCCCCCGGCCGCGTGTACTTCTACCGCTTCCGGGCCGGCCCCTGGACCAGCCGGACCGGCCGCACCCGCACCGCGCCCGCTCCCGGCGCCCGCGCCTCCCGGCTCCGGCTCGCGGCCGTCTCCTGCCAGGCGTACCCCGACGGCTACTTCACCGCCCACCGGCATCTCGCCCAGGAGGACCTGGACGTCGTCTTCCACCTCGGCGACTACATCTACGAGTACCCCATCGACTCCACCGCCGCCGACCGTCACTACAAGCCCGGCACCCTCCCCGACGTCTTCGCCCACGAGACGCTCACCCTGGAGGACTACCGGCTGCGCTACGCCCTCTACAAGTCGGACCCCGACCTGATCGCCGCGCACGCCGCCCACCCCTTCGTCGTCACCTGGGACGACCACGAGACCGAGGACAACTACGCCGACGACATCCCGCAGAACGACGTGCCGCCGGAGGAGTTCCTGATCCGCCGCGCGGCCGCCTACCGGGCCTACTGGGAGAACCAGCCGCTGCGGGCGCCCCAGCGGCCCACCGGGCCGGACGCCCGGCTCTACCGGCGCCTGACCTTCGGCACGCTCGCCCAGTTCGACGTCCTCGACACCCGCCAGTACCGCTCCGACCAGGCGTACGGCGACGGCTGGCAGGTGCCGGGCCCCGCGATCGACGACCCGGAGCGCACCCTCACCGGCGCCGCCCAGGAACGCTGGCTGATCGACGGCTGGCGCGACTCGAAGGCCCTGTGGAACGTGGTGCCGCAGCAGGTCATGTTCGCGGAGCGGCGCACTCTGCCGACCGCCGGCTACAAGCTGTCCATGGACGCCTGGGACGGCTACCGGGCCTCCCGGCAGCGGGTCCTCGCGGGGGCCGCCGCGACCGGCGTCGACAACCTGCTGGTGCTCACCGGCGACGTCCATGTCGCCTTCGCCGCCGACATCAAGGCCGACTTCAGGGACCCGGCGTCCAGGACCGTCGGCACCGAGCTCGTCACCACCTCGATCGCCAGCGGCCGCAACGGCGCCGACAAGCCGGCCAACCACGCCACCCTGCTCCAGGCCAACCCGCACCTGAAGTTCTACAACGGGCGCCGCGGGTACGTCACCGTCACGCTCGGGCGGGACAGCGCGCGGGCCGACTTCCGTACGGTCTCCGCCGTCACGACCCCCGGAGCCCCGGTGAGCACCGCCGCCTCCTTCGTCACCGAGGCGGGAAGCCCTGGGCTCACGCCCGCCTGACGCCCCGAGGTCCAGCCCGGCCTGACGCCCCGGGTCCCACCCCCGTCCGACGCCCCTAACATAGGGAAGGATTCAACGAAACGGAGCAGCGATGCCGGAGAGCGGCCGGACCACCACCAAACCCCACATAGCCGGCGTCCCGGCCGCCACCGCCCGCAAGGCGGGGCTGCTCGTGACCCTCGTGCTCGGCGGCCTCACCGCACTCCCGCCGCTCTCCATGGACATGTACCTGCCGGCCCTGCCGGAGGTCACCGAGGTGCTCCGCGCACCCGCCGCCACCGTCCAGCTCACCCTGACCGCCTGCCTCGCCGGCATGGCGCTCGGCCAGCTCGTCGTCGGCCCCATGAGCGACAAGTGGGGCCGGCGGCGCCCGCTGCTCGTCGGCATGATCGTGTACGTCCTCGCCACCGCCGTCTGCGCCCTCGCCCCCTCCGCCGGACTCCTCATCGGCTTCCGGCTGCTCCAGGGCCTCGCGGGCGCGGCCGGCATCGTGATCGCCCGCGCCGTCGTCCGCGACCTGTACGACGGCGTCGAGATGGCCCGGTTCTTCTCCACCCTGATGCTGATCTCCGGGGTCGCCCCGATCATCGCCCCGCTCATCGGCGGCCAGATCCTGCGGATCACCGACTGGCGGGGCGTCTTCTACGTCCTCACCGGCGTCGGACTCCTCCTCACCCTGGTCGTCTGGCGCTTCCTGCCCGAGAGCCTGCCGCCCGAGCGGCGCCACGCGGGCGGTGTCGGCGAGGCCCTGCGCACCATGCGCGGCCTGCTCGCCGACCGGGTCTTCACCGGCTACATGCTGGCCGGCGGCCTCGCCTTCGCCGTCCTCTTCGCGTACATCTCCGCCTCGCCCTTCGTCGTCCAGGAGATCTACGGCGCCTCCCCGCAGACCTTCAGCCTGCTCTTCGGGCTCAACTCCGTCGGCCTCGTCGCCGTCGGCCAGATCAACGGGCGGCTGCTCGTCGGCCGGGTCAGCCTCGACAAGGTGCTCGGCTGGGGCCTCGGCATCATCCTGCTCGCCTCCGTCGCCCTGCTCCTGATGACCACCGGCGTCTTCGGCGAGCCCGGACTCGTGGCCGTGGCCGCCGGGCTCTTCGTGCTGATGTCGGCGATGGGCCTCGCCATGCCCAACACCCAGGCCCAGGCCCTGATGCGCACCCCGCACGCGGCCGGCTCCGGCTCCGCCCTGCTCGGCACCTCCTCCTTCCTCATCGGCGCCGTCGCCTCGCCGCTCGTCGGCATCGCGGGCGAGCACACCGCCGTCCCCATGGCCCTCGTCCAGGTCGTCTGCGCGGTGGCTGCCGTCGCCTGCTTCCTGCTGCTCTGCCGCCCCTGGCGCCGGGCCGCCGAGGTGCCTGCTTAGACGCCTGCTTAGACGCCCGCTCAGACGCCTGCTTAGACGCCCGCTCAGACGCCTGCTTAGGCGTCCGTCCAGGCGCCCGCCCAGGCGTCCGCCCGGACGCCCGCCGGGCCCGCCTAAAATGGGCCGGTGAACGCCTCCCACCCCTCCGCCGACTCCCTGCGCGCCGCCCTCGCCGCGCTCCTCGACGGGCTGCCGCCGCGCCAGGCCGCCCAGGCCGTCGAGCGGCTGATCGCCAACTACCGGGGGACCACCCCGACCGACGCGCCCCTGCTGCGCGACCGGTCCGACGTCGCCGCCTACGCCGCCTACCGGATGCCCGCCACCTTCGAGGCGGTACGCGGCGCCCTGTACGGCCTGGTGGACGCCGCGCCCGACTGGACGCCGGCCACCCACACCGACGTCGGCGGCGGCACCGGCGCGGCGGGCTGGGCCGTCGCGGAGGCCTGGGAGGGCGCCGCCCGCACCACCGTCCTGGACTGGGCCGAGCCCGCCCTCGCCCTGGGCCGGGAGCTCGCCGAGGGCGCCTTCGAGGCCGAGTGGCGCCGGGAGCGGATCGGCGGGGCGCTGCGGCTCGCCGACACGGACCTGGTGACCGTCTCGTACGTCCTGAACGAGCTCACCGAGGCCGACCGCACCGCGCTCGTCACCGAGGCCGCCCGCGCCGCCCAGGCCGTCGTCATCGTGGAGCCGGGCACCCCCGACGGCTACGAGCGGATCATCGCCGCCCGCACCCTCCTGATCGAGCGCGGCTTCACCGTCGCCGCGCCCTGCCCGCACAGCGGCGCCTGCCCGATCGCGCCGGGCACCGACTGGTGCCACTTCTCGGCCCGGGTCAGCCGCTCCTCCCTCCACCGGAAGGTGAAGGGCGGCTCGCTGCCGTACGAGGACGAGAAGTACGCGTACGTCGCCGCGGCGCGCTTCCCGGTGACCCCGACGGCCGCCCGCATCGTCCGCCGCCCGCAGATCCGCAAGGGCCAGGTCCTGCTGGAGCTGTGCGGTCCCGACGGCCTCGCCCGCGAGACGGTCACCAAGCGCCACGGGCCCCTGTACAAGCAGGCCCGTGACATCGAGTGGGGCGACTCCTGGCCGCCCGAGGAGGGCTAGGTTTTCCGGCGGCCCTAGTCGCGCAGCTCCTGGGTGCAGCACTTCACGCTGCCGCCGCCCTTGAGCAGCTCGCCCAGGTCCATGCCGACCGGCTCGAAGCCGCGCTCCCGCAGCGGGCCGTAGAGCCCCACGGCCGCCTGGGGGAGCAGCACGTTCCGGCCGTCGCTCACCGCGTTCAGACCGAGGGCGGCGGCGTCCTCGGCGGTGGCGATCAGGGCGTCGGGGAAGAGCCGCTCCAGGACGGAGCGGCTGCCGGGGGAGAAGGCGTCCGGGTAGTACATGACCTCGTCCCGGGCGTCGTCCAGGACGCACAGCGCGGTGTCCAGGTGGTAGTAGCGCGGGTCGACCAGCTCCAGGCCGATCACCGGGCGGCCGAAGAACTCCTGGGCCTCGTCGTGCGAGAGCGGACTGGAGCGGAAGCCCCGGCCGGCCAGGATCCAGGAGTCGGTGACGGCGAAGTCGCCCTCGCCCTCGTTCACGTGCTCCGGCACCCGGACACCGTCGTCCGGGTAACCGTTCCTGCGGAACCAGTCCAGGTGCGCGGCCGCCTCGTCCGAGCGCTCCGGGTACGCGAACCTCGCGCCGAGGACGCGGCCGTCCACCACGGTGGCGCCGTTGGCGGCGAAGACCATGTCCGGCAGTCCCGGACTCGGGTCGAGCAGCTCCACGGTGTGGCCGAGCGCGCGGTAGCGGTCGCGCAGGTCCTCCCACTGCGCGAGGGCCAGCGGCAGGTCGACCGGCTTGGTGGGGTCCATCCAGGGGTTGATGGAGTACGTCACCTTGAAGTGCGTGGGTGGGCACATCAGATAACGGCGGGGCGAGGCCTCGCGCGGAGTGTGGCGCAAAGAGGGCTCCTCTACGGTCGCTGAGCGTTGAGCCCATGGTCCGCTCTCCGGGGGCCGTGCGCAGTGGACCGTTCGGGTGGTTCGGATGACGAGTGGGTGGCGGAGAGAGTGGCGAGACGATACGTCTCGCTGGCTGCTACGTTTACGGAATGACCGACACCAAGGGACCCGACAAGGGACCCGACAAGGCCCCCGACAAGGCCCCCGACTCCTCCCGCCGCAGCGAGCGCTCCCGCCGCGCCATCTACGCCGCCGCCCTCGACCTCGTCTCCGAGAACGGCTACGCCAGGACCACCGTCGAGGGCATCGCCTCCCGCGCGGGCGTCGGCAAGCAGACCATCTACCGCTGGTGGCCGGTCAACTCCAAGCCCGCCGTCCTCATGGAGGCCTTCCTCGACCTGGCCGAGCAGGCGAGCGAGGCGCTCGGCGGCAGCGGCGGGAGTGAGATCCCCGACACCGGCGACCTCGCCGCCGACCTCAAGCTGGTCCTGCGGGCCACCGTCGACGAGCTCAACGACCCCGTCTACGACCGCCCCACCCGCGCCCTCGCCGCCGAGGGCATCGTGGACCCGGCCCTCGGCGCCGAGTTCACCGCCAGGCTCCTCGAACCCTCGCTCCAGCTGTACGTGCGCCGCATCGAGGCCGCCCAGGCGGCCGGCGACATCGACCCCGGCGTCGACCCCCGGATCGCCCTGGAACTGCTCGTCGGACCGCTCCACCACCGCTGGCTGCACCGCACCCTGCCGCTCACCCACGCCTACGCCGACACCCTCGTCGACTACGCCCTGCGCGGCCTCGGGGCCCGTCCGTGAGAACCGGCCCACCCCCCGGTTCCCGACTCCGGTCACCCGAGGCGCAGGATGGTGGGACCATGGAGAGCCCGTGGGACCGAACGGGCGAGCACGAGGTGTGAGGGGATAGATGGGCGACGGCATCGGCCGCTACCGCGGCACGGAGAGCAAACTCGCACAGTGGCTGCGCAGGCGCCCCAAGCGGAGCGCGGCCGACGTCGAGAACGACCGCGAGAACGCGCTCCTGGCCGTCGCCGCCGCCGGGATGCCGCTGGCCCCCGCCGCGTACCCCGTCGGCTACCGCTGTTCCTGTGAGCGGATCGGCTGTCCCACACCCGCCCGGCACCCCGTCTCCTTCGCCTGGCAGACGCAGTCGACCACCGACCGCGCCCAGATCGAGCGCTGGGCCCGCAACGAGCCCGAGGCGAACTTCGTCACCGCCACCGGCATGGTCCACGACGTCCTCGACGTCCCCCTCGCCGCAGGTCAGGCCGCTCTCGACCGGCTGCTCGCCGAGGGCGTCGACGTCGGCCCCGTCGCCGTCTCCGGCGCCGCCGAGGACCGCGCCGACGACGGCCGGATGCTCTTCTTCACCGCCACCCGCGGCACCCCCGAGGACGAGGACGAGTGGTGGCCCTGCGAGCTGGACTGCCACCCCGAGACCATGGACGAGCACCCGGGGCTCCGCTGGCACTGCCGGGGCAGCTACGTGCTCGTGCCGCCGTCCCGGCTCCCGGGTGACGAGGGCAGCCAGCCCGTCCACTCCTGGCTGCGCGGCCCCGAGCACCCGCTGCCCGACCCGCTGAACCTCCTGGAGACCCTCACCGACGCCTGCGCCCGCCACGCGGCACTCCGGGCCGAGCAGGGGGAACCCGCGGAGCACGAGGCGGCCTGGCCGATCGGCCGCTGAGCCCGTACGGCGCGAAGGACGGTGGGAGAGGAGGGGCTACGACCCCTCCGCCGCCGTCACGCCCTGGAGCCGGCCCACGACCGTGACCGCGTCGCGTTCCGTGCCCGCCGGCTTCACCACCACCGACTGGCTGGACACCCACCGCTTGGTGATCGTGTTCTTGACCTCGCCGGTCAGCAGCGCCCGCACGTCCTTGCCGACCTTCGGCCGGTAGCCCGGGGCCGCCGTCTCGCGCTCGAAGTAGCGGGTGGCGAAGAAGACCAGGGCCCCGCCGTCCCGCGTCGCGAGCCCCAGCGGCGCGAAGTCCCCGGCGCTGTCGGCCCGGTCGACGTACTGCGTGACCATCCCGGGCCGCTTGGCGTCCTGCGCGCGCGCCGCCCGCCACTCGGTGGTGTGCGGGCCGGGCGCCCACGGCCCCCGCTGTCCGGTGCCGCCGTCCTTCAGGAACGACACGTACCGCTCGCCCAGCTCCTGCGGCGCGACCGCCAGGCCCTGCGACCCGGCGCCGACCGGCACCGCGTACCCCGCCTCGCTCTTGAACGCGGGGATGTCGCCGGGGCTCAGGATCGACAGATAGGCGACCTCCCAGAGCTGCTGGGCGCCGCCACGCACGAAGACCAGGAGCCAGCGGTTGTCGCCGGGCCCCTGGTCGGTGTCCCGGTTCGAGTCGGTGTCCGCGACGAAGAAGCGCGGCCAGCCGGCCTTCCGGGGAATGGAGAACTTCGCGTCCGTGAGCTCCAGCGGCCGGTGGTCCGGGTTGCCGCCGGGGGTGGACTTCTGGCGCGACCTCAGGCCCGCCTGGTTGATCTCGCCCATCGGACCGGTGACCCGGCCCGCGTCGAGGGCCGGGTCGTACGCCTTGTCGGCCTTGTTGTAGGCGTCCGTGAAGTCCTTGAGGGCCTGCTCGGCCTCGGCCTTCGTCGCGGCGGGGGTCAGCTCCCGCTCGCCGTGCACCGTCACGCAGCCGCTCGCGGTCAGGGCGAGGACGGAAGCCGTCGCCGCCGCGAGGAGCGTGTCAGCCGGCCGTCTCCACGCCGGTCGCCTCAGCCTTCTCATCGGTCTCGGTCGCCTTCTGCTTCGCCACCCGCTTGGACGCCCCCGACCCTACCGGGGCCAGGAACAGGGCGAGCGTCGGGACCAGATACAGCGCCCACACCGTGACCTGAAGGACCGTCGGGTCGGGCTGGAAGTTGAACACGCCCTTCAGGAGCGTGCCGTACCAGCTGTCCGGCGGGATCGTCGCGGAGACGTCGAAGGCCTTGTTGGCGAGACCGCCGAGGAAGTCCGCCTCCTGGAGGTCGTGCACGCCGTACGCGAGCACACCGGCGGCGACCACGACCAGCATGCCGCCGGTCCAGGTGAAGAACTTCGCCAGGTTGATCTTCAGCGCGCCCCGGTAGAACAGCCAGCCCAGGAACACCGCCGTCAGCAGGCCCAGGACCACGCCGATCAGCGGCGCGTGCGTGCCGTCCGAGGAGGCCCGCACCGACGCCCACACGAACAGCGCCGTCTCCAGGCCCTCCCGGCCGACCGCCAGGAACGCGGTCGCGACCAGCGCGCCCGTGCCCATCTGGAGCGCCGCGTCCAGCCTGCCGTGCAGCTCGGTCTTCAGATGCCGCGCGGTGCGCCGCATCCAGAAGACCATCCAGGTCACCAGGACCACGGCGACGATCGACAGCGAACCGCCGAGCAGCTCCTGCGCCTCGAAGGTCAGCTCCTGCGAGCCGAACGTGAGGCCGGCGCCGAACGCCAGCGCGAGCGCGACGGCGACGCCGATGCCGATCCAGATCGGCCGCAGGGCGTCCCTGCGCCCGGTCTTCACCAGGTACGCGATGAGGATGCAGACGACCAGGCTGGCCTCAAGACCCTCACGCAGGCCGATCAGATAGTTGCCGAACACGTCGGTCCCTTCCTATGACGGGGTTGTACGCGACCTCAGGCGAACAGCGCCCGGCCCCACCAGTCGTCCTTGCCCTGGACGCCCGGCGGGATCGCGAACAGTGCCGAACCCACGTGCTGGGTGTACTCGTTGAGCGCGTCGTTGCGGGCCAGCGAGGTCTGCACCGGGATGAAGCCGGTACGGACGTCCCGCATGTACGCGAGGAAGAACAGGCCCGCGTCCAGGCGGCCCAGGCCGTCCGTGCCGTCCGTGAAGGAGTAGCCGCGGCGCAGGATCGTCGCCCCGCCGTTGGAGTCGGGGTGCGCCAGGCGCACGTGCGCGTCCGGCTTCATCGCCTTCAGGAACGGCTCGTCGTGCTCCTTGGCCTTGCCGACGGCCGCGCCTTCCTTCTTGTCGCGGCCGAAGACGTCCTCCTGCTCGGCGAGCGAGGTGCGGTCCCAGGTCTCGACGTTCATCCGGATCCGGCGCGCGACGAGGTACGAGCCGCCGTCCATCCAGGCCGCCGGACCCTCGGCGCCCTTGCCCGACACCCACACGTGCTGCGCGAGGCGGTCGGTCTCGGTGCCGGCGATGTTGCGGGTGCCGTCCTTGAACCCGAACAGGTTGCGCGGGGTCTGGGCGTCCGGGGTCGTCGAGGACGTCTTGCCGAAGCCCAGCTGGGACCAGCGCACCGCGACCTTGCCGAAGCCGATGCGGGCCAGGTTGCGGATGGCGTGCACGGCGACCTGCGGGTCGTCCGCGCAGGCCTGGACGCACAGGTCGCCGCCGGTGCGGGCCGGGTCCAGGTTGTCGCCGGGGAACTTGGGCAGCTCCACCAGGGCGCCGGGCCGCTTCTCCGCGAGACCGAAACGGCCGTCGAAGAGCGAGGGGCCGAAGCCGATGGTGAGGGTGAGCCGGGAGGGCTTGAGGCCGAGGGCCTCGCCCGTGTCGTCCGGCGGGGCCTCGGGCAGGCCGCCGTACGCGCCCTCGCCGACCTCGTGTCCTGCCGTCATGCGCTCGGCGGCCCGGGTCCAGTCCTTCAGGAGCTGGATCAGCTCGGCGCGGTCCTTCGTCTTCACGTCGAAGGACGCGAAGTGCAGGCGGTCCTGGACGGCGGTGGCGATGCCGGCCTGGTGCGCGCCGTGGAAGGGGACGGCCGCGCCGCTCTCGGCGACGGTCTGGGTGGCCTCGCCGCCGCCCCGGGTCAGGGCGACGGTGGTGCCGGCCGCGACGGCGCCGAGCGCGAGCCCGGCCCCGCCCCAGCCGATGACGCTGCGGCGGGAGGGCGTGGTGCCCTGCGCGGCGGACTCGGCCGGCTCCGTGCTCTCCGTGATGCTCTCGTCAGAGGGCGTGCTCATCAGGATCGTCCCCTCTTCTACTTCACGACCGCGGCGGCCAGCTTGGAGAGCGGCTCGGCGAGCGCGTTGACGCTGTCCGAGAGCTCCTTGCGCTGCTCCTTGCCGACCTTCTCGTACGAGGTGAAGACGTAGCTCGTCTTGTCCGCGCGGTACTTGTCGAGCAGCGTGTTCAGGGCGGCGAACTGCTTGTCGAGCTCGGCGACCAGCTTGGGGTCGTTCTTGACGGCGACCGGCTTCAGGAGCTCGAAGGACTTCTGGGCGCCCTCGACGTTGCCCTTGAAGTCGACCAGGTCGGTGTGGGAGTAACGCTCCTCCTCGCCGGTCACCTTGCCGGTGGCGACCTCGTCGAGGAGCTCCTTGGCGCCGTTGGCCATGGAGGTGGGCGTGATGTCGGCCTTGCCGACCCGCTTCTGCCAGTCGGCCAGGTCCTTGTCGAGGAGGTCGGCGAGCTGCTTCTCGCGGTCGCCGATCTTCTTGTCCTGCCACAGCGCCTTCTCCAGGCGGTGCCAGCCGGTCCAGTCCTTGGCCGGGTCCTGGCCGGCCTCCAGGCCGTCCTCGCGGACGTCGACCTTGGGGTCGATGTCGCCGAAGGACTCGGCGACCGGCTCGGTGCGCTCCCAGCCGATACGGGAGTCGGCGTAGGCCTTCTTCGCGCCCTCGATGTCACCGGCGCGCACCGCGTCGGTGAACACCTTCACCTTGGGCATGGTCGCGTCGGCCTGCGCCTGCACGTACTGGCGGTAGGCGGCGACGGCGGCGTCCATCTCGGGGGAGCGCTTGACGGCGGCGGAACCGGCGCCGGTCGCGGTGACCTTCTGCCGGATGCCGTCGCCCTTCATGCCGGGCTTGCACACGATCTCGTAGTCGCCGGCCTTGATCTCGGCGGTGATCGACGCCTTGGTGCCGGGGCCGATGTTCTCGCGCTCGGCCACGATCCGGTCGTCCGGGTACAGGACGTAGACCTCGGTGATCTTGCTGCCGCGGTTCTCCACGTTCAGCTTCAGGTGACCGGCCGGGAAGTCCTTCTTCGACACCTCGCAGGAGTCGTCCTTGGCGACGACCTGCACCGCGCCGTCCTCCGACTTCGCGTCGCTTTTCTGGGTGCAGCCCGTGACGGCGGCCAGAGTCGCCGCTGTGGCGGCGGCGGTGACGACGGTGAGACGGACGGCTCGCATGAGGGCTCCACTCGGGGACACGACGCTGGGGACGGGGTGAGGCGGACCTAACTTAACCGAGGCTTACCTCAGCAGTACCCACCCGTCCAGTGATTCACCTCTCAGGACCGACGCCCCGGACACGGCCTGGTCACAGCTGCCTCATGGGGGCTTCAGGGCTTGGTCAAGGGCTGGTCAAGTGGGGTGGATTGTCCCGATTCGGGTTACGCGTGAGTAGGGAGCCGGGGCGCCTGTCCGGAGGTGCCTCCGAATGCTTCAATTCCGCCATGAACACGACGGTCACTGACATCGACGTCCTGCGGGTCTTCTGTGCGGGCGACGGCCGGCACGGCAACGCTCTCGGAGTCGTACGGGAGGGGCGCGGCCACCCCGACGAGGCGTCCCGGCAGGCGCTCGCCAAGGAGCTCGGCTTCAGCGAGACCGTGTTCGTGGACGACCCGGAGCGCGGGATCGTCGACATCTACACCCCGGGCCTTCGGCTGCCCTTCGCCGGGCACCCGCTCGTCGGCGCGGCCTGGCTGCTCGACCTGGAGGTCGTCCGGCCGCCCGCCGGCGAGGTGTGGGTGCGCGGCGACGGCGAGTTCACCTGGATCGAGGCCCGCGCCGAATGGGCCCCGCCGCGCACCCTGCGCCGTTACGCCTCCGCCGCCGAGGTCGACGCCCTGGACGTCCCGGAGCCGGGGGAGTGGATCTATGCCTGGGCCTGGGAGGACGAGGCCGCCGGGCGGATCCGGGCGCGGGCCTTCCCCGGGCGCGGCGACGGCATCGACGAGGACGAGGCGACGGGCGCGGCGGCGCTGCTGCTCACCGCCGAGCTGGGGCGGGCGCTCAACATCACCCAGGGGCGCGGCTCGCAGTTGCTCACCGCGCCCGGACCGGACGGCATCGTCGAGCTGGGCGGGCGGGTCCGGCTGGAGCGGACCTTCGTCGTTTGAGTTTGAGGGGGAGCGGGGGGGGGTCGCCCCCCTGCTCAGTGATCAGGCCGCCGTCAGCGGGAACTCGTTCGCCAGCTCCCGGAACACCGCCCCGTTGAAGTCGAACGCGCGCTTGCACTCGTCGACGATCCGCTGCTTCTCCAGATCGTCCGCGTTCACCGCGTCGAGCAGCTCCCGGTAACCCCGCTTGAACGCGGCGGGGTTGCCGATGGCGTCGAAGACGTAGAAGCGCACGCCGTCGCCCTTGCGCGCGAAGCCCCAGGTCCGCTCGGCCTTGTCCCGGATGATCTGGCCGCCCGACAGGTCGCCCAGATAGCGGGTGTAGTGGTGCGCCACGTATCCGGCGGGCCAGTCACGGGCGCACTCGGCGACCCGCGCCGCGTACGCCTCGGTGGCGGGCAGCGCGGTGACGGTCGCGCGCCAGTCCGGGCCCCGCAGGTGGGCGAGGTCCTGCTCCAGGGCGGCCGTGCGGAACAGCTCCGGCTGTATGAAGGGGCCGGCCACCGGGTCGGACCTCAAGGCCTCGGCGCCCTCCTCCAGGGCCCGGTACACGAACCACAGCTGCTCCGTGTAGCGCGCGTAGGCGTCCACGGCCAGGTGGCCGCCGAGGAGGTCGCTCATGAACGTCGACGACTCGGCTTCCGTGTGCTGCTCGTGCGAGGCGGTGCGGATGAGCGTCGAGAAGGGCGTGTCCAAGGCGTGCCTCCGGGACCGTCGGGGGGTCGGGGGGTCGGGAACCGACATTGACCACGATGATCCTGCCTAGTTAGGCATACCTAAGTCAACTGGTTCCCGACGTCCTGTCGGTAAAAAGCTACCCCCGGATCGGGTCAGGGCAACGTAAGAATCTCGGCCCCGGTCTCCGTCACCACGAGCGTGTGCTCGAACTGCGCCGTCCGCTTCCGGTCCTTGGTCACCACGGTCCAGCCGTCCTCCCACATGTCGTACTCGTGGGTGCCCAGGGTCAGCATCGGCTCGATCGTGAACGTCATGCCGGGCTGGATGACCGTCGTGTGGTGCGGCGAGTCGTAGTGCGGAATGATCAGCCCGGAATGGAACGACGAGTTGATGCCGTGCCCCGTGAAGTCGCGCACGACGCCGTAGCCGAAGCGCTTGGCGTACGACTCGATGACCCGGCCGATGATGTTGACCTGCCGGCCCGGCTTGACCGCCTTGATGGCCCGGTTCAGGGACTCGCGGGTCCGCTCGACGAGCAGCCGGGACTCCTCGTCCACGTCGCCGCACAGGTAGGTCGCGTTGTTGTCGCCGTGGACGCCGTTGATGTACGCGGTCACGTCCAGGTTCACGATGTCGCCGTCCTTCAGGACGGTCGAGTCCGGGATGCCGTGACAGATGACCTCGTTGACCGACGAGCACAGCGACTTCGGGAAGCCGCGGTAGCCGAGTGTCGACGGGTAGGCCCCGTGGTCGCACATGAACTCGTGCGCGACCCGGTCCAGCTCGTCCGTGGTCACCCCCGGCGCGATGTGCTTGGCGGCCTCCTCCATCGCCTGTGCGGCGATACGGCCGGCGATCCGCATCCGCTCGATCGTGTCGGAGTCCTGCACCTCGGGCCCGGAGTACGGGGTGGGGGCGGGCTTTCCGACGTACTCGGGGCGGCGGATGGACCCGGGAACGGAACGGTGGGGGGAGAGCTCCCCCGGTACGAGAAGCGACTGGCCAGACATGTCAGCGAGTCTAACGACCGCGTCTGGGGCAGCATGGCGACAGAGGAAGGAGCCGACGATGGCCCTGTTCAAGAAGCGCACGGTGGGCAAGCCGGGCGAGTGGTACTACTGCCTGGAGCACAAGAAGGTCGAGGAGGGCCCCGAGTGCCCGGCCAAGAACCGCTTCGGCCCCTACGCCACCCCCGAGGAGGCCGCCCACGCCATGGAGACGGCGCGGGAGCGGAACCTGGAGTGGGAGACGGATCCTCGGTGGCATGACAAGCGGGGTGGTGACGGGGGCGAGGGCGAGGGTCGCTAGGGCCTTCGCCTAGGCGAAGTTCGCGGTCGCCAGTACGGTCCCGTCCGTGCCGAGCAGCCGGACTCCGGTCGGTGCCGCGGGGCCCAGCTGGGCCGGGGCGGCCCAGTAGCCGTATCCGTCCTTGAGCGCGAACGAGCCGAGCTCCGTCGAGCTGCCGTCGGCTGCGACCAGTACGCAGCGCACCGGTCCGTGGCCGCCGCCCTCCAGGTCCACCGACATGGAGACCCAGCCCGGCTGCCCCGTTCGTCCGGAGTGGGCGAAGACCTGGCCCACCTCGTGCCCGGCGGGTGACATCAGGGCCGCCTCGAAGAGGCCCGGATGCCCCGGATGCGTCGAGACCGCCGGTGCGCTCTCCACCACGGTGCCGACGGCCCATCCGCCGAAGCCGCAGGCCAGGGCCGCGGCCACCGCGGCGGCGGCCAGGCGTAGTCGGCGCAGCCTGTATCGGCGGGGGGCGCGGGCCTGTGTTGGTGCCGACGTGGGTGCCTGTGCCGGTGCCAGGGTCGCCACCACCCGGCTCTCGAAGCCGACCGGTGGTTCCGCCTCCGGCAGCAGGCCCAGCAGCCCGTCCCCGACCGCCGTCAGCTGCTCCACGTACTCCCGGCACTCCGGGCAGCGGTCCAGATGGGCGACCGCCTCGGCCCGCTCCAGGGCCGGGAGGACCCCCAGCGCCAGCTCCGCACCGAGCTCCCGCAGCCGCTCGCACTCCACGCCGCTCACCGCTCCTCCTCCCGCTCCAGAGCCGCCCGCAGCTTCGCCGTCCCCGTCCTGATCCGGGTCTTGGCGGTGCCCAGCGGTACGGACTCCCGCGCGGCGACCTCCCGCGCGGTCATCCCGTAGATCCCCGCCATCACCAGCGCCCGCGCCTGCTCGCGCGGCAGCGTCGCCACCGCCCGCCGGACCCGCTCCGAGCCCTCCTCGGCCACCGCGTACCGCTCGGGCGTGTCCGTCATGGCGCCGAGCAGCGCGTCCAGGTCCTCCGGGGCCACCGGGGTGGCCCGCCGGGCCCGTACGGCGTCGATGGCCAGGTTGTGCGCGATCGTCGTCAGCCAGGTCCGCACCGAGCCGCGCCGCGGGTCGTACACCTGGGCGTGCCGCCAGGCGCGCTCGAAGGTCTGCTGGGCGATGTCCTCGGCCAGCTGGGTGTCGCCGACGACGGCGACGGCCACCCCGAACACGGTCCGCTGGAAACGGCGCACGAACGCCACCGCGATCTCCTGGTCGCCCGTGGTCAGACCGGAGAGCAGTGCCTCGTCGGGGACCTGCCCGAGGGAAGTGCCCATGTGCCGCATACCCGTGGATACGTTTCGCGGCCCCGAAGGGATTGCCTGGTGTTGCTGGTGTTGCTGGTGTCCATTGTCCGTCCGCCCGCGCAATCCCTTCGCCCCGCTCGGTCGTATCTCCTGCGGAGGAACTGACCATGACCGAAACGACGCGTACGCCGCGTACCTCTCGCACCCGCCGGACCCGGGGCCGTATCGCCCTCGGCCTGTCCGGCGCCGCCCTGGCCGCCCTCCTGGCCGCCTGCGGCGGCGGGGGAGGCGGCGGCAGCAGCAGTAGCAGCAGCACCCCCGCGCCGGCGCCGTCCGCCGGCGCCACGGGCACCCAGGTGAAGGCCGATCTCACCGACTTCCACATCGCGCTCTCCCCGCAGCCCGACAAGCCGGGCCAGTACACCTTCGTCGCGAAGAACGACGGTCAGCACGACCATGCCCTGGAGATCGAGGGCGGCGGCGCGGAGAACCGCACCAAGACGCTCGCCCCGGGCGACTCCGCCACCCTCACGGTGACCCTGAAGTCCGGCACCACCTACCAGGTCTACTGCCCGGTCGACGGCCACAAGGACCTGGGCATGAAGACCCAGATCACGGTCGGCGGCACGTCCGGCACGACCCCGAGCAACGGGAACGGCAATGGCAACGGCAGCGGCACGGGTACCGGCTACTAGAAGCGCCGTCGTGACGGCCGTACTGCGGCTGACCGGTGTCGCCCTGACCGCCACGATGGCCGCGATCCACCTGCACCTGTGGGCCGGCGGCTACCGCGAGCTCGCCACCATCGGCGTGCTCTTCCTGCTGAACGGCATCGTCGGCTTCGCCCTCGCGGCGGCGCTGCTCGTGACGCCCGGCCGTCTCCTGGAGGCGGTCGCCGCGGGCACCGCGCTCTTCACCGCGGGCACCCTCGGAGCGCTCGTCCTGAGCCTCACCACGGGTCTCTTCGGTTTCCAGGAGTCGATCGACGCGGACCTGGTCGTGCCCACGCTCGCCGTCGAGTCGGCGGGGGTCGCCGTCCTCGCCGTCCTGTTCCTGAAGGAACGGGCGGGGCGACGGCGGGTCGGGGGATAGGGGGGGTGGGGGTAGGGGGTGGGGTGGTCAGGCCGTGTCCGGTGGGCCGTGTCCGGACATGGCCTGGGGCCCCTTTTCTTTACGCCACCGCCGCCTTCCGGGCCAGCGCGTCCTCGTCCGTCCTCGCGTCGTACGCCAGCAGCTTCGGCAGCGCCAGGCACAGCAGGCCTACCGACGCCACGCAGGCCACCCCGCCCGACCAGACCGCCGCCCGCGTGCCCGTCCAGCCGGCCATCGCGCCCGCCCGGACCTGGCCGAGCTGCGGGCCCACGCTGTACGACAGCACCTCGATGCCCGCCAGGCGGCCGCGCAGCTCCTCCGGGATCGTCTGGTTCCAGATCGTCGCCCTGCCGAGGCCGCTCAGCATGTCGCCGGCGCCCGCGAACGCCAGGCACAGCAGCACCAGCCACACGTTCCCGAACCAGCCCGCCGCCGCGATGGCCAGACCCCAGCCCGTCGCCCCCGCCACCACCAGCAGCCCGTGCCGCCGCACCTTCGACGTCCAGCCGCTGGTCAGGCCCAGGACCAGGGAGCCGATCGAACCGGCCGCGTACATCAGGCCCAGCGACCACTCCGCGTCCAGGTCCTCCGCGAGGAACGGGAAGATCGTGTTCGGGAAGGCGAAGAACATCGCCGCGAGATCGATCGCGTACGTGCCGAGCAGCACCGGGCGCGACCACGCGTACCGCGCGCCCTCCACGATCCCGCGCAGCGACGGCTTGTCCGCGTCCCGCTTGGGAGGAGCGGGCGACAGGCGTCGGCACAGCGCCACCGACAGTACGAAGCCCGCCATCCCCACCGCGTACGCCGGGGCGTGACCCGCGTACGCCACGACGAGGCCCGCGAGCGCCGGGCCCGCGATCGAGCCCAACTGCCAGCGCAGCGAGTTCAGCGCCGCCGCGGCCGTCTGCTGCTCGTGCGGCACGATCCTCGCCATCAGCGAGTCCAGCGCCGGGCGTTGCAGTCCGGCCAGCGCCGAGACCCCCGCCGCGACCACGTACAGCGGCCACAGCAGCGGCCGCTCCAGCAGCGCGTTCAGGAACAGGACGAGCGCGAGCAGTGCCAGGCCCGCCTCCGTCGCCACGATCACCTTGCGGCGGTCCACGGCGTCGGCGAGCGCCCCGCCGTACAGCCCGAAGACGATCAGCGGGACCAGCTCCACTGCGCCCATCGCGCCCACCGCCAGCGGTGAGTCCGTGAGCTCCTTGATCTGGAGCGGCAGCGCGATCAGCGCCATGAAGCCGGCGAAGTACGCCACGAGGCCCTGCACCCACAGCAGGCGGAAGTCGTGGGAGGAGCGCCAGGGGGCCAGGTCGGGGAGGAGGCGTTTCACGAGGTGCCATGCTGAGCGGAGCCCTTGCCCCGAGCAACCGAATTACGGCGTGTCACGGCGTGCCGCGGCGTCTTCTCGGCTTCGCTTCGAGCGCCTTCACCACCGGGCCGGTGGCGGGGCCGTCAGCTGGTCCGCCAGCCTCGACAACCGGTCCCGGAAGCGCAGGCGGCCCCTCGGGGCCGGGGGCAGGCAGTTCTCGCCGGTCGCCGCGCTCACCAGGTGCTGGACCGTGTCCAGGTCCACCTCCGCGTCCGCCGCCACCGCCAGCGTCTCGTGCGCCAGGCCGCGCAGCTCCGGGTCGCCGGCGTCCAGGGACAGCACCGTCGCCCCCGCCCTGCGCGCGTCGTGGACCCGTTCGAGCAGCCCCTCCGCCGGGCGCGTCGGCGCCACCATCAGCAGCGTCGCCCCTCGGCCGGCCGTCTCGATCCTGCCCAGGCCCACGGCCAGGTGCGCCGGATCCCCGGGGCGTACCCGGTGGCGCACCAGCGTCGGCGCCAGCTCCGGGCAGCCGGACCAGGCCGACTCGTCGACCAGATGCGCGGCCAGGTGCCAGGGCTCGTACTCCTCCGTCCCCACGAGCAGCAGCCCGCCGCCGTGCGAGACGACCGAGGAGCGCAGGGAGCCCGCGAAGCGGCGGGCCGCCGCCGGCCACTCCGTACCGGCGAGCACTTCACGCAGCAGCGCGACACGTACGGCGTCCATGGCGCCCCATCATGGGCCCGCGCCGGGGGCGTGCGCGGGGGTTCGCGGAAGTCTCACCCGTACGGGGTCGGGCCGGGCGACCGGTCGGTAATGTCGGGGGCATGACTTCCTCGTCCTCCTCCCGCCCTGCCGCCGCTTCCGCCCCCAAGGACCCCTGGGACCTTCCCGATGTCTCCGGGCTCGTCGTCGGTGTGCTCGGCGGCACCGGCGACCAGGGCCGTGGCCTTGCCTACCGGCTCGCCAAGGCCGGCCAGAAGGTGATCATCGGCTCGCGCGCCGCCGACCGGGCCCAGGCCGCGGCCGACGAGCTCGGGCTCGGCGTCGAGGGCGCCGACAACGCCGAGTGCGCGCGGCGCAGCGACATCGTCATCGTCGCCGTGCCGTGGGACGGGCACGCGAAGACCCTGGAGGCGCTGCGCCCGGAGCTCGTCGGCAAGCTGGTCGTCGACTGCGTCAATCCGCTCGGCTTCGACAAGCAGGGCGCCTACGCCCTCAAGCCCGAGGAGGGTTCGGCCGCCGAGCAGGCTGCCGCGCTGCTGCCCGACGCGCGGGTCACCGCCGCCTTCCACCACCTGTCCGCCGTGCTGCTCCAGGACGCGTCCATCGACGAGATCGACACCGACGTCATGGTCCTCGGCGAGGTCCGCGCGGACGTCGAGATCGTCCAGGCGCTGGCCGGGCGCATCCCCGGCATGCGCGGCGTCTTCGCCGGGCGGCTGCGCAACGCGCACCAGGTCGAGTCGCTCGTCGCCAACCTGATCTCCGTGAACCGGCGGTACAAGGCGCACGCGGGGCTTCGGGTCACCGACGTCTAGGTCTTTTGAGCCGCGCGCGGGGCTCTGCGGGGTCCCGCGCGGGGCTTGGTCCCGGTATGGGGGACACTGGTCGGGCACCATCGCCGTTCCGACAGGAGCCGACCTCCATGCCCCGCCTCGCCCTCTACGCCCTGGTCGTCTGCGCGCTCGCCGTCACCGCGGCCGTCGTCTCCTTCGTCCAGGGCAGCTTCCTCGGCATCGTCTGGGTGCTGCTGGCCGGTCTCTCGTCGAACATGGCCTGGTACTACATCCGGCGCGCCAAGGCCTCGGGCGCGGCGGAGGGCTAGACCGCGCAGATCTCGGGTGCTGACTCCCAGAAGCGGTACAGCTGGGAGCCGCAGTAGCGGGATACGTCCGGGACGCCCAGCGCCTGCATCAGGGCGTCGACCCCGTCGAAGAACGCTCCGTTGATCGCCGGGACGAAGAGCAGCGCCATCACGACGAAGAAGCCGTACGGCGCGTACGGCTCGATCTGGCGCTTGAAGCGGTACGACAGCCAGGGCTCGATCACCCCGTAGCCGTCGAGGCCCGGCACCGGCAGCGAGTTCAGGAGCGCCGCCGTCACCTGGAGGAACGCCAGGAACGCGAGCGCGTAGCGGAACGCGGCCGGTACGCCGTCGAGGGCGCCCAGCCAGAACGGGGCCGTGCACACGACCGCGAACAGCACGTTGGCCAGGGGGCCCGCCGCCGAGATCGCGCTGTGCTTCCAGCGGCCCCTGACCCGGTCCCGCTCGATGAAGACCGCGCCGCCGGGCAGGCCGATGCCGCCCATGATGACGAAGAGGACCGGCAGGATCACGCTCAGCACGGCGTGCGTGTACGCCAGCGGGTTCAGGGTCAGATAGCCCTTCGCGCCGACCGTGATGTCGCCGCCGTGCAGTGCCGTGCGGGCGTGCGCGTACTCGTGGAGGCAGAGCGAGACGATCCACGCCGAGGTCACGAAGAGGAAGATCGCCAGGCTGGTGGAGGCGGCGAAGTCCGTCCACACGGCCCAGCCGGTGACGCCCATCACGGCGAGGATCGCCAGGAAGACCGGGCTGACGCGACGCTCGTGGGGGCGGTGGCGGTGTGTGGTCGTGGTCATGGCGGGAACCTATCCCGTCGGGCCTCACCCGTGGGGTCGCGGGGGCCGGTGCCTCCGCGGGGGTGGGGGTGTCCGGACTGCGCACTTCACTTCGCTTCGCTCGTTCAGGGCGCCGCCACGTCCGGACACCCCCACC
>NZ_JBEOUE010000027.1:0-107904 GCF_040303965.1 Streptomyces sp. NPDC094032 | reverse complement strand
GAAGCTAAGCCTTTCAGCGCCGATGGTACTGCAGGGGGGACCCTGTGGGAGAGTAGGACGCCGCCGAACAATCATTGTGGGAAAGCCCCGCACCTCATGGTGCGGGGCTTTTCTGCGTTTACGGGGCGGCCGGGGGCCGGGGGCCCCCGGCCCCCGGTAGGGGTCAGGAGCCGGCGGGGGGCTGGGCGGCGGCTGTGGTGGCTTCGTGGAGGGCTGTTTGGGCTCGGGCGGGGTTTACCTCGGTGCGGGCGATGACCGTGGGGACCGCGATGCCGGGCATCAGGAGGCGCCACATGCGGGTGACGCGGTCGACCAGGTCGGCGCGGTCCTCGCTCGCGACGGCCGAATAGGTCTGCATGCCCGTGCAGGACTCGACGACGAATTCGGCCAATTCCGTGGGCTCGATCCCCGACAGGAGTTCGCCCTTCTCGACCGCGACCCGGAGGCAGTCCGCCATGATGCGGCTCCAGTCCTGGTACGGGGCGATGTCACGGAAGCCGAAGGAGCCCTGCTCGCTCGTGAGGCGGACGCCGGCCCTCAGGAGGACGTCCGTCTGGAGCTGGTGGGCCCAGACCAGCGTGATGTCGACCAGGCGCTGGAGGCCCTCTGAGGTGAGCCAGGGGACGATCGAGTCCGGCTGCGCGTTCATCACGGCGCGGGCCAGGTCTTCCTTGGACTTGAAGTGGAAGTAGAGCGCGCCCGCCGTCAGGTCGGCCTCCGCCAGGATGCGGTTGATGCTCGCGCCGGCGAAACCCGACTTGTCGAAGACGACAGCCGCCGCCCGCAGGATCTCCTTGCGGGTCTGGATGGCCCTCTCCTGCTTCGGCTGCTGCGCCACGGTACCTCCTAGAACAAACAGAACATTTCTTATGTTACGCAGGGATTGATGGTGCTGCCAACCTCTGCGTGGGGGCGGGGTGTTCGTAGGGGGGTATTGGTGAGCATGTCCGGAAATCTAGGGTCTGGCTGAAAACGCTTGGGTAAGCAATGAGCCTTCCTTTACTATCTCTTTGCTCAAAACAAAACGAGCATTCTTTATTTTCGTCACTGGAACAGCGTCTGTCACTCGCACCAGCTCTATTCCATGCTTCTCAGGGGGAAACCGCATGTCCGTCACCGTCGCCAGCGAGAGCCCAAGCCACCTGCACGACCTGCTCGCCACCTCCATACCTCGGGAGTTCGTCCACAAGACCGTCCAGTCGGAGGTCCTGCTGACCGGCTGGTTCCCGGTCGCGCCCGACCGGTTCCGGGTCACCGCCGAGTGGCCGGTCGACCACTCCTTCTACGGGCCGGTCAACGGCCACCACGACCCGCTGCTCATTGCCGAATCCGTGCGCCAGACCGTGCCGTTGCTCAGCCACGTCGCGTACGGAGTGCCCTTCGGACACCGCCAGACCTGGAGCACCTTCCGGTACGAGATCGACCCCGCCGCCCTCGTCGCCACCGGTGGTCCGGCCCGGGTCGAGATGGACATCCGCTGCTCCGACGTCGTCCGGCGGGGCGGCCGGCTCGTCTCCGTGCGCATGTACGTCGAGATGGCCGTCGACGGGGTCCCGCTGGGGTGGGTCGAGACCGCGTTCTCCAACATGTCGCCGGCCGTGTACCCGCGGCTGCGCGGGCCGTACGCCGACATCGACGAGGCCGTCCGGCGGTCCGTGCCGCTCGCCCCGCCGATGGCTCCCGGCCAGGTCGCCCGCTCCCGCTTCGCCGACGTGGTGCTCTCGCCCACCAACGCCCCGCTCCGCACCGAGCTGCGCGTGGACCACTCTCACCCGTTCCTCTTCGACCACCCGGTCGATCACGCCCCCGGGATGCTGCTCCTCGAAGCCGCTCGGCAGGCCACCCACGCCGCCGCCGGCGACCGGGCCGTGATCGCCACCGCCATGGACGTCGTCTTCACCCAGTACGTCGAGTTCGACGCCCAGTGCTGGATCCAGGCCGATGTCGGGGAGGGGGAGGGTGTGGCTGCTGGGGGGCGGGTGCGGGTCAGTGCCGAGCAGAACGGGGTGTCCGCCTTCAGTGCCGTCGTCACCGCCACTCCGCTCCGGCCGTCCCGGCGGACCGGGAAGATTCCTGGGCCTCGCTCCTGCCGGGGTCGGTGACAGGATCGTGCCTGCCTTGTACGTCAGTTGAGTTCAACAGGGGGAAATTTCATGGGTCAGTCGCTCGGGCATCTGCGTCTCTGTGCCGTCAACATCGACGGGGTCATGCTGGAGGACACCTTCAGCCCGGTCATCCACCACTTCCTCGTCAGCCGGGGTGTCGCCTACACCGCCGACGTCGAGCGCAGCATCTTCTCCCAGCGGCGTGCCGTCGCCGGCCGGCTGATGGCCGAGGCGATCGGCGGGTCGATGACCGGGGAGCAGGCGCTGGAGGAGTACTTCGAGGAGCGGGCGCGGTTCGTCGCCGAGCATCCCGTGCGGATGAGTGACGGGGCCGTCGAGCTGCTCGGGCGGCTGCGGGCGGCCGGGCTCGCGACCGTTTGTTACGGCGGGCTCGCGAAGGATCACTTCGATACGTTCCTCGGTGCGCATGCGGGGCTCTTCGACGAGCCCGGCTACGTCTGCACCGACGGGTTCCGGCCCGGGCTGCGCGAGATCGCCACGGATCACTTCGGGCTCTCCTTCGACCAGGTGCTCGTCATCGACGACGTGGCCCGGGTGGGGGAGGAGGCCGGGCGGCTCGGGATGCCGTTCATCGGGCACCCGAGCTCCTTCGAGCACAGCTTCCAGCGGCAGTTGATGGGCGAGGCCGGGGTGCGGCACATCGTGGACTCGCTGCACGCGGTCGACGAGCGGCTGCTGAGGACGCTCGACGCGGAGGCGGCGGCCTCCGTGTCGGGGCAGTGATTCCGACGGTACGGGCGAGGGGCAGGGGGAGCGCATGAGCGGGATGGGCTTGCTGGACGGCAAGGTGGCCATGGTCACGGGGGCGTCGAGCGGCATCGGGGCGGCGGCCGCCCGGCTGTTCGCCGCCGAGGGGGCGGCCGTGGTCCTGGTGGCCCGGCGGAAGGAGCGGCTGGACGCGCTCGTCGGGGAGATCCGCGCGGCCGGCGGGCGGGCCGTCGCCGCGGTCGCCGACGTGACGGACTCCGTGGAGATCGAGCGGGCCGTCGCGACGGCCGTGGAGACCTTCGGCGGGCTGCACGCGGCCTTCAACAACGCGGGTTACGCCACGGCGGGGGTGCCGCTGCACGAGATCGACGACGAGACCTATGAGCGGACCGTCGACGTGAACCTGCGGGGGGTGTGGAACTGCATGCGGCATCAGGTGCCCGTCATGCTCGGCTCGGGGGTGGGCGGTTCGATCGTCAACACGTCCAGCGTCGCCGGGCTGAAGGCGACCGGGGCGTCCGCCGCGTACGTCGCCGCGAAGCACGCGGTGATCGGGGTGACCAAGGCGGCGGCCCTGGACTACGCCCGGCAGGGGATCCGGGTCAACGCGCTCGTCGTGGGCGCGACCAGGACCGAGATGATGGACGGCGTCCTCGACGCGTACCCCTCGCTGGAGGAGACCTTCCTGGCGGACTCGATGCAGCACCGTATGTCCTCGCCCGTCGAGGTCGCCCAGGCGGCTGCCTGGCTGTGCAGCGACCGGTCCTCCTTCGTCACCGGGACCGCGATGGCCGTCGATGGCGGGTCCACCGCCTTGTAGGGGGAGTGCGCGCGGCAGGGGCGGCCGGGGTTTCCCGGCCGCCCCTGCGTGCTTCCCGGGCCCCTTCGTTTTCCGTCAATGCCATCCGTGGCACACAAAAATACAGAACGCTTGCTATTTTTTGGGGGTCAGAAGAAGCGGGGGCATCGGAGGCTATGGAAGGGAAGCACGTGGATGGCGATCCAGGGGAGGGCCGTGCGGACGCGCGGCGCGCTTGTCCGGGCAGCGGCCGCGGAGTTCGACGAGGCCGGCTACGAAGGCGCCAGACTGTCGCACATCAGCGAGTTGGCGGCCTGCTCGATGGGGGCCCTGACCTTTCATTTTCCCGCGAAGGCGGCCTTGGCCGACGCCGTCGAGGAAGAGGGGCTGGCCATCACGAAAGCCCTGGTGGACCGCTTGTGCGAGGGCCGGGCGCCCGGGCTTGAGGCGGTCATCGGGCTGACCGTGGGGCTCGTCGGGCTGCTGGAGGAGGACCTCGTCGTGCGGTCCTCGGTCCGGCTCGCGCGGGAGCGGCCCGGGGGTGTGGGCCGGTGGGTGGAGGTCTGGCTGCCGGCCGTGCGGGACCAGCTCGGCCGGGCGTACGAGGGGGGCCGCTCGCCCCGTGTCGAAGAGGTCCGGCAGACCGTGGCGGACATGGTCGTGTATCTGCTCGCCGGTGCGGAATCGCAGGTCAGGGCGGGTTCGGGTGGGCCCGTCAGTGTCACGCGCACGGTCGCCGAGCGGCTGGAGCGGATCTGGCGGCTGGCTCTCGCCGGGGTCCTGTTCGACGACTCCTGACGCGTTCTGGTGGGTGCCCCCGGGGGGTTTCCTGGGGGCTCGCGGTCTGTGGGCGGCGCGGGAAACCACTAGAAAAACAAAGCGAACGTTCTGTATGGTTCAAGGCGTCGGGGGTGATCCGGCCTCCGGGGCGCGTGCCCATCGGGCGTTCGCTTGGCGCATCGCAGAGAAACGGGGAAGTCCGTGAAAGTAGCGGTGGTTGGGGCCGGCGGCATCGGCGGCTACTTCGGTGGCCGTCTCGCCGCGGCCGGACATGACGTCCGGTTCGTGGCGCGGGGACGCCACCTGGAGGCCCTCCGGCGCGACGGACTCACCGTCGAGGGGCCCGAAGGCGCCGGCTCGTCCGGTGGCTTCACCGTTCCGGCCGCGGCGCTGCGCGCCACCGACGACACCGCCGGGATCGGGCCGGTGGACTATGTCCTCCTCGGCGTGAAGACCTGGCAACTGCCGTCCGTCCTGCCCCTGTTGAAGCCGCTGGTCGAGGACGGTACGGGGGTCCTCACCACGCAGAACGGGGTCGAGGCGCCGGCCGAGGTCGCCGAGGCGGTCGGCCGGGGCGCGGTGCTGCCGGGCAGCGCGAAGATCATCACGTATCTGGCGGGGCCCGGGCGGATCCGCCACGTCGGCGGTCTCGGCTCGCTGACCTTCGGCGAGTGGGACGACCGTCCCTCGGACCGGGTGGAGACGCTGCGCCGGGCGCTCGACGAGGCCGGGGTGCTGGCCGTGGTGCCGAAGGACGTCTGGGCCGAGCTCTGGGCCAAGTTCCTCTTCGTCGCCCCGTTCGGGGGGCTCGGCTCGGTGACCGACGCGCCGATCGGCGCGCTCCGCTCCCGGCCGGGCACCCGGCGGCTGCTCGCGGACGCCATGACCGAGATCCACCGGGTCGCGCGGGCGGCGGGCACCGTTCTGCCGGACGACATCGTCACCACCACCCTCGACTTCGTCGACCGGCAGCCGGCCGAGGCGACCTCGTCGCTCCAGCGCGACATCGCCGCGGGTCTTCCCTCCGAACTGGAGGCGTGGACCGGTGCGGTGGTCCGGCTCGGCGGCAGCCACGGGGTCGCCACGCCGGTCAACGGCTTCCTCTACCAGGTCCTCGGTCTGCGCGAGGCGCGCGCGGCCGAGCAGCGTGCCGCGGAGCGGCGGGCCGCCGAGCGCCGGACCGAGGGGAGTGCGGCATGACGGCCCGTACCGGATCCGCCGAGACCACGGTGGACGTCGCGATCGTCGGGGCCGGGCCCGCCGGGCTCTACGGGGCCTATTACGCCGGGTTCCGCGGTCTTTCGGTCGCCGTGATCGACGCGCTGGACGAGCCGGGCGGTCAGGTCTCGGCGATGTACCCCGAGAAGCTGCTCTACGACGTGGCCGGGCACCCCGGCATCAAGGGCCGGGACCTGATCGACAACCTGCTGGAGCAGGCGGCGCCCTTCGGCACCACCCACCTTCTCGGGCGTACGGCCGTCAGCCTGACCCCGCGCGGGCCCGGCTGGACGCTCGGCGCCGACGACGGGACCCGGGTGCACGCGGGCGCCGTCGTGATCGCCGCCGGGCTCGGGCGCTTCGTACCGCGCAAGCTGCCGTGCTCCATCCCGTACGAGGGGCGCGGCGTCGCCTACCACGTGCCGCGGCTCGCCGACCACGCCGGGCGTGACGTGGTGGTCGTCGGCGGCGGTGACAGCGCGGTGGACTGGGCGCTGGCCCTGGCGCCGATCGCCCGGAGCGTGACGCTGGTGCACCGCCGGGACACCTTCCGCGCCCACGACTACAGCGTCCGGCAGTTGCACGCGTCCCCGGTGCGCGTGATCACCGACGCCCAGGTCGTCGCCTGCCACGGCGCGGACCGGCTCGAAGGGGTCGAGGTCCGCGCGGGCGAGGGGACCCTGGAGCTGCCGGCCGAGGCGCTGGTCGCGGCGCTCGGCTTCTCGTCCGGGCTCGGCCCCGTCGCCGACTGGGGCCTGGAGCTCGAACACCGGCGCGTCCGCGTCGACCAGTCCATGCGGACCAACCTGCCGCAGGTGTACGCCGTCGGGGACGGGTGCACCTACCCGGGCCGGGTCCCGCTGATCTCCGTCGGCTTCGGCGAGGCGGGTACCGCGGTCAACCACGCCGCGGTGGCCCTGCGGCCGGGGCAGCGACTCGCGCCGGAGCACTCGTCCGACACGACGCCCGGGAGCGTGCCGGGGGCGGCGGCGACGGCGGTCGCCGAGCCGACCCAGGGCGTCGGGACCGTGCCGCTCGTCGATGCCGCCCCGGTCGCCCCCGCCGTCGACACCCCGCCCGTCGCCGTTCCCGTCTGACCCGCCCCGTGGTGGATCCCACCACTTCGACCCGTCCAAAGGGGACTTGGAAGCGATGAAGCTCAACACACTCACGCTCATGCCGGACGGCGTGGAGATAGCCCTGCCGCAGGGATCGCCGTTGACGGACATCGAGTACGAGACGTCCGAGCCGTTGATTCCGTTCGGCTGCCGCTCCGGTGCCTGCGGGGCCTGTGTCGTCGAGGTCATCGACGGGGCCGAAGGGCTCGGGGAGAGCGATCCCGAGGAGACCGACTTCCTGGAGGACCTGGGGTGGGCGGACGGTAATCACCGTCTCGCCTGCCAGTGCCGCCTCCTGGACTCCGCGACCGTCCGTGTCGTGGACAACTGACCTGCCCACCGTACGTATTCGACGAGGAGAGTCATGAAGAACCGCGTGTCCCACGTGGGTTACGGAAACCGTAAGCCCTTCCTCAGCGCCGCCGCCGCGGTGGAGCTGCGGGCCGAGATGGACCGGCAGATCGACGCCCAGGTCGTGGAGTGGTACGCCAACGTGCCCGAGGCCGCGCACCTGGAGAGCAAGAACGTCGACTCCGCGTACTACAAGCGCAACCTCATAGAGACCGCCTGGCGCATCCGGCTGCTGCGCGTCGCCGAGTCGAAGGCGCTCACCGAGATCGCCAAGCAGAGCCCCGAGGCGGCTCAGGTCTGGGCGAACTACGAGATGGAGGAGATGCTCCACGACGAGCTCTTCATCCAGGACCTCGCCAAGGTGGGCGTCTCGCGCGAGGAGTTCCTCGCCACCGAGCCGTACCTCTCCACCAAGCTGCTCGCCGGCTACTTCTCGTACCTCCTCGATCACGAGGGTCCGCTCGGCGTCGTCGCGTACTCCTACCTGGTCGAGTACGTGAACGTGAAGCTGGAGCCGCGCAAGCTGGTCGCGCTGAAGGAGTCGATCGGCGAGAAGAACATCGGCGGCCAGATCAGCCACTCGCACACGGACATCAACGACGACCACCCCGGCGAGGTCTGGGCGGCCGTGCGCCACCTGATCCGTGACGAGCAGGACATCGCGGCCTTCCGGAAGTACCTGGAGGAGCACCAGACGGTGCTGGCCCTGTACTTCAAGGAGCTCGCCGACGACACCATCGGCGCGGACGAGAAGACGGCCGTCTGATCCCGCCCGGTCCGGCAGGCGCGTGACGCCGTCGCCCCACCGGCGGCGTCCGCGCCCGGCCCCTCCGTAGAGGAGCAAGGAGCATCGTGCACAAGCAGCACACGGGCGGGGGGATCCTCCTTCTCAGCCACGTCGGGTTCTCCTTCGTGGAGGACCTCGCCGAGGCCCTGCGCGCAAGGGGCCTGAAGACCTTCGTCCTCAGTTCGCGGCCCGAGCCGGCCCACCCCGGCAGGCTCGACGACCTGCGGCACCTCGCCGACCACCTGACCGCCGCCCCGGAACACGTCCTGACCCACCGGGACGTGGAGTCCTGCCTCGCGGAGCTGCGCGAGCGCGGCGAGTCCGTCCTCGCCTGCGTCACGGTCTGGGAGGGCTACCGCCATCTGATGGCCTTCGCCAACGAGACGCTCGGGGTGAGCGACCTCGGCGAGAAGCAGATCCTCGGACTGCGCGACAAACTCGCCCTGCGCAACCGGCTGTTCGACGCGGGCCTGACCCGCGTCCGGGCCGCCGAGCTCACCCCCGCCTCGCTCGCCGACCGCCAGCGCGCCGAGGGGCGCTACTTCGTCAAGCCGGTCAGCGGCATCGCCTCGTACGGGGCCTTCCCGCTGACCCCCCGTACCACCTGGGTGGACATCGAGCGGATCACGGCCGAGTCGCGCGACGACACCGTGTACGCCTCGGCCTTCGGCGACGACGGTCTGACCTTCCTCGTCGAGGACTACCTGCCCGGGCGGGAGTTCAGCTTCGAGGTGGTCGTGACCGACGGCACGGCCCATGTGGTCGCCCTGCACGAGAAGTGCGAGGTGACCGAGACGGCCGGCACCGTCCTGGAGAACGCCTGCACCAGCCCGCCGGTCGGGGTCGGCGAGGCGGAACGCGCCGCCGGGATCGGCTGGGTGCGCGGGCTGCTCGCCGAACTCGACCTGAACTGGGGCTGCTTCCACATCGAGGCCCGGTACGAGGACTCCCGCTGGGACCTCATCGAGGTCAACCCGCGGGTCGGCGGCAGCCTGATCTCCCACAGCACCAGGGAGCTCACCGGCGGCGCGAGCCTGCTCGACCTGTGGATCGACTCGCTCCTCGGGCCCGAGGGGTTCACCGAGCGGCTCGCCGCGCTCTCCTACACCGCCGACGGCGCGACGCCGACGCAGAACGCCACCTTCTTCCGGGTCTTCTTCGCGGAGAAGGGGCGTATCGCCTCGGTCCGGGTGAGCGAGGAGCTGCCGCTCGCGCCCGTGGTCACCCACCTGCTGCTCAAGGCGGGCGACACGGTCGAGGCCACCGCCCGCGAGGTCTTCCTCGGGCAGCTGCTGTGGAGCTACCCGCGCGGCGAGGCCGAGCGGATCCTCCCGGAACTGGCGCGCGCGTCCGCGCACGCCATCGACATCCAGTACGAGAGCCAGGAAAGAGGGGGTCCGCGGTGAGCCGATCGACCGGCCGGTTCCTGATCATCGACTACAACCTCTCCCGCGTGGACGACGTGCGTCACATGAGCGCGTACGCCCGCGAGCGGCACGGCACCGACGTCACCCTGATACGGGCCGACCCGGGCGCCGTCGACGCCGAGATCTGCGACGAGGTGATCGACCTCGACCCGCTGAGCCCCGACTTCGTCGAGACCGCGCTGCGGCTCCTCGGGCCGCGGCGCGCGGAGTTCCGGGCCGGGGTGGTCTTCTCCGACAACGCCGTGCAGAGCGGGGCCGTGCTCCTGGAGCGCCTCGGGCTGCGGATCGACTCGGCGGAGCTGGCGGGCGGGGCGTTCTGCAAGCACGAGTACCGGCTGAGCGAGGCGGCGCACCGCAAGCTGCTCGCCGCCCAGCGGCTGCTCGTGCCCGACTTCGTCACGGTCGACTCCCGGGACGGGCTCGCGGCCTTCGCCCGCAGCCACCCCGAGGGCTTCGTGGTGAAGCCGACGAAGGAGGGCAACAACCGGGGCGTGGTCGTGGTCCGGCCCGGGGACTCCCTGGACGCGGCGTTCGCGGAGGTGGGCCCGTACCTGGAGGGCGGGGTCATCTGCGAGGAACTGCTGCCGTACCGGCGGGAGTACTCCTTCGACGGGCTCGGCCAGGTCTCCTTCGTCACCGAGAAGGTCAGCGCCACCGGGCGCTACCCGGTGGAGGTCGCGCAGATCCTGCCCGCGCGGCTGAACCACGCCGAGCGGTCCGCCGTGGAGCGGGCCGGGCGGCAGGTCAACTGGCTGGTCGGGCAGGTCGACGGGCCGTTCCACAACGAGATCCGGCTCAGCGACGACGCCGGCGGCACGGCGGTCGTCGAGCCGAACCGGCGCCCGGCCGGCATGAAGATCTGGTCGCTCGCGCGCTGGGTCTACGGCATCGACTTCTACCACCGCTGGGTCGACGCGGCCTTCGGGCTCACCGCCGGCTCCGCGCTGCCCGAGCCGCTGTGCTCGGCCGCCACCGTGATGCTGGGCGTGCGGACCGACCGGTCCTTCGCCCCGGCGGACGTCGTCCCCGGCGCGGCCCCCTTCGAGGCGGCGGTCGCGGCGACCGCCGCCGCCCACGGGCTGCTCCCGCACGAGCTCGCCGTGAAGGAGTTCGGCTGGCTGTCCCAGGACCGGCGCGAGCTGCACGCCGTCGCCCGCGACAACGCGGACTTCGCGGCCCAGGGCTGCGTGGTCCTGACCGCCGCCGGGGCCGACATGGGGGAGATCGTGCGGACCCTGCGGGAGGCCTGGTCCGACGCGCTCGACGCGAGCAGCGGCCGGGGACCCGGCGCCCTGGAGCCGTCGGGCGCGGGATCCCGCGTCCAGGAGTCGCCGAGCGCGGCATCCCGTGCTCCGGAGCCGCCGGCCCCGGCACCCCTCGACCCGTTCACCATGATGGAGGCAGCCCGATGAGGATCCTGGTCCTGCACCGCGTGCCGTACCCGAAGATCGCCTACCACCGGGGGATCGACCACGACCTGCACGAGGTCACCTACTTCGGGAAGCGGGCCGCGCTCGACACCCTCCCGGACGGTCTGCGCTGCGAGCGGGTCGAGCGGGCCGGGACGGGCGCGCCGTACGACGAGGCGCGGGCGTGGCTCGACGCGGAGCCGCGCGGCTTCGACCGGGTGATCTCGATGTCGGAGTACGAGCTGCTCGACGCCGCCCGGCTGCGCGCCGACCTCGGGGTCGAGGGCGCCACGGTCGAGCAGGTCGAACTCGCCCGCGACAAGGTCCTGATGAAGCGGGCGGTCGACGCGGCCGGGCTGCGGGTGCCGCGCTTCCTGCCGGTCGAGGAGTTCCTCGCGGCCGGCGGGGCGTCCCCCTGGGCCGGGAAGACGGTGCTCAAGCCGCACCGGGGCGCGTCCAGCGTGGACGTGGTCGTCTTCGACAGCGCGGCCGAGGCCCACGCGGCCCTCGCCGGGCGGCGCAGCGGCGTCCCGTCGATCGACGAGGACGGGCGCGGGCTTGCGGAGTTCGAGGTCGAGGAGTTCGTCGAGGGACCGATCCTGCACTTCGACGGCCTGGTCGAGCGCGGCACCGTGCTCGCCGTGGGCGCCAGTGAGTACGTGGGGACCTGCCTGCGGTACGCGCAGGGCAGCCCGATGGGCTCCTTCCAGTTCGCGCTCACGGACGAACTGCGCGCCTGGGTGTCCGCCGCGCTCGCCGCCGTACGCATCGAGGACGGCAGCTTCCACCTGGAGGCGATCCTCGACGGGACCGACCCGGTCTTCCTGGAGGTCGGCAACCGGGTCGGCGGCGCCGACGTCGTCGACACCTTCGAGCTGGCCACCGGCATCCACCTGCCCTCCTTCGAACTGCGCGTGCTCACCGGCGAGTCCGTCGCGGGCACGCTGCCCGAGCCGCCCGCCGAGCGCTCCTGGTACGGCTGGTTCGTGCACCCCGGGCACCACCTCGGGGCCGGTTTCTTCGAGGGCTTCGACGGGGCCGGGTCCTTCCGGGCCGACCCGCGGACCGTCACCTGGTACGAGCTGCCGGCCGGAGCCCCGCTGCCCGACCACATCACGTACGGCGCGCACGAGACCGCGCTCGCCGGGATCGTCGGCACGAACTCGCCGGAGGAGACGAGGAGTTGGCTGACGCGTCTGTTCGCGTCGCTGGTCCTGCGGACCTCCGCGAGCCCGCGCGTGCCCGATCCGGTCGCGTAGAGCCCCGCCGGAACGCGCGACCACACCCGAGACCGAGAGAGAAGAAGGAAGATGTCCGAACTCAGGTTCCACTGGGGCTCTTCGCTGGACAGTGGGCAGAAGAAGTCGACGCAGAAGTACCGGTCCGACCTGCTCGACCTGGACGGCGCGGTCGAGTTCGCCCAGGACGCGGACGCGCTCGGGGTCGAGTCGCTGCTGATGGCGCAGAGCTACACCCTGCCGGACCCGCTGCCGATCATCGGCGCGCTGGCCCGGGAGACCGAGCGGGTCAAGTACATCCTGGCGTACCGCCCGGGGCTGCTCGCGCCGACGCTCTTCGCCCAGATCGTCAACACCGTGTCGTGGATCTCCGACGGCCGGGTCGCGCTCAACATCGTCGCCGGCACCTCCCCGGTCGAGCAGGGTTACTACGGCGACTTCCTGGCCCACGACGAGCGCTACGCCCGGGAGGGCGAGTTCCTCGACATCCTGCACCGGCTGTGGGGCGACGGGGGCCCGGTGTCCTTCACCGGCGAGCACTACAAGGTCGTCGACGCGCAGCTCGGTCTCGGCCACAAGGGCGGCGGCCGCCCCGAGATCTACATCAGCGGCAACTCGGCCGTCGCCCAGCAGACCGCGATCCGCTACGGCGACTGCTGGTTCCGCTACGGGGACACCCCCGAGGAGATCGCCAAGGCGGCCGCCCCGCTGGTCGCCGCGGGCACCGACGTGGGCCTGCGCATGCAGGTGCTGGCCCGCGAGACCCGCGAGGAGGCGCTCACCGAGCTCGCCGAGATCATGAGCGAGACCGACGAGAACCACCGCGCCTATGTGAAGGCCTTCGTCGAGGCCGGCGACTCCGAGGCGGTCAAGAACTCGATGCGGCTCGCCGAGCGGGCCGGGCACGGCTGGCTCTCGCCGGTCCTCTACTCCGGCGCCGTCGCCTACCGGGGCGGCCCGGCGCTCTGCCTGGTCGGCAGCTACGAGGAGGTCGCCGCCTACCTGCTGGAGTACAAGGCGGCGGGCGTCGGCCAGTTCATCCTCTCCGGCTGGCCGGCCCGCGACGAGATGCGGATCTTCTTCCGTAAGGTGCTGCCCGTCGTCCGCGCGTACGAGAAGGAGCGCGAAGGCTCCCTTGCGGGCGCCCGATGACCGGCGAGAAGGCGCGCCGGGGCCTGTTCGGCTCCGGTGTCCTGATCGGTCTGATGGCCGAGCAGGTGGTGATGTTCAGCGTCCCGCTGCTCATCTTCCAGCACACCCGCCAGGTCTCCTCGCTCGGCGTCGCCTACGCCGTCGAGTGGCTGCCGTGCCTCCTCGCGTACCCCTTCGCGGGGCTCGTCGCGGACCGGGACGGCGGCCCCCGGCTCTTCTCGCGGGCCAACACCGCCCGCGCGGTCGTCGTCGCCTGCGCGGTGCTGCTGGTCGCGCTGCGGCCGGAGTGGACGGTGCCGGTCCTGATGGCCACCGGCGCCCTGCTCTCCACGCTGGTCGCGCCGATCCGGATGTCCATCGAGAAGGTCGTCCCGCAGCTCGCGCAGGGCTCCGACCTGGCCAGGACCCAGTCCCTGGTGCAGAACATGGAGCTGCTGGCCATGGCGCTCGGGCCCGGCATCGCGATGGTGGCGGTGCTGTTCCTCGGCAAGATCTGGCTGCTCGCCCTCGCCGGCGCGCTGTTCGCGACCGCCGCGAGCTGCTGGCTGGTGCTGCCGCGCACGGCCGCCGCGGCACCGGGCGGAGCACCGGCCGAGGTCCGCGGCGCCGGGGCGATCGTCGCCGAACTGGCCCTCGGCTGGCGGCTCCTGGTGGGCAACCGGCCGGTCATCCTGCTGGCCGGCCTGAACTTCGCGATCAACCTGGTCTTCTCGACCGTCCTCGCCGCCAACGCGGCCGTGGTCACCGGCGTCCTGAAGGCCCCCGAGTCGCAGTTCGCCCTGCTCAACATGTTCGTCGGGGTCGTCGGCCTGCTCAACCTGCTGCTGACCCCGCTGCTCCTTCGGAAGTTCGACGTGAACTTCCTCGGCTGCCTCGGCTACACCGTCCTGACCGGCTGCCTGCTGCTGCTCGGCACGGCCTCGTCCTTCTGGCTGTACGCGGCGGCCTTCGTGGTCGCGATGTCCGGGGTCGCGTACTTCAACATCTTCAACCGCACCCAGCGGGTGAAGGCCATCCCCCGGGAGCACCTGGGCAAGGTGATGGGCCCGTTCTTCCTGGTCGGCCTGCTCTCCTACCCGATGGGCGGCCTGCTCATCAGCGCCTTCGGGGCGTCCGTAGGACCGCAGCGGCTCGTCGCCGCCCTGGCCGTCCTGCTCGGCCTGTACGGAGCGGTCTTCCTGCCGCTGACCATCCGCAGCTTCCGTGCGAAGGAGGTGTCCCGTGTCGGCGCTGGAACTGAGCCCGCCCTGTCCGGTGGACAGTGACACGTTCCGCGAGGCGATGGCGCACCTCGCGGCCCCGCTGACCGTGGTCACCACCCGCGACGCGACCGGCCGCCGCTGGGGCTTCACCGCCAGCGCGGTGACCTCGGTGTCGATGGACCCGCCGCTCGTCCTGGTCGGCCTGGGCAACGACTCCAGCTGCCGGGAGGCGATGGGCTCCTCGCCCGAGTTCGTGATCAACGTGCTGGGCGAGCAGCACACCGAGGTCGCCGGACGCTTCGCCCGCCGGGGCGTGGACCGCTTCGCCGAGGGCGGCTTCACCACCTGGCCGGAGAGCGGACTGCCGTACCTCGCCGACGCTACCGCCGCGTTCCGCTGCACGGCCGTCGACCTGATCCCGATGGGCGACCACCAGCTGCTCATCGGCGAGCTCACCGGTCTGCGCACCCACGGGGAGGCCAAGCCGCTCCTGTGGTACCGGCGGGGCTTCCGCGCCGCGGGCCCGACACCCGCGGGAGGTGCCCGATGACGGCCACCACGGCGGCGATCTCCGGGGTGGTGGACGGCACCGTCACCCCCACCGTGGACGCCGAGGGCAACCTCTCCCTCCACATCGAGGTCCGCCACGGACCCGGCCGAGCCGAGTGCGGCGACTCCATCGAGATCGTCCTCACCGGCGCCGACGCCCGCGCGCTGCTGTCCGCGCGGACCCCGGCCGGCACCCAGGTCTTCCCCTGCTCGGTCGGCGTGCGCCTCCAGTCCGGCCCCTCCCTCTCCCGCTAGGAGTCCTCATGTCCGTGATCAACCCGGAAGCGCCCGCCGCCCGCCGCACCGCCCCGGCACGGCCCCGGCCGCCCGCCGCCGTGGAGCCCCGGCAGAGCATGGCCGCGCTGCCCGGCTTCCTCCAGTACCCGCTCACGGTCTTCACCGGCCGGGCCCTGCCGCAGCAGCGCTCGCTCGGCTGGACGCCCACCTTCCACCTGGTGACCGCGACGGCCTCGCTGCTCCTCGGGCTCGCGGTCAGCGTCACGGGGTACGCGCTCGGCGGCCTCGGCCTGCTGTTGCTGCTGCCCGGCTGGGCGATGACCCTGCACGGGATGCGCAACCTCCGGATGATGATCTACCACCAGTGCTCGCACCGGAACATGTACCGGAGCCGAAAGCCCGACAAGGCCATCGGCCACGCGATATCGAGCCTGCTGGTCATCCAGAACTTCGCCCGCTACAGCCGTGAGCACGTCGCCGACCACCACGCCACCGGCCACATGACGCTCCAGGACCCCACCGTCCAGGCCTTTCTGGTCAGCCTGGACATGCACCCGGGCATGACCCGCCGCCAGATGTGGCGCCGGCTGCTGCTCAAGCTGGTCTCGCCGCGCTTCCACTTCGCCTTCTCCGTCTCCCGGATCCTCTCCTTCTCCAAGGAGTCGGCCCGCAGCGAGAAGGTCACCGCGCTCGCCCTGTACGGCACGGCCGTCGCCGCGACCGTCCTGACCGGCACCTGGCAGGCCCTGCTCGTCGTCTGGTTCGTGCCGCTGGTCCCGCTCTTCCAGATCAGCAACACCCTGCGCCTGTGCGTGAAGCACACCTTCCCGGTCAAGGGCCTGGAGGACCGCCGCAGCCGCGCCTACTTCACCTCGCTCACCAACGCGATCTTCATCGGCGACCGGGCCCCGTCGCCCGAGCTGCCGGCCGCCCGGCGCGCCCTGGCCTGGGGCCGCTGGACGCTGCGGATGCTGTTCGTGCACGCCCCCTCCCGCTACCTGGTGCTCACCGGCGACACGGTCGTCCACGACTACCACCACCGCCACCCGCGCAGCGCCGACTGGTCCAACTACATCTTCGCCCGCCAGCAGGACGCCGAGGAGGCCGCCGCCGCCGGCGACCCCAACCGGCCGCCGTACCACGAGGTGTGGGGCCTGGTGCCCGCGATCAGCTACGTCTTCGACTCGCTGGCCGTGGCCGACGCCGAGGAGTTCGACGTGAAGCGCCTGAAGTCGGTCAGCAAGCGCGAGCTGTTCGCCGCCTTCGACGACTGACCGTCCCGCCGCACCCCCGCCACCCACCGCCTCCCTCCGGACTCAGGAACCCATCGATGCGAACCACCTCCCACCAGGAACAAGCGGCTCGTACGGTCATCCTCGGCGTCGCCGCCAGCGACAGCCACGCCGTCGCCAACCACCTCATCGCCTACTCGCTGCGCGGCCTCGGCTTCGACGTCGTCAACCTCGGCACCTGCACCCCCGTCGACGAGTTCGCCGAGGCGTGCGCCAAGCACCCCGAGGCCGAGGCCGTCGTCATCGGCAGCCTCAACGGGCACGTCCACGAGGACCTGCGCGGCCTCGACCGGGCCAAGCAGTCCGGCCGGATCGGCTGCCCGGTGATAGTCGGCGGCAACCTGTCCGTCGGCAGCCACAAGGACGGCTCCTCGCACGAGCGTCTGTACGCGGCCGGGGTCGACCACATCCTCTCCGACCCCTCCGAACTGCCGGGCCTGCTCGACGCGTTGCGCGCCGAGCGGGAGCGCACGGCCGTCACGTCCGGAAGGGCGGCGTCATGAGCCTGACCTCGCTCCCGGCCCGGGGCACCGCCCCGCACCCCGACCTGGCGGCGGCCCCGCTGCCCACGCCGGCCGAGTCCGCCGCGTACATCCGCGCCCTCGGCAAGCCCACCGCGGCCGAGGTCCTCGACCGCTGCCGCGCGCAGGGCCGGGTGGCCATCCAGCCCCGCTGCGGCGTCGGCGGGCACGAGGAGATGAAGGCGCTCCTCGCGACCCTGGAGGCCGAGGCCTCGCCCGACATCCTGACCCTGACCATCGACTCGCACACCCGGCTGCTGCGCTTCGAGGAGGCGCTGCGCACCCTCAACCTGCGCCCCGGCGACCTCAACGGCTACCCGATGGTGGCGCACGGCTGGCGGCGCGGCCGCGAGCTCAACGAGCTGGTCGCGGCGCCGCTGGAGATCCGGCACGGCTCGCCGGATGCCCGCACCCTGTTCGACGTCTCCGTGGCCTCCGGCATCACCTCCTTCGAGGGCGGCGGCATCTCGTACAACCTGCCCTACTCGAAGGCGGTGCCGCTCGCCGAGTCGCTCGGCGCCTGGCAGGACGTGGACCGGCGCTGCGGCGAGCTCGCCGAGCACGGCGTGGTCGTCGACCGGGAGCTGTTCGGCACGCTCACCGCCGTGCTCGTGCCGCCGTCGATCAGCCTCGCCATCAGCGTCCTGGAGGCGGTGCTCGCCGCCCGGGCCGGGGTGCGCTGCGTCTCCGTCGCCTACCCGCAGGGCGGCCACCTCGCCCAGGACGTCGCGGCCCTGCGCGCCATCGCCGTGCTCGCCGAGCGCTACCTGCCGGCCGACGTCACCGTCCACGCGGTGCTCCACGAGTTCATGGGCGTCTTCCCGCGCGACCGGGGCAACGCCGAGGACCTCATCTTCTACGGCGCCCTGGTCGCCCGCCTCGGCGGCGCCTCCAAGCTGATCACCAAGACCCACCAGGAGGCGTACGGGATCCCCGACACCGCCGCCAACGTGGAGGGCCTGCGGCTCGCCGACCGCGCCAACTCGCCGCTGCTGGACTTCATCCGGGTCGACGAGGGGCAGGTCGCCCAGGAGCTGGAGTGGATCCTCGCGGAGGTCGCCGACCTCGTCGAGCCGCTGCTGGCCCGGCCCGACCTGATCGGCGCGGTCGTCGAGGCCTTCGCCGAGGGCCGGCTCGACATCCCGTTCAGCGCCAGCCGGTACGCCCGCTCCGACCTGATCCCGCGCCGCGACCGCTCGGGCGCCATCCGCTACCTGTCCACCGGCGCGCTGCCGTTCTCCGCCGCCCACGTGGCCCGCAACACCGAGCTGCTGCACGCGGTGGACGGCCCGGACCCGGCCCTGGACGCGCTGATGCGCGGACTGACCGGCGACATCAACCACTTCCGCCATGTGTTCCAGGAGGAGGAGCGGCCCCCGGCCGCTGCCGCCCCCGCCGCCCCCGTCCCCGCCGCCCCCGTCCCCGCCCCCGTGCTCACCGAACCGAGGAACTGATCCGATGCGAGCCGTCCATGTCACCGAGGCCGGTGCCCCCTCCGCCCTCACCCCCGCCGAGCTGCCCGAACCGGCCGCCCTCCCCGGCCAGGTCGTCGTCCGCAACGCCGCCATCGGCCTCAACTTCATCGACGTCTACTACCGCAACGGCACCTACCCCGCCGCCTACCCGCTCGTCCCCGGCCAGGAGGCCGCCGGCATCGTGACCGCCGTCGGCGAGGGCGTCGACGAGATCACCCCGGGCGACCGGGTCGCCTACGCCACCCAGCTCGGCGCCTACGCCGAGTTCACCGCCGTCCCGGCGGCCAAGCTGGTCTCCGTCCCCGAGAGCGTCACCCTGGACGACGCGGCCGCCGTGCTGCTCCAGGGCCTGGCCGCGCACTACCTCAGCCACACCACCCACCCGATCGCGGCCGGCGAGACCGTCGTCGTCCTCGCCGCCGCCGGCGGCCTGGGCCAGCTGCTCGTGCAGCTCGCCGCCCACCGGGGCGCCACCGTCGTCGCCGTGGCCTCCACCGAGGAGAAGCGCGCGACCGCGCTCGCGGCCGGCGCCCACCACGCCGTCCCCTACGAGGACTTCGCGGCGGCCGTACGCGGACTCACCGGCGGCGAGGGCGCGCACGTGGTCTACGACTCGGTCGGCGCCGCCACCTTCGAGACCAGCGTCAAGGCGCTGCGCCGCCGGGGCTCCCTCGTCGTCTGCGGGCTCTCCAGCGGCCCCGTACCGCCCTTCGACGTGGAGCTGCTGCGCACCTCGGGCTCGCTCTACCTCACCCGCCCGACCCTCGCCGACCACGTGCCGGACGCGGCCTCGCTGCGGGCGGCGGCGGCCGAGCTGTTCCGTTACGTGGCCCAGGGCGTCGTCCGCCCCGAGGTGCGGGCGCGGCTGCCGCTGGCCGACGCGGCGAAGGCCCACGAGCTGCTCGAAGGCCGTGGCACCACCGGCAAGGTGCTGCTGACGCCATGAGTGTCGACATCGGAACGAGCGCGCCTGCGGGCGTGAGCAGCGGAACCCCGGCGGGCCCGGCCGCCCGCCGGGGCCTCGGCCTCGGCGTGGTCCCCGCGCCGGTGCTCATGCTCATCGGCATGGTCAGCACCCAGCTGGGCGCGGCCTTCGCCAAGCAGCTGTTCGGCACGGTGGGACCGGCGACGGTCACCCTGATGCGGCTCGGCTTCTCGGCCCTGGTCCTGCTGCTGTGGTGGCGGCCCTCCATGCGCCTGGACCGGCGTACGGCGGGCGCGGTGGCGGCGCTCGGCGTGGCCATCGCGGGCATGAACATCTGCTTCTACCTGGCCATGGCCCGGATGCCGGTCGGCGTGGCGCTGACCGTCGGGATGGCGGGCCCGCTCGCCGTCGCGGGCTTCGCCTCGCGCCGCGCCGCCGACCGGCTGTGGATCGTGCTCGCCGCGCTCGGCATCGCGCTGCTCGGCTGGCAGGGCGGCGCGGCCGGGCTCACCGGCCTGCTGATCGCGCTGGCCTGCGCCGTCTTCTGGGGCTCGTACGTGCCGCTGTCGGCCAGGGTCGGCAAGGTGCTGCCGGGCGGCGGCGGGCTCGCGCTCGCCATGGCCTTCGGCACGCTCTGCTCCCTGCCGGCCGGGCTGGCCGAGGGCGCGGACGCGCTGGCCAGGCCCGAGGTGCTGGCGTTCGGCTTCGGTGTCGCGATGCTGTCCTCCCTCGTCCCGTACACCTGCGAGATGGAGACCCTGCGCCGGGTCTCCGCCACGGTCTTCGGGGTGCTGCTCAGCCTGGAGCCGGCGATCGGCGCCCTGGTCGCCCTGGCGGTGCTGAGCGAGACGCTCTCCCCGGCCCAGGTGGCGGGCCTGGTCGCGGTCGTCGTGGCCTCGATCGGCGTCATCCGGGGCTCGCGTAAGGCGCAGGCCTCCCCGCCACCCGAGCACGTCCCTCCCGCTCCTCCCACCCTCACCGAAGGAACCGACAAGTCATGATCTCCACCGGCAGCAACGCAGCCCTCGCGGGTCGTCCCGAGGGCCTGGAGCAGCTCAGGAGTCTTCTGGACACGGCGCTCGGCGCCCTCGGTGACGCCGCCCTCAAGCGCGGTGGCCCGGTCGCGCCCGGCGGGCCTGAGGCGGCGGTGGCCGCGGTGGGGGAGGTGCTGGGCGGGGGGCGTTTTCTCGCCGAGGAGCCGAGCGCCGAGCGGGTGACGGAGCTGTTCGAGGCGTACGCGCGCTGGTCCGTCGACCTCACGCACCCCTCGGCCGTGGCCCGGATGCAGTGCGCCCCGACGGCCGCCTCCGCCGCCGCCGAGCTGCTCGCCGCCTCCCTCAACCAGTCGCTGCACGCCTGGGAGAGCGGCCCCTTCGCGCTCGAACTGGAGCGGCGGCTCATCGCGGAGATGGCCTCCTGGGTCGGCTTCGGCCCGGAGGCGGGCGGCACCCTGACGCCCGGCGGCTCCATCTCCAACCTGATGGGCCTGCTCTTCAGCCGGGACCGCGCGCTCAAGGACAGCGGCGAGGTGTCGGCGACCGGGCTCGCGGGCCGGGCGGTCCGCCCCCGCGTCCTGTGCTCCGCCGCCGCGCACTTCTCGGTCGCCCGCGCCGCCGGATTCCTCGGCCTCGGCCGCTCCTCGGTGGTCAAGGTGCCGGTGGACGACCGGGGCCGGATGCTCGCCGACGAGGCCCGCCGGATCGTCGAGGGCTTCGCGCCCGACGAGGTGCCCGTCGCGATCGTCGCCACGGCCGGCACCACCGACCACGGCTCCTTCGACCCGCTGCCCGAACTGGCCGATCTGGCGGCCGAGTTCGGGATCTGGCTGCACGTGGACGCCGCGTACGGCATCGGCGCGCTGTTCTCGCCGAGCCTCGCCCCGCTCCTGGACGGTCTCGGCCGGGCCGACTCGGTCGCCTTCGACCTGCACAAGTTCGGCTGGGTGCCGGCCTCTTCGAGCGTGGTCGTGGTGCGCGACCGGCGGCACATGGAGTGCCTCGACGAGCAGGCCGTCTACCTCAACCCGTCCGACGACGAGGCCCTCGGCTTCACCGCCCTGCTCGGCACCTCGCTCCAGACCACCCGCCGCTCCGACGCCCTCAAGATGGCCGCCACGCTGCTCACCGTCGGCCGCGAGGGCATGGGCGCCTGGGTGGACGCCTGCCACGAGCAGGCCCGCTACGCCGCGCGCCGGATCGCCGCGACCGACGGCCTTGAGCTCGTCGCGGACCCGCTGCTCAGCACCGTCATCTTCCGCTGCGCGCCCGCCGAAGGGAGCCCGGTGGACGACGAGAGCGCCTGGAACGCGGCGGTGCGCCGCAGGCTGATGACGGACGGCCGCGCCCTGCTCGCCCGTACGAAGATCGCCGGCCCGGACGGCACCCCGCGGGTGCATCTGAAGCTGGTCTTCCTCAACCCGACGACCACCGAGGACGACATCGACGCCCTGCTCGCGGACGTCTCGGCCGCGGCCCGCGGGCTCGCCCAGGAGGCGGCAGCGGGGCGTTAGCGGTACGCAAGCGGGACGGCAGGACCGGGCGGGAAGGTAGATGGTGTCGGCATCGAACGCGGTGCCGGCGGACCGACCGACCTTCTGTTCAACGGGGGAGCTCCACCATGCGTACCAAGCGTCAGAACACCGTCCTCGCCGTCACCGCCGCCGCCGTCCTCTCGCTCGGCCTCAGCGCCTGTGGCGGCGGCGACGCCGGAAGCCGCGACGAGGGCGCCGCCGCCCAGTCCCAGGGTCAGGCGGGCGGCACGGCCGGCGGCACCGGGGGCAGCACCACCGGCGCCTCCACGAAGGGCGCGTCCTCGACGGGCGGCTCCACCGGCGGCTCCACGGCGGGCGGCTCGACCGGCGGTTCGACCGGTGGTTCGACCGGCGGGGGCACCGCGAAGACCGCCGCCGCCTCCAAGTCCTCGGCCAAGGCCTGCGCCTACAACGATGTGAAGATCACGGCGGCCAAGGCCGACGAGACGCCCACCGAGCACATCACCCTCACCGCCACCAACACCTCGGGCAAGGCCTGCCGCCTCGACGGCTACCCGCTGATCGCCTTCGGCCCGATCCAGACCGCCAAGGACGTCCCGGCCGTCGCCAAGAGCAAGCCCGCCGCCCCGGTCGTCCTCCAGCCGGGCGCGCCCGCGTACGCCAACGTGCGGATCGCGCTGGGCGGCGCGCACGAGGACAACAAGGTCGTCACCAGCTTCAACGTGAACCTCTTCGCGGGCACCGACCCGGCCGAGGGCAGCGTCGTCGTCAAGGCCCCGGCGGGCGGCCTGGCCGTCGACGAGGCCGTCGCGAAGACCGGCTACTGGACGTACGAGCTCCGCAACGGCGCCGACGAGTTCTGACCGGTCCCCGCCCGGGGCCCCGCAAGGGCCTCAGGCGGCGAGCCCCGTCTTCGCCCCCGCCCCGCACAGCGGCAGGACCGTGCTGCCGGGGCGTTCGGCGGCGGCGCGGACGGCCGCCCAGCAGGCGACGCCGGTCGGCTCGACGTACAGCCCGCGGCGGGCGAGGTCGAGCTGCGCGGCGCGGATCTGCTCCTCCGTCACGGTGCGGAAGGTGCCGCCGGAGGCCCGTACCGCGCGCAGGATCTGGGCGGCCCTCGGCGGCGCGGGGATGGCGATGCCCTCCGCGAGGGTGGGGCGCACGACGGCCGGTCCGGCCGGCTCCTCGGCGCCCGCGTGGAAGGCGGCGGCCAGCGGGGAGACGGCCTCGGCCTGGACGGCGACGAGGGCGGGGCGCCGCTCGATCAGCCCGTGGCCGTACAGCTCCTCGACGGCGAGGGCCGCGCCGAGCAGCAGGGTCCCGTTGCCGACGGGCAGGAAGAGGGTGTCGGGGAGCAGGCCGCCGAGCTCCTCCCAGAGCTCGTAGACATAGGTCTTCGTGCCGTGCAGGAAGTGCGGGTTGTACACGTGCGAGGCGTAGAAGACCCCGGGCGCGTCGGCCGCCGCGCGGGCGGCCCGGGCGGTGGCCTCGCGGTCGCCGGGGACGACGACGGTACGGGCGCCGTGGGCGCGGATCTGCTCCAGCTTCTTGGCGGAGGTCCCCTCGGGGACGTACACGGCGCAGTCGAGTCCGGCGCGGGCGCAGTACGCGGCGACGGCCGTGCCCGCGTTGCCGCTGCTGTCGGCGATCACGGTGTCGGGACCGAGGCGGCGGGCGAGTTCGGCGAGCATCACGGCGCCCCGGTCCTTGAAGGACAGGGTCGGCATGAGGAAGTCGAGTTTGGCCGAGACGGTGCCGCCTGCTGTGGCGCCTTCGGTGCCGGTGAGCGGGACCAGGGGCGTGCGGCCCTCGCCGAGGGTGACGTGGGGCGCCTGGGGCGGTTCGGTCGCGAGGGGCAGGACCTCCTCGTAACGCCACAATGAATTCACACGTGACGTGAGGGACGCGAGGGACACCGGTGCTCCGGTGAACTCCAGGTCCCACGGGCCGCGGCACCGCGGACAACACCAGGTGAGGGCGGTTCCAGGGGCGCGGACCCGGCAGCGGGGGCACACGTAGTCGCTCATGGGCGCCAGCATGGCAGCGGTGTGACGCGCGTGTGGCGTGGCGTCATGCGCTCTTGTGCGTTGCGTATGGATCAGGCAAATTTTCGGTCGGCACCCCGGCACGACCCACGGACGGCCTCCTTCGGCCGTTGTTTGTCATGCCCCTGCCGTGCACCCCCCACATCGCAGCGCACCACCAATGAGGAGGACCCCTCACATGTCCGTGATGCGTGATTCCAGGCGCAGGCTGGCCGCCGCGAGCGCCATCGCCGTCGCCGCCCTGGCGCTCGGCTCCCTCTCCGCCGTCCCGGCCACCGCGGCCGGATCCGCGCCCGAAGGCGTCATCCTGAACGCCGGGGCCGAGGGCACCGTGGCCAACAGCTACATCGTCACCCTCCGCGAGTCCGCCGCCCAGGCGGAGACCGCGCGGGGCCGGGCGGTCGCGGCGAAGTTCGGCGCGAAGATCAAGCGCACGTACACCGCGGCCCTCAACGGCTACGCCGTCGAGCTCTCCGAGGCGCAGGCCAGGAAGCTGGCCGCCGACCCGGCCGTCGAGACCGTCAGCCAGAACCGCGTCTTCCACATCGACGCCACCCAGCCCTCCCCGCCGTCCTGGGGTCTCGACCGGATCGACCAGAAGGCCCTCCCGCTCAACCAGAGCTACACGTACCCGGACAGCGCGGGCCAGGGCGTCACGGCGTACATCATCGACACCGGCGTACGCATCACCCACGGCGACTTCGGCGGGCGCGCCTCCTACGGCTACGACGCCATCGACAACGACAACACCGCCCAGGACGGGCACGGCCACGGCACGCACGTCGCCGGCACCGTCGCGGGCGCGTCGTACGGCGTCGCCAAGAAGGCGAAGATCGTCGGCGTCCGGGTCCTCGACAACTCCGGTTCCGGCACCACCGACCAGGTCGTCGCGGGCATCGACTGGGTGACGGCGAACGCGGTCAAGCCGGCCGTCGCCAACATGAGCCTCGGCGGCGGGGTCGACACCGTCCTCGACGACGCGGTGCGCCGCTCCATAGCCTCCGGCGTCACCTACGGCGTCGCCGCGGGCAACGAGACCGACAACGCGGCCAACCACTCGCCCGCCCGGGTCGCCGAGGCCATCACGGTCGGCGCCACCACCTCGACCGACGCCAAGGCCAGCTACTCCAACTACGGCGCGGGACTCGACCTGTTCGCCCCCGGCTCGTCCATCACCTCGTCCTGGAACACCAGCGACTCGGCGACCAACACCATCTCGGGTACGTCGATGGCGACCCCGCACGTGGTCGGCGCCGCCGCCCTCTACCTGGGCGCCAACCCGACGTCCACCCCGGCGCAGGTCGCCACGGCGCTGACGAGCGCCGCGACCCCGAACGTCGTCACCAGCCCCGGCACCGGCTCGCCGAACCGGCTGCTGTTCGTGGGCGGCGGCACCACCACGCCGCCCGGCCCGAAGTTCGAGAACACCGCGGACTACGCGATCAACGACAACACGACCGTCGAGTCCCCGGTCACCGTCAGCGGCGTCACGGGCAACGCCCCGGCCGCCCTCCAGGTGCCGGTGAACATCGTGCACACCTACATCGGTGACCTCCAGGTCCAGCTGATCGCCCCCGACGGCTCGGCGTACACCCTGAAGGCCTTCGGCACCGGCGGCAGCGCGGACAACATCAACACCACCTACACCGTCAACGCCTCCTCCGAGGTCGCCAACGGGACCTGGAAGCTGCGGGTCACGGACAACGCGGCCGCCGACACCGGAAAGATCGACTCCTGGGCGCTGCAGTTCTGACGCGAGGTCTGACGCGGCTCACGAGCGGGTGAGGGGCGGTCGCCGGGATCCGGCGGCCGCCTCCCGGCTGTCCGGCAGCGCCACCCAGCCCGCCGTCAGGACCAGCCCCGAGGCGCGGTGGACGGCCAGGAAGCCGAAGGGGCGGTCGAGCTCCACGACGACGATCCTGACCGTGTACGGGGAGGGCGGCGCACCCGCGCCGACCGCGCCGAAGGCCGTCGCCGTCGCCGCCTCGAAGCCCCGCGCCGTGAACTCCGCCGTCGCCGCCTGCCGGCCCTGCCCGATCGCCAGCGGGGCGTCGGCGACACCGGGGAAGTGCCCGTGGCCGGTGTCCCGCGCGGTGGTCAGGCCGAACAGCCCGTGGTGCGCCAGCAGGTCGTGCCCGGCGGAGAGCGCGAAGGCCGGGACCGACGCCACGAGGCGCGGGTCGGGCGTCGTGCGGCGCACGGTGCGGACCTCCAGGCCCGGGCCCGGGGAGCCGGCCGGGAGCCGGTCGCCGGGGACGGCGGGGGCGCGGCCCTCCAGGACGTCGATCCCGGCGCGCAGGACGGCGCCGGACGCGGCCGCCGGCTCGCCCAGCAGGAGGTGGACGTCGACGCCGGTGTCGCCGCGCACCCGGAGCACCGTGAGCGGACCGGCCTCGGTCTCGGCGAGGGCGGCGTCGTCGAGCGCGGGCGTGGAGCGGTGCAGCCACATCACCCTCCGGCCCGACCAGGGGCCGCTCGCCATCCGGGTCGTGCGGGACCAGAACGGCTCGGTCCAGGCCGTCCGCACCGTCTGGGCCGAGGCGAGGACGAACGGCGTCTCCTCGTCCAGGGCGACCGGCAGCGCCGGGACCAGGCCGCCGGTGCGCTCGGCCGCCCAGGTGTCCAGCGTCTTCCGGTCGGCCTCGGGGTCGCCGGTGAGCCGGCCGAGCGCCGCGTCGGGCAGGCCCGCCACCCAGGAGTCGCGCAGCGGCAGGTCCGCGCGGGCCCACAGGCCGGTGGCCGAGGCCACCCCGGGGATCGCGCCGAGTCCGGCGGCCAGTTCGCGGGCCGCCCCGGCGGCCTCCTCCGCCGGCAGGCCGAGCGCGTCGGCGAGTTCGGCCCGGGCGGCTCCGGCGGCGCCGTCCGCGAGAGGGGCCAGCAGGGGCCAGACGCCCGCCGCCGACAGGACGGTGCCGGCGCCCGGCGGCAGGGCCGCCGCCCAGCGCGCCGTCATCCGGTTGACCGCCCGTACCGTTCCGCCCCGCATATCGCCCCCGTCCCCCGGACCACGTACGATGCGCGCGCCCGTTCGATTGCCCGTGCCGTGTCTGTCGCGGCCGTCGCAGTCGACGCGGCCGTCACCGTCGTCGCCGCCGTCCCCGCCGTCCCGATCAGGAGCACCGTACTCGTGGACCCGTCCCAGCCGCCCCAGGATTCTCCGGCCCCGGGGACCCCGACCCCGCCCCCCGCCGGACCGCCCGCCGGGCCGCCCTTGCCCGGACCGCCCGCGCCCGGGCCGTACGGTGCCCCCGGGCCGTACAACGCTCCGGGGCCCTACACGCCCTACGGCCCCTACGGTCCTCAGGGGCCCGGCGGCGTCGGCCCGTACGGGGAGCCCCGGCCCGGCACCAACGGTCTGGCCGTCGCCTCCTTCGTCTCCGGCATCGTCTGCTGTCTGCCGCCCCTCGGCCTGATCCTCGGTCTGGTCGCCCTGCCGCAGATCAAGAAGAAGGGACAGAAGGGCAAGGGCTTCGCCATCGCGGGCATATCCCTGTCGGCGGTGAGCTGCCTCCTGATCGCCCTCGGCTTCGCCACCGGCGGCTTCAACTCGTTCTGGGAGGGCTTCAAGAGGGGCATGGACGAGGCGGGCTCCTCCAAGTCGGCCCTCTCGCTGCGCAAGGGCGAGTGCTTCAATGTGCCCGGCGCGATGGAGTCGTACACCGCGTCCGTCGACATCGTCGACTGCGCGAAGCCCCACGAGGGCGAGGTCACCGGCAACTTCAAGATCACCGGCCATGACAAGTGGCCCGGCGAGAAGGCCCTCGACGGCCTCGCCGAGGAGCGCTGCCAGCAGATCAACGACGCGTACACGCTGGACAAGTGGGCCGTCCCGGACGACGTCTGGACCTACTACTACCTGCCGAGCAGCCTCTCCTGGAAGGGCGGCGACCGCACGGTGACCTGCACCTACGGCACCGACAAGAAGCGCTTCTCCGGCTCCCTGCGCCGGGACGGGCTTACCCTGAACGCCGACCAGCACGCCTTCCTGCTGGCCGTCAACGCGATCGACGCCGCCGTGATGAAGGAGCCCGAGGAGGACGTCGACGCCGACCTCGCGGGCAACAAGACCTGGGCCCGGGAGGTCCTGTCGACGGTCACGAGGGAGAGCCAGGGGCTGCGCACCCGCGGCTGGCCCTCCACGGCGACCCCGTCCGTGACCGAGCTGGCGGGGAAGCTGGACGCCGCCGGGAAGAAGTGGCGGAAGCTGGCCGAGGCCACGGACGCCGAGACGTTCTGGGCGGAGTACGACAAGGCCTACGACGCGCTCGACCCGACGATCGAGTCCGAGGCCCGCCGGGCGCTCGGCCTCGCCGCCACCCGCGTCCACGACAGCGAGAAGGTCTGACGGCCGCCCGCACCCGTAGGTAGGGGCCCGGTCTCGCACGAGACCGGGCCCCTTCCTGCTAGCTGTCCCCTAGGGATCTCAGGGATCTCAGCGGCGGCCGCCCAGCACACCGTTCACCGCGCTGATCAGCTCGCCGTCCGGGGTGTCCCCGTCCAGCGACCAGAACATCGCGCCGCCGAGCCCCCTGGCCCGTACGTACGCCGACTTGGTCCGCAGGACCTGCGGGTCGTCGTACGTCCACAGGGTCGTGCCGTCGAAGAGCCAGGCGTGGCCGTTGCGGCGGTCCCGGTGGACGGTGGACGCCCCCGATGCGGCCAGCTTCTTCAGAGCCTCGTAGTCCTCGGATCCCGCGCCCCAGGTGCCGGCGGCGGGGCCGGTCGCGGGCTTGCCGAGGCCGTTGCCGCCGCCGGTGACACCGGTCCAGCCCTGGCCGTAGAACGGCATGCCGACCACCAGCTTGCGGGCGGGCGCGCCGCGCCGCAGCCAGTCGTTCACGGTCTGGTCGACGCTGAAGTCGCCCTCGGGGGCGAAGAGCGCGGACTGCTGGGCCGTGGTCGACTCCCAGCTGCCGTGGAAGTCGTAGCCCTGGAGGTTGACGAAGTCGAGGTCGCGCATGATCTTCGGGACCTCGAAGCCCGCGTCGATCTTGGCGGGCGCGGTCGGCACGAACGCCGAGAGCTCATAGTGCTTCCGCTTCCGCTCGGTCTTCGCGTACGCGTCGAGCTGGGTGCGGAACTCCCGTACCAGAGCGGTGAAGTTGGGCTTGTCCTCCGGCCGGAAGACGGTGTCGGTGTCGCCCGCGGAGCCGGGCCACTCCCAGTCGATGTCGATGCCGTCGAAGAGACCGGCGGCGGCTCCCGCGCCGCCCCGGGCGCCGTCGACGGGCAGGTTGCCCTTGATGTAGAGGTCGACGCAGGAGGCGACGAGCGCCTTGCGGGAGGCGGGGGTGCGGGCCGCGTCCGAGAAGTGGGTGGACCAGCCCCAACCGCCCAGCGAGATCATGACCTTGAGGCCGGGGTGCGCGGCCTTGAGCTCGCGCAGCTGGTTGAAGTTGCCGGCCAGCGGCTGGTCCGGGGTGTCGGCGACGCCGTCGACGGATCCCGCCGCGTCGATCGGGCGCACGTAGTCGGCCCAGGGGTCGGCCTCGCCGGGGACGTTCCCGGTGAAGCACTTGCCCTCGGCGCTCACATTGCCGAAGGCGTAGTTGATGTGGCTCAGCTTGGCGGCGGTGCCGCTGGTCTCCAGGTCCTTGACCTGGAAGTTCCGCCCGTAGACGCCCCATTGGGTGAAGTAGCCGACGCGCTTGTACGCGGGCTTGGCGGGCTTCTCGTGCGTGGGGGCCGCGCCCGCTGCGGGGGCGAGGGCGGCGAGCAGGCCGAGGGAGACGGCGGCGACGGACATCCGGGAAAGGCTTCTGCGACGCATGGGGCGGAAACTATTGGTCTGGACCATCAACGTCAAGGATTCCGACGGGAGTTCGGTTGCTATACCCGCGGTAAGCGCCTGCGTAAAGGCATGTCATCACTTCGAGTGAATCCTTGGCCCATGCTTGCGGTCGCGCACCCTCGGTTGTCACTCTGTAGCTGTAAGTCAACCTGAGGGGAGTGTCCAGTGACGTTCGGTGAGCAGCCGGCCTATCTACGTGTGGCGAGCGATCTGCGGGAGAAGATCGCCAACGGCTCGCTTCCCCCGCACACCCGGCTCCCCTCCCAGGCGCGCATCCGCGAGGAGTACGGGGTGTCGGACACCGTCGCGCTGGAGGCGCGCAAGGTCCTGATGGCCGAGGGCCTGGTCGAGGGGCGTTCGGGCTCGGGGACCTATGTGCGCGAGCGGCCCGTGCCCCGCCCCATCGCCCGCTCCGGCTACCGGCCGGCCGCCGGCGCCACCCCCTTCCGGCAGGAGCAGGCCGCCGAGGGGGCGCGCGGCACCTGGGAGTCGACCAGCGAGCAGGAGCCGGCGAGCGCCGAGACCGCCGCCCGGCTCGGCATCGCGCCAGGGGAGCGGGTGATGCGCACGCGGTACGTCTACCGGGACGCGGGCGAGCCGATGATGCTCTCCACCTCCTGGGAGCCGCTCTCCGTCACCGGCCGCACGCCGGTGATGCTGCCCGAGGAGGGGCCGCTGGGCGGCTGCGGGGTGGTCGAGCGGATGGCCGCGATCGACGTGGTCGTGGACAACGTGGTGGAGGAGGTCGGCGCCCGCCCCGGCCTCGCGGAGGAGCTGCTGACCCTCGGCGGCGTCCCCGGCCATGTGGTGATGGTGGTCGAGCGGACGTACTACGCCTCCGGGCGGGCGGTCGAGACCGCCGACGTCGTCGTGCCCGCCGACCGCTACCGGATCAACTACCACCTGCCCGTGCGGTAGGCGGCGCCCATGGCATGACCACCGGCCGCCCTCCGCCGGTTACTGGCCAGATAGATGTCTCTTCGTGAAAACCCGTATCCGCTGTGTAAGGGTCAGGCGTAAGCTCCGGCATATGCGGATTGCGATTTCCTGGAGATCGTCAGAGATGCCCGGCCCGGCGGAGGGAGAAGCGCGATGAGCGACAGCGGCCCCGTCCTTCCCTGGCTGGTCATACGGCAGGACGACAACGGCAACCGCTACCGCGTCGGTCGGTACGCGACGGAGGCCGAGGCCCAGCGGATCGCCGACAGTCTCGACGACCGAGGTCACAAGCAGCTCTACTGGGTCGAGCGGATCGGCGAGCCCGCGCTCTGACCGGGTTACGCTCCGCCCCATGACCGAACGCCCCGCCCGTCCCGCCGCCCCTACCCCCGCCCCCGTGGTCGTCGTGGCCGGGGCGCTCTGCGACCGGGGGCGGCTGCTCGCCGCCCGCCGCAGCGCCCCCGCCGAGCTCGCCGGCCGCTGGGAGCTGCCCGGCGGCAAGGTGGAGCCGGGCGAGAGCCCGGAGGAGGCCCTGGTCAGGGAGCTCCGTGAGGAGCTGGGCGTCGAGACCGAGCCGGGCGAGCGGATCCCCGGCGAATGGCCGCTGAAGCCCGGCTACGTGCTGCGGGTGTGGACCGCCCGCCTGCTCTCCGGCGAGCCGCGCCCGCTGGAGGACCACGACGACCTGCGCTGGCTGGCCCGCCATGAGCTGGACTCCGTCGACTGGCTCGACCAGGACCGGCCCGCCGTCGCCGAGGCGGCCCGGCTGCTGCCCGCGATCCCCGCCGAGGGCGCGCGCGACTGAGCCCTACGCCGTTCGTGCCACCGTGCGCCCAGGCGGCCGCCCGGCGCGATATCCCACTCCGAATATCGGGTATGTGCTGATTAACCCCCCGAAATAGGACGTGGGCCTCGTGATCGACACCGAAGGCGACTGCGCCGAGTGGCACTTTCCGGCGGAGGCCAACGCCGTGCGCACGGCCCGCCACGCGGTGCGGGACACCCTGAGGGCCTGGCAGCTCGATTCGGTGATCGGTGACGTGACGATCCTGCTGGTCAGCGAGCTGGTGACCAACTCCCTGCGGTACGCGTCGGGGCCCATCGGCGTCCGTCTCGTCCGGCTCGGGCCCGACGGAACCGGCCCAGGACACGGTCCCGCGCTCCTCGTGGAGGTCTCCGATCCGCTTCCGGATGGACCCACCGAGCGCCCCGCGGGACCCGAGGACGAGGGGGGGCGCGGACTCCAGCTCGTGGCTTGTTCCGCACGTCGCTGGGGCACCCGCGCGGGCAGGACGGGGAAAACCGTGTGGTTCGAGCTGGCCCTGCCTGGTGAGTAAAGAAGGTGGGACGACGATCAGCGGGCCTCGGCCGGAGACGAACGAGACCACCCTGTGATCGTGAACGTCGTGCCGACGGGGGCCATGGTGCTGAATACTGCGGTCATGGCCGGTCCGGTGCGGTGAGCTGGAGGGGACGGTCGCGTGAGCGAGATACCTGAGACGCCGAGCGGTGTCGTGTGGCAGAGCAGCCCGCCCGGGTCGATCTACGACTACATCCGGGTCGCGTCCTTCTCGATAGGCCCCGACGGGCTCGTCGACCAATGGAGCAGACGGGCCGTCGAGCTGTTCGGCGTGACCGCCGAGGACGCCAGGGGCAAGGATCCGGTCGAGGCGTTCATGCCCGCCGACCTGCGTGAGCGCGGCCATCGCAGGGTCAGGGAGATCCTCGACGGCAAGGAGTGGACGGGCCTGGTCCCGTTCCGCATGCCGGGGGAGGACCGCCCGCACGGCATCGCCGAGATGTACGTGATGCCGAGCGAGACCGAGTCCGGTGAACGGGCCGCCCTCTGCATCGTCGTGGATGTGCGCGCGCTGCGCAGGATCGAGACCGACCTGGCCGCCTCGCAGGCCATTTTCGGCCAATCCCCGTTCGGCTTTCTCCTCTTCGGCACCGACCTGACGGTCAAGCGGGCCAACCGGCGCTTCGCCACCGTCTTCGGCGGCTCCGCCGACGACCACCGCGGCCGCACCGTCCACGACTACCTGCCCCGCGCCGAGGCCGACCGGATGACCGACGCGCTGCGCAGGGTCCTGGAGACCGGGGAGTCCGTCGCCGACCTCCAGATCGTCGGCGCCGCCCCCGGCTCCACCGACCGGCGCCAGTGGTCGATCAACCTCTACCGCGTGCACAGCGGCTCCGGCCGCCCCGTCGGCGTCGCCGGCCTCGGCATCGACGTCACCCGCCGGCACAACGCGGCCCGCGAGGCCGCCAGCGCCCGCCGCAACCTCGCCCTGCTCAACGAGGCCGGCGCCCGCATCGGCACCACCCTCGACCTGGAGGCCACCGCCCGCGAGCTGCTCGACGTCGCCGTCCCCGGCTTCTGCGACCTCGCCGCCGTCGACCTCTACCAGGGCCTGCTCACCGGGGACGAGGCCCCGCCCGGCCGCATGGGCAGCCCCCACGACGTCGGCTACGGCGCCGGCAGCGCCGAACTGCGCAGGGTCGCCGTCGCCAGCGCCGTCTCCGACCGGCGCGTCCAGATCGGCAGACCGCGGGCCGCCGGGGACGACACCGCCGCCCGGACCGCCGGGGCGGACCGGGAGATCTGCTGCGACGACGGCCCGATCGAGGTCGGCTCCGTCCACCGCTACCCGTTCAACTCGCCGTGCGCCGACGCCCTGCGCGCCGGCCGGATCCGCACCGTCCCCGGCGCGGACGGCAGCCTCGTCCAGTCCACCCTCGTCGTCCCGATGGTCGCCCACGACACCGTCGTCGGACTCGTGCAGTTCTCCCGCGCCAGGGGCAGCGAACCCTTCGGCGAGCGGGACCGGGCCCTCGCCGTCGAGCTGGCCGCCCGCGCCGCCGTCTGCATCGACAACGCCCGCCTCTACCGGCGCGAGCACGAGCGGGCCCTCATCCTCCAGCGCAGCCTGCTGCCGCCCGGCGACCCCGAGGCGGCCGGCCTCGACATCGCCTGCCGCTACCTCCCCGGCACCACCGCCACCGAGGTCGGCGGCGACTGGTTCGACGTGATCCAGCTGCCCGGCCACCGCACCGCCCTGGTCGTCGGCGACGTCATGGGCCGCGGCCTGCGCGCCGCCGTCGCCATGGGCGAACTGCGCACCGCCGTCCGCACCCTGGCCCAGCTCGACCTCGAACCCGCCGAGGTGCTGTCCCACCTCGACGAGATCGCCCGCGGCCTCGGCGCCCCCGGCGGCGCCCAGCAGTCCGCCCGCGCGCACAAGGCACGCGGCCCCGAACTCTCCGAGGTCTACCTCGCCACCTGCGTGTACGCCGTCTACGACCCGGTCACCCGGCGCTGCACCTTCGCCAACGCGGGCCACCTGCCGCCCGTGCTCGTCGAACCCGGCGAGGAGGCCCTGCTGCTCGACGTACCGCCCGGGATGCCGCTGGGCGTCGGCGGCGAGCCTTTCGAGGAGGTCGAGGTCGAGCTCCCCGAGGGCGCGCTGCTCGCCCTCTACACCGACGGGCTCGTCGAATCCCGCGACCATCCGCTCGACGAGGGCCTGAGCGCGTTCCGCAGCGCCCTCAGCGACCCCGGCCGGCCCCTGGAGGACGTCTGCGACCACGTCCTCAGCACCCTCGACACCCGGCACGGCGAGGACGACATCGCGCTCCTGATGGCCCGTATCCAGGGACTGCCCGCCGAGGCCGTCGGCGACTGGCGGCTGCCCAGGGAGCCCCGCTCCGTCGGCCGCGCCCGCGAGCTGGCCCGCGCCCAGCTGACCGCCTGGGAGCTCGAACCCCTGGTGGACACCGTCGAACTGCTCGTCAGCGAGCTCGTCACCAACGCCCTGCGCTACGGCGAGGGGGAGATCAGGGTGCGGCTGCTGCGCGACCGGACCCTGGTCTGCGAGGTGTGGGACGCGGGCCTGGTCCAGCCCCGGCGCCGCCGGGCCAAGGACACCGACGAGGGCGGCCGCGGGCTCCAGCTGGTCGGACTGCTCAGCGCCGGCTGGGGCTCGCGCCGCACCCCGCGCGGCAAGACCGTCTGGTTCGAGCTGGCGCTGCCGGACGGCGACGGCCTCGCCGAGCCGACGGTGGACCAGCTGCTCAGCATGTTCTGACCGGCCGGCCACCGGGCCCGGCTCAGCCCTTCAGGGCCGCGAGCCGGGCCTCGATCTCGGCCTGGTCGCCGAGCGCGTCCAACTGCTCGAACTGCGCGTCCAGGGAGGAGGCCGCGAGCTCCTGCTTGCCCTGGGCCCTCGCCTCCTCGCGCCGGACCTTGTCCTCGAAGCGGTTCAGCTCGCTCGTCGGGTCGAGCACGTCGACGCTCTTCACCGCGTCCATCATCCGGTTCTGCGCCTGCGCCGACTTCGCCCGCGCGACCAGCTCGTCCCGCTTGGCCTGGAGCTCGCCCAGCTTGGCCTTCATCTGCGTGAGCCCGCTCTTGAGCTTCGCCACCACCTCGGTCTGCGCGGCGATCGTCGGCTCCGCCGTCCGCGCCTCCTTCTCCGACTGGAGCTGGCGGCCCAGCGCCACCTTCGCCAGATTGTCGAAGCGGTCCGCCTCGGCCGCCTGCCCGCCCGCGCGCAGCTCGTCCCCCTTGCGGCTGGCCGCCAGCGCCTTGCCGCCCCACTCCTTCGCCGCGTCCACGTCCTCCTGGTGGTCCTGCTCCATCAGCCGCAGATTGCCGATGGTCGCGGCGACCGCCTCCTCCGCCTCCGCGATGTTGCTCGCGTAGTCGCGGATCAGCTGGTCCAGCATCTTCTGCGGATCCTCGGCCTGGTCGAGGAGCGCGTTGATGTTGGCCTTCGCGAGCTGGGCGACCCGGCCCAGGATGGTCTGCTTGCTCATGGTCGGTCTCCTTGGGATGGGACAACAGGGGGGACGCGCGAGCGCGCGGTCAGAAGCGGCCGCCGCCGCCCAGCCGGCCGCGGGTGCCCCCGCCGCCGAAGCTGCCGGGGCCGCCGCCGAAGCCGCCGCCCCCGAACCCCCCGCCGTGCCCGGCCCCGCCGTGCCCGCCCCCGCCCCGGCCGCCGCCGAACAGTCCGCCGAGGATGATGCCGCCGAGCACCGCGCCGCCGAGCCCGCTGCCGCCGATGCCGCCGGCCCCGCCCGCCCCCGTGGCCCCGCCGAGCCCGTCCGGGTTCCCGTACGTCCGGACGTCCCGCTCGGCCAGCTCCTGCGCCCGCCGGGCCAGCGCGTCCGCCTGGGACGCCTCGGACAGGGCGGTCACCGGGTCGCCCTCGGCGAGCCCGGCCGCCCGGTCCAGTCGCCGCTGGGCCTCGGCCAGCCGGGTGCGGGCCTCGGCGCCGACCGCGCCCCGGTGCGTCGTCACGTAGTCGCCGGCCGCGCCGATCGCGGACCGGGCCGTCAGCAGGGCCTGGTCGAGCAGGGCCCGGGCGCGCCGGGTGCCCGACTCGCGCTCCCTGGCCCCCTCCAGGGCCTCGTCGAGGGCGGCGTCCGCCTGTTCGACCCGGCGCAGCGCGTCGATCGGGTCGTACCGCCCCGAGTCCACGGCCGCGCGCACATCGGCGAGTACGGACTCGGCCCGGCCGATCCGGCCACGCAGGTCCGCCGTCGGCACGTCCTGGGCCGTGCCCTGGAGCAGTCCGCGGGCGTCGGCCAGGTCGGCCTCGGTCTCGGCGAGCGCGCCCGGCAGCCCGCCGACCGCCTCCGCCAGCTCCTTGGCCCGCCGGTCCACCGCCTCGATCAGCCGGGCCGCCTGGTCCACGGCGCCCTCGGCGGCCCGGATCTGCACGGCGGCGGCGCCGTTGTCGCCCGCGTCGAGGTGCTGCCGGGCCTGGTTGACGGTGGCGGTGGCGAAGACGAGCCGGTCCTTGGCCTGCTCGACGTCGCCGGAGACCGGGGCCGCGGCGGACTCGGTGTACCGCTCGCGCATCGCGGCGAGCGCCGCCTGCGCCGTGCCCATCCGGCCGGTCTGCTCACGGAACGCCGCCTCGACGGCCGCCAGGGCCGCCGGGGCGTTGTGCTCCAGGGCGCGCAGCCGGTCGAAGTCCTCGGACTCGGCGTCGAGCCGGGCGTTCACGTCGGCGCAGCGCCGCAGGATCTCCTCCAGCATCGAGCGGCGGGTGGCGTCGTCCTCCGGGAACGCGTCGTCGAGCTGCTGGCGCAGCCGGAACGCGGCCGTCAGCTCGCCCTCGGCGTACCGGACGGCCGCGGTGAACGGCTCGGCCGCCTCGTCGCCGAACTGGGCGGTCGCGAAGCCGAGCTCCTCGGTGCTGGTGCGGACGGCGTCGTCGGTGGCGACCAGCGCCTGCCGCGCCTGGCCGTCCAGCTCCTCCAGGGTCGGCCCGGCGGGCGCCTTCGGCGGGCCCCAGCCCGGGGCGGCGCCGGGCGGCGGCGTGCGGGGGCCCGCCTTGCGGCGGCGCCTGCTGTACGCGTACGCCGCCACCGCGCCTGCGCCGCCGACCAGGACGACGGGCAGGACGAGGTCGCTCGCGGAGGTGGAGCCGGTGGAGCCGGTGCCGGGGTCGGCGGGGCCCGGGGTGACCGCCGGGGTGGGCACCGGCTGTCCGGCGAGGACGGCGGCGTAGCCGTTCGCGGCGCCGATCGCCGCGCCCGCCCAGTCGTTCTGCCGCAGGGCGGGCTCGATCGCGGTCCTGGCCACGTCGTCGAGCTGGGCCTGCGTGAAGCGCGAGTCGGGGTCGGCGGAGTAGCCGTACCGCCGGTCGTGGGTGGCGACGGCGAGCAGGACGTCGTCGCGGCCGAGACCGTTGCGCTCGGCGGTGGCGTCGGCCCAGCCCTGGGCCGGGCGGCCGGAGAAGTCCCGTACGTACACGACGAAGAGCTGCACCCGGCGGGCCTCGTAGAGCGCGTCGAGGGCCCGCACCACCTCGGGCCGCCGGTCGCCCAGCGCTCCCACCCGGTCGGTGATCTGCCCCTCCCGCTCCAGCGTGACCGGGTCGTCGGCGCGGGCGCCGGGGACGGCGGGCACGAGCAGCCACACCACCGCCACCAGCGCCGCGAGCAGGGCTCGGCTGGCTGTTCGCGTCACAGGAGCGAGGCTATGTCCGGTCCGCACCCGCCGCGACCGGGCCGCCCCGGGCGCCGTGGCCGGTGCCCTACGCCTGCGCTAGCCGGTGCCCTACGCCTTCCTGCGCCGGATCCGGCTCCCCAGCCACACCACCGGGTCGTACTTCCGGTCCACCACCCGTTCCTTCATCGGGATCAGCGCGTTGTCCGTGATCCGGATGGATTCGGGGCACACCTCCGTGCAGCACTTGGTGATGTTGCAGTAGCCGAGGCCGTGCTCGTCCTGGGCGGTGCGGCGGCGGTCCAGGCCGGTCTCCTCGGCGGCGTCGAGGGGGTGCATGTCGAGTTCGGCGATCCGCATGAGGAAGCGGGGCCCCGCGAAGGCGGCCTTGTTCTCCTCGTGGTCGCGGACGACATGGCAGGTGTCCTGGCACAGGAAGCACTCGATGCACTTGCGGAACTCCTGCGAGCGCTCGACGTCCTCCTGCCGCATCCGGTACTCGCCCGGGGCGAGCCCGGGAGGCGGGACGAAGGCCGGGATCTCCCGTGCCTTCGCATAGTTGAAGGAGACGTCCGTGACCAGGTCGCGGACGACGGGGAAGGCGCGCATCGGGGTCACCGTGATGGTCTCCTCGCGCGTGAAGACCGACATCCGGGTCATGCACATCAGCCGCGGCCGCCCGTTGATCTCGGCCGAGCAGGAGCCGCACTTGCCGGCCTTGCAGTTCCACCGCACGGCGAGGTCCGGGGCCTGGGTGGCCTGGAGGCGGTGCACGATGTCGAGGACCACCTCGCCGTCGTGCACCTCCACGGTGTAGTCGGTGAGGTCACCGCCGTCCGCGTCGCCCCGCCAGATCCGGAAGCGGGCCTGGTACGTGCTCATGACTCCAGCTCCTCCGCTGACAGGTACTTGGCCAGCTCCGCCCGCTCGAAGAGCGCCAGGAGATCGGCCCTGATCGGTTCGGTGCCCACCCGTTCCAGGGCGATCCCGCGGTCCGCCGTCCGGCACAGCAGGTTCACCGGGCGCCAGGAGCGGTCCATCGCCGGGTGGTCCTCGCGGGTGTGGCCGCCCCTGCTCTCGGTGCGCTCCAGGGCCGCCCGCGCCACGCACTCGGAGACCAGCAGCATGTTCCGCAGGTCCAGGGCCAGGTGCCAGCCGGGGTTGAACTGCCGGTGGCCCTCCACGGCGACCCGGTCGGCGCGCTCGCGCAGCTCCGCGATCCGCTCCAGCGCCTCGGCCATCTCGCCCTCCCGGCGGATGATCCCGACGAGGTCGTTCATCGTCTGCTGGAGCTCCTGATGGAGGGTGTACGGGTTCTCCGCGGCCGTCGCGCCGGTCCCGGCGGCTCCATCGAAGGGGGCCAGGGCCTCGGCCCGCGCCGCGGTCACGGCCTCCTCGGACACCTGGCCCGCGCCGCCCTCCGACGCGTACTCCGTCGCGTGCTCCGCCGCGTGTTCCGCCGCGTGCAGCCCCGCCCGGCGGCCGAACACCAGCAGGTCCGACAGCGAGTTGCCGCCAAGCCGGTTGGAGCCGTGCATCCCGCCCGCGACCTCACCGGCCGCGAACAGACCCGGGACGCCGACCGTCGCCGCCGACTCGGAGTCGACGGCCACCCCGCCCATCACGTAGTGGCAGGTCGGCCCGACCTCCATCGCCTCGGCCGTGATGTCGACGTCCGCCAGCTCCTTGAACTGGTGGTACATCGAGGGCAGCCGGCGCCGGATCACCTCCGCCGGCATCCGGGTCGACACGTCGAGGAAGACCCCGCCGTGCGGGGAGCCCCGCCCCGCCTTGACCTCGGAGTTGATCGCGCGGGCCACCTCGTCGCGCGGCAGCAGCTCGGGCGGGCGGCGGTTGTGCTCGGGGTCCTCGTACCAGCGGTCGCCCTCCTCCTCCGACTGCGCGTACTTCTCCTTGAAGACCTCGGGGACGTAGTCGAACATGAAGCGGCGGCCCTCGGAGTTCCTGAGCACCCCGCCGTCGCCGCGCACCGACTCGGTGACGAGGATGCCCTTCACCGACGGCGGCCAGACCATCCCGGTCGGGTGGAACTGCACGAACTCCATGTTGACCAGCGGCGCCCCCGCGAGGAGCGCGAGCGCGTGCCCGTCGCCCGTGTACTCCCAGGAGTTGGACGTCACCTTGAAGGACTTGCCGATCCCGCCGGTCGCGAGGACCACCGAAGGCGCCTCCAGGACGAAGAAGCGGCCGGTCTCCCGCTCGTAACAGAAGACGCCGCCGACCCGCTCCCCGGCAGCGTCCTTGAGGACCCGGGTGACCGTGCACTCCTGGAAGACCTTCAGCCGGGACTCGTACTCCCCGGTCTCCCGGAAGTCCTCCTGCTGGAGGGAGACGATCTTCTGCTGGAGGGTGCGGATCAGTTCGAGCCCGGTCCGGTCGCCGACGTGCGCCAGGCGCGGGTACTCGTGGCCGCCGAAGTTGCGCTGCGAGATGCGCCCGTCGGGCGTCCGGTCGAAGAGCGCGCCCCAGGTCTCCAGCTCCCACACCCGCTCGGGCGCCTCCCGCGCGTGCAGCTCCGCCATCCGCCACTGGTTGAGGAACTTCCCGCCGCGCATGGTGTCGCGGAAGTGCACCTGCCAGCTGTCGTGGGGATTGGCGTTGGCCATGGAGGCGGCGATGCCGCCCTCGGCCATCACCGTGTGGGCCTTGCCGAAGAGGGACTTGCAGATCACCGCGGTACGGGCGCCCCGGCGCCGCGCCTCGATCGCCGCGCGCAGCCCGGCGCCACCGGCGCCGACCACGATCACGTCCCACCGCTGTCGTTCCACAGGACTCATCTCAGAAGAACCTCGGGTCGTCGAAGGCACCGGTGGCGAGCAGGTACACGTACAGGTCGCAGACGGCGACGCTGATCAGCGAGGACCAGGCGAGCAGCATGTGACGCCGGTTCAGCCGGCCCACCCAGGTCCACAGCCGGTAGCGGACCGGGTGCTTCGAGAAGTGCCGCAGCCGCCCGCCCACGACATGCCGACAGGAGTGGCAGGAGAGGGTGTACGACCAGATGAGCGCGATGTTGACGACGTACAGCACCGTCCCGAGCCCCGCGTGGCCCCAGGCGTAGGAGGAGTCCCGGAAGGTGAGCACGGTGTCGTACGTGAGGATTCCGGCCACCGGGAGCGCCAGGTAGAAGAAGTACCGGTGCGCGTTCTGGAGGATCAGCGGGAGGCGGGTCTCGCCGGTGTACGCGCGGTGGGGTTCGGCGACCGCGCAGGCCGGGGGAGAGGCCCAGAAGCCCCGGTAGTACGCCTTGCGGTAGTAGTAGCAGGTCAGCCGGAAGCCGAGCGGGAAGACCAGGATGAGCAGCGCGGGGGACAGGCCCCACCAGCTCCCGAAGAGCGCCCAGTTCGGCCCGCCGCGCATGGGGACGCAGTTCTCCGCGAGGCACGGCGAGTAGAACGGCGACACATAGGGGGCGGCGTAGTAGTCGGCGTTGGCGAAGGCCCGCCATGTCGAGTACGCGACGAAGGCGAGCAGTCCTGCGGCGGTGACGGCGGGCGCCAGCCACCAGCGGTCGGTGCGCAGATGGCGGGCGGCGAGGGCGGCGCGCCCCGGGGAGCGCACCCCCGTCGCGGCTTCGTTTCTCGTCGGGGGTCGGGTACCTGTGGCCAACAGGGTCTCCTCGGCTCTACGGCGCGTGGCGGTCGCGTGCTCCCAGGCCCTCGTCGTCGGTGTCGGTCCACTTCTGGGCGTCGTACGGGGTGTCGGGGATCGTCACCATGCTCTCGGCACGGCCCCCCGTCGGGACCTTGGGCGCGCCCCGCTCGACTCCGACGCGGTGTTCCAGCTCTTCGACCGTGTGTTCCAGGTCTTGCAGGCGGCGCTTGACGGCTGCGAGATCGTCCTGAACGGACATGGCTGCCCTCACCTTCCGGAGCGCGGGACACACGCGAGAGTGTCGCGCGTCACATCCCGCTTGTGAAGCCGTGTGCACGGGATTCCACTCGTCCGGAGCGTCCCGGTCCTCCGGAGGTTGGGCCGCACGAGTGGGGTTTGCCGTCCGTGCCGCCGTGTCGCCGTGGCCGGATCCGCTCCGTCCATTTCAGTGTATGAGCAATAGGTGTGATCATCTCCAAATGGCATAAAACTGGACGAAGGGGTACAAGTCATGTCCCAGGTCGGCGCCCCTCGCGGGAGGACATGCTCCAGGAGCCCCCGCTCCCGCACGCTCCGTTCCGTAGCCACCCTCAGCAGTGCCGTGCTCGCCCTCGCCGTGCTCTCCGGATGCGGCTCCGGCGACAGCGCCGACGAGAACCCGGCCGCCGCCCAGGACAACGCGCCGGCCGGCCGCGACCAGGTCGCCGACGGAGGGACCCTGCGCTGGGCCGTCGACGCGCTGCCCACCACCCTCAACGCCTTCCAGGCCGACGCCGACGGCGCCACCAACCGCATCGCCGGAGCCGTGCTCCCCGCCCTCTACACCCTCGACGGCCGGGGGCGGCCGCAGCAGAACCCGGACTACCTGGAATCCGCCCAGGTGGTCGAGACCGAGCCGAAGCAGGTCGTCCTCTACAAGCTCAACCAGCAGGCGGTCTGGAGCGACGGGCGCGAGATCGGCGCCCCGGACTTCGTCGCCCAGTGGCGGGCGCTCAGCGGCCGGGACACCGCCTACTGGACCGCGCGCAACGCCGGCTACGAGCGGATCGAGAAGATCGAGCGCGGCAAGAACGACCTGGAGGTACGGGTCACCTTCGGCAAGCCGTACGCCGACTGGCGGTCGCTCTTCACCCCCCTGTACCCGAAGCAGGTGATGGGTTCCCCCAGCACCTTCAACGACGGCGCGCGGGCCACCCTGAAGGCCACCGCAGGACCGTTCCTGCTGAAGACGGTGGACCGGAAGACCGGTGACATCACGCTCGCCCGCAACCCGCGCTGGTGGGGCCAGACGGCCAAGCTGGACTCCCTCGTCCTGAAGGCCGTCCCCCGCGCCGACCGGGCCGCCGCGCTCGCCGCGGGCAAGCTGGACCTGGCCGAGATCGACCGTTCCGCCGCCGACCGGATCGCCCTCGCGGTACGGGACGCCCAGGCGGGCCGCACCGGGGGGCAGGCCCTCACCCACGGGCCCGGCGCCGGGATCACCCCCGCCGCCGCCCTGCGCTCCTGGGCCCTGGCGCACGGCTCCGACGAGGAGAAGGCGGCCGAGGTGCAGGCCGCCCGCGAGAAGAACCAGCAGGCCATCGCGCGGTACGCGGCCGAGCAGGACGGTCTGGCCCGGTTCGTCGTCCGCAAGTCCCTGGAGCCCGCGTACACCCAGCTCTCCCTCAACGGGGAGTCCGGCGCGCTGTCCGACGAGCGGGTCCGCCGGGCGGTGGCCCGCGCGATCAACCGCCAGGAGCTCGCCGAGACCGTGCTCAAGCCGCTCGGCCTCCCCGCCAGGCCCCCGGGCAGCCACCTGGCGCTCGCCGGGCAGGCCGCCTACGCCGACAGCAGCGACGCGCTCGGCGACCAGGACACCAAGGAGGCGCGGGCGCTCCTCGCCGACGCGGGCTGGGTGCCGGGCGGCGCGCTGAAGAAGCCGGCCGGGGCGAAGGCGGGCAGCACCGCCACGCAGAAGGAGAAGGAGAAGCAGAAGGGGCAGGAGGAGGGCGCCGAGAAGGAGGGGAAGGACGGCGAGGCCGGCCCCGGGCGGAAGAAGGAGAGCGACACCGCCTCCGACGACGGCCTCTACGTCGTCGGCGACGACAAGCCCGGCGCGCGTCCGGCCGCCCCGCCGCTCGGCCCCACGGGCCCGGAGGACGGCATCGAGATCCTCGCCCCCGCCCCCGCCGCCGCCTTCCAGAGCGCGGCCCTGCTCCGCCAGGCCGAGGCGCTGGACACCGGCAGCGGCGCGCGGGCGCGCACCGCGTCGGAGGCCAAGGGCGCGGCCGGCGCCTACGCCCCGCGCGGCTCCGCCGCCCCCGCGGTCGTGGACGCGGCCTCGCAGGCGCTGGGCAAGGACGGCAAGCCGCTCAGCCTCCGCTTCGTCCTGCCCTCGGGGCCGGGCTCGGAGTCGCTGCGGGCGGTCGGCGACCGGATCGTCCGGATGCTCGACGCGGTGGGCATCCGTACCGCGGTGACCAAGGTCTCCGACGAGAGCTTCTTCAAGGACCACATCGCCTCCGGCGACTACGACCTGGCCCTGTACTCCTGGCCCGCCAGCGCCTTCCCGGCGACCGACGCCCGGCCGATCTTCGCCAAGCCGGAGCCCGCCTCGGACGGCTCACTGATGGTCGAGCAGAACTACGCGCGGGTCGGCACCGACCGTATCGATCAGTTGTTCGATCAGGCGGCGGGCACCCTGGACGAGGACGAGGCCCGCGACCTGGTCCGCCAGGCCGACGCCCGGATCTGGGCCGCGGCCGGTTCCATCCCCCTCTACCAGCGCCCCCAGCTGGTCGCGGCCAAGAGCGACGTGGTGAACGCCGGCGCCTGGGGCCTGGCCGCCCCGCGCTACCAGGACATCGGCTACAAGAAGCCCGCGTCCGCACAGGGACCGGAGCGCAACACCCGCAAGTGAGCGCAATACCCTAAAGCCGCCGAAAGTCCAAGTCGCAAGCTCAGAAGCAGCTCAAGTTCCTTGCCCGCCGGTGATCCCGGCGGGCAGGATCGCGTCGGCCCCTTGACCCGGCCGCACGACCTCCTCGCCGTATGTCCACGCGGCGGACCACACCCATGCCAGGCGCCTCCCCAGGCACCCCGGCACCAGCGAAACCCCCCAGTAGAACCCCTCGGATCCCGGGTGGGGAAGCCCCTTGCACGGCAGCCCCGTACCATAGGACATAGCCGTGGCGCGTCCGCCCGGCGGGCGTAAGAGGAACTGACGCCGCATCCCACGATCCGAGAGAAGCGCAAGCACCCATGCCCACGCGCCACGACATCCGTAACGTTGCCATCGTCGCCCACGTCGACCATGGCAAGACGACCATCGTCGACGCCATGCTCAAGCAGGCCGGTGCCTTCGCCGCCCACCAGCAGCTCGACGACCGCATGATGGACTCGAACGACCTGGAGCGTGAGAAGGGCATCACGATCCTCGCCAAGAACACGGCGGTGAAGTATCACCCCAAGGACGGCGGGGCCCCGATCACGATCAACATCATCGACACCCCCGGCCACGCCGACTTCGGTGGCGAGGTCGAGCGCGGTCTGTCGATGGTGGACGCGGTCGTCCTCCTCGTGGACGCCTCCGAGGGTCCGCTCCCGCAGACCCGCTTCGTGCTGCGCAAGGCCCTCCAGCAGCGCAAGCCCGTCATCCTCTGCATCAACAAGACGGACCGCCCGGACTCCCGGATCGACGAGGTCGTCAACGAGACCTACGACCTCTTCCTCGACCTGGACGCCGACGAGGACCAGATCGAGTTCCCGATCGTCTACGCCTGCGGCCGTGACGGCATCGCCTCGCTGACCAAGCCGGAGAACGGCACCGTTCCCGCGGACAGCGACAACCTGGAGCCGTTCTTCAGCACCATCCTGGAGCACGTCCCGGCCCCGTCGTACGACGAGGAGGCCCCCCTCCAGGCGCACGTCACCAACCTGGACGCCGACAACTTCCTCGGCCGTATCGCGCTGCTCCGCGTCGAGCAGGGCGAGCTCCGCAAGGGCCAGACGGTCGCGTGGATCAAGCGTGACGGCACCATCTCCAACGTCCGCATCACCGAGCTGATGATGACCGAGGCGCTCACCCGCAAGCCGGCCGAGGTCGCGGGCCCCGGTGACATCTGCGCCGTCGCCGGTATCCCCGACATCATGATCGGCGAGACCCTGGCCGACCCGGAGAACCCGATCGCGCTGCCGCTGATCACGGTCGACCAGCCGGCCATCTCCATGACCATCGGTACGAACACCTCGCCGCTCGTCGGCCGTGGCGGCACCGGCAAGGGCGCGGACGCCAAGTCCGCGGTCAAGCAGCGCAAGGTCACCGCCCGCCAGGTCAAGGACCGTCTGGACCGCGAGCTGATCGGTAACGTCTCGCTCCGCGTCCTCGACACCGAGCGTCCGGACGCCTGGGAGGTCCAGGGCCGTGGTGAGCTCGCGCTCGCCATCCTGGTCGAGCAGATGCGCCGTGAGGGCTTCGAGCTCACCATCGGCAAGCCCCAGGTCGTCACCAAGGAGGTCGACGGCAAGACCCACGAGCCCGTCGAGCGCCTCACGGTCGACGTGCCCGAGGAGCACATGGGTGCCGTCACCCAGCTCATGGGCGTCCGCAAGGGCCGCATGGACAACATGTCGAACCACGGCTCCGGCTGGGTCCGCATGGAGTTCGTCGTCCCGTCCCGCGGCCTCATCGGCTTCCGTACGGAGTTCCTGACCAACACCCGCGGTACGGGCATCGCCCACTCGATCCACGAGGGCCACGAGCCGTGGTTCGGCACGCTGACGACCCGTAACAACGGTTCGCTGGTCGCCGACCGCGCCGGTGCGGTCACCGCCTTCGCGATGACCAACCTCCAGGAGCGCGGTGTCCTGTTCACCGACCCCGGCACCGAGGTGTACGAGGGCATGATCGTCGGCGAGAACTCGCGCTCCGACGACATGGACGTGAACATCACCAAGGAGAAGAAGCTCACCAACATGCGCTCCTCCTCCGCCGACTCCTTCGAGGCGATCGTCCCGCCCCGCAAGCTGTCCCTGGAGCAGTCCCTGGAGTTCTGCCGCGACGACGAGTGCGTCGAGGTGACCCCGGAGGCCGTGCGCATCCGTAAGGTCATCCTGGACCAGAACGCGCGTGGTCGCGCCTCCTCGCGCGCCAAGAACGGCTGACGCGACGCCTGACCGAAGGGCCCGGCCCCCCGCCTGAAGAGGCGGGGGGCCGGGCCCTTCTTCAACGTTTAGTCAAGTTCATTACGGAACCCCACTGTCCGGATATCGGTCGTCGCTCTCCGGAACGTGTGTTAACGGTCCGTTTCGTCGGTGTCTGTCTGTGCTCGCTTTGTCCGGATTTCGGTCTTCGGTGGCTTGGCGATGTTGTCAAACCGAGACCACTTAAGTGTGGTTTACGGCCCGGACGTACTTAATAGTTGGCTCCATTGAGCTCGGGTCAATGGGTCACGCACTGTGGGGAGTGCCGACTCACGAGCACACTCGGGGCACTTGAGTGCAACGCCGTCAGGGGTGTCGGCAGAACTCGAAGTGCCCCTCTTGTAGTGACAAGTGGACTCATGAGGAGGAACCCATGCGCGGTGCCAAGAGCGCCAAGTGGGTAGCGGGCGCGATCGTCGTCGCCCTGGCAGCGACCGCCTGTGGCGGGGGTAAGAGCGACGGCGGCAGCGACGCCAAGGGCGCTGTTGACCCGAACGGCATCTTCTCCATCGAGCTGGGTGAGCCTGAGAAGCCCCTGCTCACCGGCGACACGATGGAGTCCAACGGCTCCGCCGTCATGGCCGGCCTGTTCTCGACCCTGGTCGACTACAAGCCGGACGGCTCGCTCGAGATGATCAACGCCGAGTCGGTCACCACGACGGACTCGAAGACGTGGACCGTCAAGCTCAAGCCGGGCTGGACCTTCCACGACGGCACCCCGGTGACCTCGAAGTCCTTCGTGGACGCGTGGAACTGGAACGCCAACGTCAAGAACGCTCAGGGCCTCTCGTCCTGGTTCGAGGACGTCAAGGGCTACGAGAACGTCCACCCCGAGGGCGAGGGCGCCAAGCCCACCTCGGACAAGATGGACGGCCTCAAGATCGTTGACGACAACAGCTTCACGATCGAGCTGAAGAAGCCGGTTCCGTACTTCGCGCACAAGCTGGCGTACATCGTCTTCGCCCCGCTGCCGGAGTCCTTCTACAAGGACCCCAAGGCCGGCGGCGAGAAGCCGGTCGGCAACGGTCCCTACAAGTTCAAGTCGTGGGACCACAAGAAGCAGATCGAGATCACCCGCTTCGACGGCTACAAGGGCCCGAACAAGGCGAAGAACGGCGGTGTGGTCTTCAAGAACTACACCACCCTCGAGGCCGCGTACGAGGACCTGAAGTCGGGCAACGTCGACGTTCTGCGTCAGCTCGCCCCGAAGGACCTGCCGGTCTACCGCCAGGACCTCGGCGACCGCGCGGTCGACCAGGCGTACTCCGCGATCCAGACGATCGCCGTCGCCTTCTACGCCGACCAGTGGAAGAAGCCGAAGCAGGTCGACCCGAAGGTCATCCAGGGCCTGTCGATGGCGATCGACCGTGCCACCATCACCAAGACGGTGCTGAACGGTACGCGTGAGCCCGCGACCGGCTGGGTCGCCAAGGGCGTGCTCGGCTACCAGCCGAACGCGGTCGAGGTCACCAAGTTCGACCCGACCAAGGCCAAGGACCTGATCAAGGCCGGCGGCGGTGTCCCGGGCAACAAGATCTCCATCCAGTACAACGCGGATGGCGGTCACAAGGAGTGGGTCGAGGCTGTCTGCAACAGCATCACCCAGTCCACCGGCGTCCAGTGCGTCGGCGACGGCAAGCCGGACTTCCAGGCCGACCTGACCGCTCGTAAGACGAAGCAGGTCAAGTCGCTGTACCGCTCCGGCTGGGTGCTCGACTACCCGGTGAACGCCAACTTCATCTCGGACCTGTTCCGTACGGGTGCGGGCGGCAACCAGGGCGACTTCTCCAACAAGGAGCTGGACGCCAAGATCGCGGCGGCCGACTCGGTCAAGACGCTCGACGAGTCGGTCAAGGCGTACCAGGCCATCGAGAAGGACCTGGTCAACTACATGCCGTCGATCCCGCTCTGGTACTACAAGGTCAACGCGGGCTACTCGGAGAAGGTCACTGGCGTGGCCTACGGTCAGGACGGCGACCCGATCCTGACCGGCGTCGAGGTCAAGAAGTAATCACCCAAGCGTAGTCCGCTCGCCGCAGCGCGGGGCTGACGGATCGTCAGCCCCGTCTCGGTGCCTTACGCAGTGGCTGGGGGGCCCTTCCGCGACATCAGCATGCCCGCACGCGGGCATGCTCTGTCGAGGGAGGGCCCGTCGGCTGCGGCCGTCACATCTCAACGGAGGCATGATGGGGCGCTATGTCGCACGACGACTGCTCCAGATGATCCCGGTTTTCCTCGGGACAACCCTGCTGATCTTCCTCATGGTGCACAGCCTGCCCGGTGACCCCGTGCTGGCCATGTTCGGTGACAAGGGCGCGGATCCCGCGACCCTCGCCGCGAAGCGTCATGAGCTGGGTCTCGACAAGTCGCTGCCGGAGCAGTACTACGTCTATATGCGGGACATGATCCTGCATTTCGACTTCGGTACCCAGATCCGCAACGGCCGACCGGTCACCGAGGTGCTGGGTGAGGCGTTCCCCGTCACGCTCCAGCTGGCCTTCCTGGCCTTCACGTTCGAGCTGATCTTCGGTATCGGCCTCGGCATCATCGCCGGTCTGCGCGCCGGCCGCCTGGCCGACAACGCCATCCTGATCTTCACGCTGCTGATCATCTCGATCCCGGTCTTCGTGCTCGGCTTCCTCATCAAGATGCAGTTCGCGTTCAACCTGGGCTGGATCGCGCCGAACGTGTCCACCGAGGTGAACTGGGACGAGCTGATCGCCCCGGCCATCGTGCTCGGTGGTCTCTCGCTCGCCTACGTGGCGCGCCTGACCCGGACGACCATGGCGGAGAACCTGCGCGCCGACTACATGCGCACGGCCATCGCCAAGGGCCTGCCGAAGCGCCGCATCATCGGTGTCCACCTGATGCGCAACTCGATGATCCCGGTGATCACCTTCCTGGGTACGGACATCGGCGCCCTCATGGGCGGTGCGGTCGTCACCGAGAAGATCTTCAACATCAAGGGCGTCGGCGGTCTGATCGCCGAGTCGATCTCCCGTCGCGAGGGCGGCACCCTGGTCGGCCTCGTCACGATCCTGGTGATCGTCTACCTCCTCACCAGCCTTCTCATCGACCTGCTGTACGCGGTCCTGGACCCGAGGATCCGTTATGCCTGACGTGACCAAGACCGCGGCCGCCGTCGACAGCGCCGTCGCCTCCCCCTCTGCCGACGCGCCCGTCCAGGCCTCGAAGCCGGAGAAGGCCCGCAGCCTCTGGGGCGACGCGTGGTCCGACCTGCGCCGCAACCCGTACTTCATCATCTCGGCAGTGATGATCTTCTTCCTGCTGCTGATCGCCTTCTTCCCGAGCATGTTCACCAGCGCCTCGCCGACCAGCGGTGACCTGGTGAAGCACTTCCTGGGCAAGCCCGAGCTGAGCCACATCGGTTCGCCCGAGTGGCTCGGTTACGACGGCCAGGGCCGTTCCGTGTACGCCCGACTGATCCACGGCACCCGTGCCTCGATCATCGTCGGCGTCTGCGTCACCCTGATCGTCACGATCTTCGGCGGCCTCGTCGGCATGATCGCCGGCTACTTCGGCGGCTGGCTCGACGCGCTGCTCTCCCGGATCACCGACGTCTTCTTCGGCATCCCGTTCCTGCTCGGCGCCATGGTCGTGCTCCAGTCCTTCACCGAGCGCACGGTCTGGGTCGTCGTCGGCGCGCTGGCCTTCCTCGGCTGGACCCAGATGGCCCGCGTCATGCGCGGTGCCGTGATCACGGTCAAGCAGGCCGACTACGTCCACGCCGCCACGGCGCTGGGCGCCGGCACCACGCGGATCCTGTTCCGGCACATCCTGCCGAACGCCATGGCCCCGCTGATCGTCGTCGCGACCATCTCGCTCGGCGGCTACATCTCGGCCGAGGCGACCCTGTCCTACCTGGGTCTGGGCCTCGCCTCCCCGACCGTCTCCTGGGGCGTCGACATCTCCACCGCCGTCGACCAGATCCGAGTGTCCCCGCACATCCTGCTGTGGCCCTCGATCATGCTGAGCATCACCGTGCTGGCATTCATCATGCTCGGCGAAGCGGTCCGCAACGCCCTCGACCCGAAGATGCGCTGAGGAGGGCGTACGTGACCATCATCGACAACACCGCGACGGTCCCCGCGCCGCGTGGCGGCGACCAGACCGGTCCGCTGCTCGAAGTCCGCGACCTGCACGTCGAGTTCCACACCCGTGACGGTGTGGCCAAGGCGGTCAACGGAGTCAACTACTCCGTCGACGCCGGTGAGACGCTGGCCGTGCTCGGCGAGTCCGGCTCCGGCAAGTCCGTCACCGCCCAGGCCATCATGGGCATCCTCGACATGCCGCCCGGCAAGATCCCGCAGGGCGAGATCCTGTTCCGCGGCCAGGACATGCTCAAGATGTCCAACGAGGAGCGCCGGCAGATCCGCGGCCGGAAGATCGCGATGATCTTCCAGGACGCGCTGTCCTCCCTCAACCCGGTCCTCTCCGTCGGCTACCAGCTCGGCGAGATGTTCCGCGTGCACCACGGCCTGTCCAAGAAGGACGCCAAGCTCAAGGCCATCGAGCTGATGGACAAGGTCAAGATCCCCGCCGCCAAGGCGCGGGTCTCGGACTACCCCCACCAGTTCTCCGGCGGTATGCGCCAGCGCATCATGATCGCCATGGCGCTCGCCCTGGAGCCCGACCTGATCATCGCGGACGAGCCCACCACGGCGCTCGACGTGACGGTCCAGGCCCAGGTCATGGACCTCCTCGCGGAGCTCCAGCGCGAGTACAACATGGGTCTGATCCTGATCACCCACGACCTCGGCGTGGTCGCCGACGTCGCGGACAAGATCGCGGTCATGTACGCGGGACGGATCGTCGAGCAGGCGCCGGTGGGCGAGCTGTACAAGCGCCCGGCCCACCCGTACACCCGCGGTCTGCTGGACTCGATCCCGCGTCTGGACCAGAAGGGCCAGGAGCTCTACGCGATCAAGGGTCTGCCGCCCAACCTGCTCCACGTGCCCACCGGCTGCGCCTTCAACCCGCGCTGCCCGAAGGCCGAGGACATCTGCCGTACGGAGATCCCGGCGCTGGCGCCGGTCGCCGAGCAGGACGGCACCGATCTGCCGGGCCGCAAGAGCGCCTGCCACTTCTGGAAGGAGACGATCCATGGCTGAGCTCAGCAAGAACGAGGAGGCCGTGGCCGCGGCTCTCGACGCCCCCGTCGAGCGCGGTGAGCCGATCCTCCAGGTGCGCAACCTGCAGAAGCACTTCCCGCTGACGCAGGGCATCCTGTTCAAGAAGCAGGTCGGCGCGGTCAAGGCCGTGGACGGGGTCTCCTTCGACCTCTACCAGGGCGAGACGCTGGGCATCGTGGGCGAGTCCGGCTGTGGCAAGTCCACGGTCGCCAAGCTGCTGATGAACCTGGAGCGGGCCACCGCCGGCGAGGTCTTCTACAAGGGCCAGGACATCACCCGGCTGTCGGGGCGCGCCCTCAAGACCGTGCGCCGCAACATCCAGATGGTGTTCCAGGACCCGTACACCTCGCTGAACCCTCGTATGACGGTCGGCGACATCATCGGCGAGCCCTTCGACATCCACCCCGAGGTGGCCCCGAAGGGCGACCGGCGCCGCAAGGTGCAGGAGCTGCTGGACGTCGTCGGTCTGAACCCGGAGTACATCAACCGGTACCCGCACCAGTTCTCCGGCGGTCAGCGCCAGCGCATCGGCATCGCCCGCGGCCTCGCGCTCAACCCCGAGATCATCATCTGCGACGAGCCGGTCTCGGCCCTGGACGTGTCCGTCCAGGCGCAGGTCATCAACCTGATGGAGAAGCTGCAGGACGAGTTCAACCTCTCCTACATCTTCATCGCGCACGACCTGTCGATCGTCCGGCACATCTCCGACCGCGTCGGTGTGATGTACCTCGGCAAGATGGCCGAGATCGGTACGGACACGCAGATCTACGAGCACCCGACCCACCCGTACACGCAGGCGCTGCTCTCCGCGGTGCCGGTGCCGGACCCGGAGGCCCGCGCGCACCGCGAGCGGATCATCCTCACCGGTGACGTGCCCTCGCCGGCCAACCCGCCGTCGGGCTGCCGCTTCCGCACCCGTTGCTGGAAGGCGCAGGAGAAGTGCAGCACCGAGATGCCGCTGCTCGCGGTTCCGGAGCGCTTCCGCGGCCAGGACACCCCGGCCGCGCACGAGTCCGCGTGCCACTTCGCCGAGGAGAAGACGGTCCTCTCCGTCTGACCCGCCGAGGCCCCAGGCCCCCGTCACCCGCAAGGGTGCCGGGGGCCTTCGCGTTGCCCGCGTCCGGCGTGTCGTCCGGGTGGCCGTTCATCCGGACGCCGTAAAAGTGCACTCCCGTCAAAATCGGGTGATATTGGGGCCTAAGTCAGACTGAGGACATTCGGGAGGCACTCCATGCGCGGAGCCACGCACGCCAAGTGGGCCGCTCTGGCCACCGCCGTCGCCCTCGCGGCGACCGCCTGCGGCGGGGGCGGCGACAGCGGCGGCGGAGGCGCCGGCGGCACCGTGAGCTCGTCCTGGGGCGACCCGCAGAACCCACTGGAGCCGGCGAACACCAACGAGGTGCAGGGCGGCAAGGTCCTCTCCATGATCTTCCGGGGTCTCAAGCAGTACGACCCGAAGACCGGCGCGGCCAACAACATGCTGGCCGACAAGATCGAGACCAGCGACTCGGTCAACTTCACCATCACGCTCAAGGACGGCTGGACCTTCTCCAACGGCGAGAAGGTCACCGCGAAGTCCTTCGTCGACGCCTGGAACTACGGCGCCCATCTGAAGAACAACCAGAAGAACGCGTACTTCTTCGGCTACATCGAGGGCTACAGCCAGGTCCACCCGGACAAGGGCGAGCCGACCGCCGCGACCATGTCCGGCCTCAAGGTCGTCAACGACACGACCTTCACCGTCAAGCTGTCGCAGAAGTTCTCGACCTTCCCCGACACCCTCGGCTACGCGGCCTTCGCCCCGCTGCCCCAGGCCTTCTACGACGACCACGCCGGCTGGCTCTCCAAGCCGATCGGCAACGGCCCGTACACCGTGGACTCCTACGCCAAGGGCTCCCAGATGGTGCTCAAGAAGTGGGACTCGTACCCCGGCACCGACAAGGCCCAGAACGGCGGCATCACGCTCAAGGTCTACACCGACAACAACACGGCCTACACCGACCTGACGGCCGGCAACCTCGACCTCGTCGACGACATTCCGGCCTCGCAGCTGAAGAACGTCGGCACCGACCTCGGCGGCCGGTACATCAACACCCCCGCCGGCATCATCCAGACGCTCGCCTTCCCCTTCTACGACCCGGCCTGGAACAAGCCGGGCCAGGAGAAGCTGCGCACCGGCCTGTCCATGGCGATCGACCGCAAGCAGATCACCGAGACGATCTTCCAGAAGACCCGTACGCCGGCCCAGGACTGGACCTCGCCGGTGCTCGGCGCCGAGGGCGGCTTCAAGGACATCTGCGGCACGGCCTGCGTGTACAACCCGACCGAGGCGAAGAAGCTGGTCACCGAGGGCGGCGGCATCCCCGGCGGCACCATGAAGATCTCGTACAACGCCGACACCGGCTCCCACAAGGAGTGGGTGGACGCCGTCTGCAACTCCATCAACCGCGCCCTCGGCAACAACAAGGCCTGCGTCGGCAACCCGATCGGCACCTTCGCCGACTACCGCAACCAGGTCACCCAGTCGAAGATGCAGGGCCCCTTCCGGGCCGGCTGGCAGATGGACTACCCGCTGATCCAGAACTTCCTCCAGCCGCTGTACTACACCGGCGCCTCCTCCAACGACGGCAAGTACACCAACCCCCAGTTCGACAAGCTGGTCGACCAGGCCAACGCCGAGACCGACCGCTCCAAGGCCGTCGGGCTCTTCCAGCAGGCCGAGACCGTCCTGAAGAACGACATGGGCGCCATCCCGCTCTGGTACCAGAACGGCAGCGCCGGCTACTCGGACCGGGTCGAGAACGTGATGCTCAACCCGTTCAGCGTCCCGGTCTACGACCAGATCAAGGTCAAGTGACGTCGTAGCAGGTCGGCGGCGTACGGCCCGGCCCGCGGAACTCCGCGCCGGGCCGTACGCCTTCCTCCCCCCACTCTGGAGGTTTCCGTGGGTCGTTACGTGATCCGCCGGCTGCTGCAGATGATCCCGGTCTTCTTCGGCGCCACGCTGTTGATCTTCCTGATGGTGAACGTGATGGGCGACCCCATCGCCGGACTCTGCGGCGACCGGGCCTGCGACCCGGCCACCGCCGCGCAGCTCAAGAAGGAGTTCGGCCTCGACAAGCCGGTCTGGCAGCAGTACCTGATCTACATGGGCAACGTCTTCACCGGCGACTTCGGCACCGCCTTCAACGGACAGCCCGTCACCGAGCTGATGGCCAGCGCCTTCCCAGTCACCATCCGGCTCACCATCGTCGCGATCTTCTTCGAGATCGTCATCGGCATCAGCCTGGGCGTCCTCACGGGCCTCAAGCGCGGCCGCCCCATCGACACCACGGTCCTGCTGCTGACCCTGGTCGTCCTCTCGGTTCCGACCTTCGTCACCGGTCTGCTGGTCCAGCTGCTGCTCGGCGTGAAGTGGGGCTGGATCAAACCGGCCGTGTCGCCCGAGGCGCCGTTCAACGAGCTGATCGTCCCCGGTCTGGTCCTCGCCTCCGTCTCGCTCGCGTACGTCACCCGGCTCACCCGGACCTCGATCGCCGAGAACAAGCGCGCCGACTACGTCCGCACCGCCGTCGCCAAGGGCCTCCCGCGCCGCCGGGTCATCACCCGTCACCTGCTGCGCAACAGCCTCATCCCCGTGGTGACCTTCATCGGCGCCGACATCGGCGCGCTGATGGGCGGCGCCATCGTCACCGAACGGATCTTCAACATCCACGGCGTCGGCTACCAGCTCTACCAGGGCATCGTCCGCCAGAACACCCAGACCGTCGTCGGCTTCGTGACCGTCCTCGTCCTGGTGTTCCTCCTGGCCAACCTGCTGGTCGACCTCCTGTACGCCGTCCTTGACCCGAGGATTCGCTATGCCTGAGCCGCTTGAACCGTTTGAGCCGCTTGAGTCCTACGGCAGCGAGGGGCGGGCCATCGCCTCCACCGGCGCCGGGGGAGCCGCCGATCTCGCCACGGCCGAGGCCGAGACCCTGGAGAAGCCCCTGGGCGGTCCGGAGGGCGGCGGCCCCGACAAGAAGCCGCGCTCTCTGTGGTCCGACGCCTGGCACGACCTGCGCCGCAACCCGGTCTTCATCGTCTCCGGGCTGATCATTCTCTTCCTGGTGATCATCTCCATCTGGCCCTCGCTGATCGCCTCCGGGGACCCCCTCGACTGCGACCTCTCCAAGGCCCAGCAGGGCTCCCAGCCCGGCCACCCCTTCGGCTTCAACGGGCAGGGCTGCGATGTCTACACCCGGACCGTCTACGGCGCCCGCACCTCGGTCACCGTCGGCGTGCTCGCCACCCTCGGCGTGGCGATCCTCGGCAGCGTCCTCGGCGGACTCGCCGGCTTCTTCGGCGGCGCCTGGGACGGCGTGCTCTCCCGCATCACCGACGTCTTCTTCGCCATCCCCGTCGTCCTCGGCGGCCTGGTGCTGCTGTCCGTCGTGACCAGCGCGACCGTCTGGCCCGTCATCGGCTTCATGGTGCTGCTGGGCTGGCCACAGCTCTCCCGGATCGCCCGCGGCTCCGTCATCACCGCCAAACAGAACGACTACGTCCAGGCCGCCCGCGCCCTCGGCGCCTCCAACTCCCGGATGATGCTGCGCCACATCCTGCCCAACGCCATCGCCCCCGTGATCGTCGTCGCGACCATCGCGCTCGGCACGTACATCGCCCTGGAGGCGACCCTGTCGTACCTCGGCGTCGGACTGAAGCCGCCGACGGTGTCCTGGGGCATCGACATCTCCTCGGCCTCGCAGTACATCCGCAACGCCCCGCACATGCTGCTCTGGCCGGCCGGCGCGCTCGCCGTCACGGTGCTCGCCTTCATCATGCTCGGCGACGCGGTGCGCGACGCCCTCGACCCCAAGCTGAGGTAGGGGACCATGCTGCTCGAAGTGCGCGACCTGCACGTGGAGTTCCACACCCGGGACGGTGTGGCCAAGGCGGTCAACGGCGTCAACTACTCGGTGGACGCGGGGGAGACGCTCGCCGTGCTCGGCGAGTCCGGCTCCGGCAAGTCCGTCACCGCCCAGGCGGTCATGGGCATCCTCGACGCGCCCCCCGGGAAGATCGCCGGCGGCGAGATCCTCTTCCAGGGCAAGGACCTGCTCAAGCTGAAGGAGGAGGAGCGCCGGAAGATCCGTGGCGCCAAGATGGCGATGGTCTTCCAGGACGCGCTCTCCTCGCTCAACCCGGTGGTCAGCGTGGGCGAGCAGCTGGGCGAGATGTTCCAGGTGCACCGAGGGATGTCGAAGAAGGACTCCCGCGCCAAGGCGGTCGAGCTGATGGACCGGGTCCGCATCCCCGCCGCCAAGGAACGGGTGGGGCAGTACCCGCACCAGTTCTCCGGCGGCATGCGGCAGCGCATCATGATCGCGATGGCGCTCGCCCTCGAACCCGAGCTGATCATCGCCGACGAGCCGACCACCGCCCTCGACGTCACCGTCCAGGCCCAGGTCATGGACCTGCTCGCCGAGCTCCAGCGCGAGCTCAACATGGGGCTCATCCTCATCACCCACGACCTCGGCGTGGTCGCCGACGTCGCCGACAAGATCGCCGTCATGTACGCGGGACGGATCGTCGAACAGGCCCCGGTCCACGAGATCTACAAGCGCCCCGCCCACCCGTACACGCGCGGTCTGCTCGACTCCATCCCGCGCCTGGACCAGAAGGGCCAGGAGCTCTACGCGATCAAGGGCCTGCCGCCCAACCTGCTCGCCATCCCCTCCGGCTGCGCCTTCAACCCGCGCTGCCCGCTCGCCCAGGACGTGTGCCGCACGGACGTGCCGCCGTTGTACGACGTCACCGAATCGCCCGTACCGCGCTCCAGCGCCTGCCACTTCTGGAAGGAGTGCCTCCATGGCTGAGGCGATTCTCCAGGTCCGCGACCTGGTCAAGCACTATCCGCTGACCCAGGGCATCCTCTTCAAGAAACAGGTCGGCGCGGTCAAGGCGGTGGACGGCGTCGACTTCGACCTCGCCGCGGGCGAAACCCTCGGCATCGTCGGCGAGTCCGGCTGCGGCAAGTCGACCGTGGCGAAGATGCTGGTCAACCTGGAGCGGCCGACCGCGGGCTCCATCTCGTACAAGGGCGAGGACATCACCACCATGTCCCCGCGCGCCCTCAAGGCCGTGCGCCGCAACATCCAGATGGTGTTCCAGGACCCGTACACCTCGCTCAACCCGCGCATGACGGTCGGCGACATCATCGGCGAGCCGTACGAGATCCACCCGGAGGTCGCGCCCAAGGGCGACCGGCGCCGCAAGGTGCAGGACCTGCTGGACGTCGTCGGCCTCAACCCGGAGTACATCAACCGCTATCCGCACCAGTTCTCCGGCGGCCAGCGCCAGCGCATCGGCATCGCCCGAGGCCTCGCCCTCCAGCCCGAGATCATCGTGGCCGACGAGCCGGTCTCGGCCCTCGACGTCTCCGTCCAGGCGCAGGTGGTCAACCTCCTGGAACGGCTCCAGAACGAGTTCAGCCTGTCGTACGTCTTCATCGCGCACGACCTGTCGATCGTGCGGCACATCTCCGACCGGGTCGGCGTGATGTACCTGGGCCGGATCGTGGAGATCGGCTCCGACGCGCAGATCTACGACCACCCCACCCACCCGTACACCCAGGCGCTGCTCTCGGCGGTGCCGGTGCCCGACCCCGACGCGCGCGAGCACCGCGAGCGGATCATCCTCGCCGGCGACGTGCCCTCCCCGGCCAACGTCCCCTCCGGCTGCCGCTTCCGCACCCGCTGCTGGAAGGCGCAGGAGCGCTGCACCCTGGAGGTCCCGCTGCTCGCCGTCCCGGCCGTCTTCCGGCTGACCGACACCCCCGCCAAGCACGACTCGGCCTGCCACTTCGCGGAGGAGAAGCAGGTGGTGCCGCCGGAGAACGGCAACGGGAAAGGCAACGGGAAAGGCACGGCCGCCCCCGACACTCCTCCCGAGGCTTAACCTCCGGGCAACGTCGCCGAATCGGATCCGATATACGGACGCGGGACGCTCCACAACGTACGGCCGTGCGGGTGCCGTTGGACCGGCCGGGGCGCGCCATGTCGCTCCGGCCGGTCGCTCCGCGCCCCGACTTGACGCACCATCCCTCCGCATCTGCGGAACCGCTTGTTTCAGCCGATGGCGACCGTGAGTATCGGCCCCGTGACTGTGACACGAACGGCACGTCTCACCGGCGCCGCGCTGTGCGCCGCGCTCGCCCTCGTCATCGTCGTCTGGCTGCTGAGCGACCTGGCAGCCTTCAGGGCGCCCGCCGAACTCCTCTGGTACTGGGCGGGGGACCGCGCCTTCCTGCTCCGGCACAGGGCCGCCACCTCACTGGTCGACCCCGTGCTGCTCGTCGCCTACGTGGCCACCGCGTACGCCGCCCTGCGCTCCCCGCTGGCCGGGCCCGCGCTCGCCGTCACCGGGCTCACCACCCTCGCGCTGCGGCTGCCCGGCCTGTGGGCCGCCGGCATCGACGCCCTGGTCACCACCCTGCTCACGCTCGCCCTCGCCGCCGGACTCGTCGTCACCGCCGCTGCGGGCCGCCACGACGACCACGAGGGGGAGCCCGGCGGCCCGGCCCGCCCGCGCACCGGCCCCGCCGTCGCCGCCGGGGTGCTCTGCGCGCTCGCCGCACTCGTCTGGGCGGCCTGGGAGGCGCACTGGGCGAGCGCGCTGCCGGTCGAGTTCACCGTCGACCGGTTCACCGGCGGGCGCTCCCTGCTGCTGCCCACGCTGGCCGTCCCGCCCGGCTGGCTGGACGTCGTGCTGACCCTGCTGCTGCTCACCGCCGCCGTCAGCGCCTTCACCCGGGCCCGGCACGCCCGCCCGGCCGGACTGCTCGCCGGGCTGCTGCTCGCCGGCTGGGGGACGGGGGGCGTGGCCACCGCGCTGCGCGCCGACTGGTTCGCCGGTCTCCTCCAGCAGGAGACCGACACCCTGCTCTCCGTCCTCACCTCCGTCTTCGCCGTGCTCGCCGGGACCGCCGTCATGGTGCTGCTCGCGCGGCCGGGGGAGCGCCGCCGCCTCCCGTACCGGCCCGTCGCCGCCCTGCCCCCGGCCCCGCCCGCGCAGCCGCCGCCCGGCTGGTGATCAGGCCAGGCCCAGCGACCGCCTGAGGAAGTCCACCTGGAGCAGCAGCAGGTTCTCCGCCACCTGCTCCTGCGGCGTCATGTGCGTGACGCCCGACAGCGGCAGCACCTCGTGCGGGCGTCCCGCCGCGAGGAGCGCCGAGGAGAGCCGCAGGGTGTGCGCCGCCACCACGTTGTCGTCGGCGAGCCCGTGGACGATCATCATCGGCCGGGCCGGCTCCGCCGCGTGGACCAGACCCTCGTCCGTGACCAGCGAGTTCGCCGCGTAGACGGCCGGCTCCTGGTCCGGGTGGCCCAGATAGCGCTCGGTGTAGTGGGTGTCGTACAGCCGCCAGTCGGTGACCGGGGCGCCCACCACGGCCGCGTGGAAGACGTCCGGCCGGCGCAGCGCCGCCAGGGCGGCCAGATACCCGCCGTACGACCAGCCGCGGATCGCCACCCGCCCGAGGTCGAGCGGGAAGCGGCCGGCCAGCCCGTGCAGCGCCTCGATCTGGTCGTCGAGGGTGGCGACGAAGTCCCCGGCGACCGACTTCTCCCAGCCGGGGGAGCGGCCCGGCATCCCGCGCCCGTCGGCGACGATCACCGCGAAGCCCTGCTCGGCGAACCACCGGGACGTCAGATACGGGTTGTGCGCGGCGACCACCCGCTGCCCGTGCGGCCCCCCGTACGGGTCCAGGAGCACCGGCAGCGGCCCGTCGCCCTCCGACCACCCGGAGGGCAGCAGCACGGCGCACGGGATCCGGCGCGCCCCCGCCTGGACGAGCCGCGCCCCGGCGGCCAGCGGAGGGGTCTGCGCGTACGAGGTCACCTGGGCGACCGGCGCCCCGTCCCGCAGCACCCGCGCCACGCTCCCCGGAACGTCCGGCCGCGCCGAGGAGAGCACCGTCACCGCACCGGAACGCACCGCTCCGTGCACCCCGGCGCCCTCCGAGACCCGCACCACGCCCCCGGGACCCACCCGGTAGACGTGGATCTCACCGATCTCAGGGTCCCCGGAGGCCTCTGCGGCCTCACCGGCGGACGCCGAGATCAAGACATCTTCGGCGCCCACGTCCAGCACCGCCCGCACATGCAGATCCGCGCCCGTCAGCGTCCGCTCCCCGACCACGAGCGCCCGGACACCGCCCTCGTCGGCGATCCGCACCAGCCGCCCGTCGGAGGTCCTGGCCGGGACCCCCGTGAACAGCTCCAGCCACGCCGGGTCCTCGTCCACATGCGCCACCCGGGTCGCCCCCGACGCCGGGTCGACCTCCAGGAACGCCTGCGTGCGCTGGTCCCTGGCCTGCACGAGCAGCAGCGGCGCCCCCTCGCCCGACCAGTGCACCCGGGCCAGGTACGGGTACGCCGCCCGGTCCCACACCACCTCGGTGCGGGCCCCTTCGAGGTCCACCACGAAGAGCCCGACCTCCGCGTTGGGCGTGCCCGCCGCCGGGTAGGCCACCGCGTGCGGCGCCCGCTCCGGGTGCGCCGGATCGGCGATCCACCAGCGCCGCACCGGCCGTTCGTCCACCCGCGCCACGAGCAGCCGGTCCGAGGACGGCGCCCACCAGAAGCCCCGGCTGCGGCCCATCTCCTCCGAGGCCGCGAACTCCGCCAGACCGTACGTGACGCCCTCCGCCTCCGGCTCGGCGAGCGCCCGGTCCCCGGCGGTGCCCTCGGGGGCCTCGGTGCCCGTCACCCGCAGCGCCCCGCCCGCCGCGTACGCGACGTACCGCCCGTCCGGCGAGGGCCGCGGGTCGACCACCGGTCCGGGAACCGGCAGTTCGCGTGCCGTGCCCGCCCGCAGCTCCGCCGTGAACAGGCGCCCGGACAGGGCGAACGCCGCCAACTCCACCGCCCCGTCCACGGCGTAGCCCACGATCCCGCCCGAGCCCTCCCGGCTCCGCTCCCGGCGCGCCCGCTCCTCCGCGGACAACTCCTCCTCGGCGCCCGCGAGCAGCGCCCGAGGGTCGGCCGCCAGGCGCTCGGAGCCGTCCGACGGGTCCAGCACCCACAGCGCGTGGGAGCGGTCCGTCCCCGAGGCGGACCGGACGAACACCACCCGCTCGCCGTCCGGCGACACACTGAACGCGCGCGGCGCGCCGAGCGTGAACCGCTGCGTCCGCGCGTACCGACGGGGGAACGACAGGGAGTCTCGTGACGAAGTCATGTGACCGAAACTAGCGTCCGTGCGCCCCCTCATGCTCCTGTACACCGATCGATGCGATGGCACGGATAGTTATGATCCGTAGCGCTAGGTGGGTATGCATCTCCTGGCACATGCCAACTGAAGGTCCGACCTGAAGAAGTATGGAGGTGAACCGCCGTGGCACTCTCGATTTCGGTGGTTGTGCTGCTGGCGATCGTCGTCTTCCTGCTCATCCGGAAATCCGGTCTCAAGGCCGGACACGCGGCGATCTGCGCGCTCCTCGGGTTCTACCTCGCGAGCTCGTCCATCGCCCCGTCCATCAGCACCCTCACCACCAACGTGGCGAGCATGATCGGCGGACTGAAGTTCTGACCTGCCGCTCCGCCGGTGGTCCCGCCTCGTAGGGTGGGGCCATGACGGTTCTCCCTGCCCGTCGTCTGCTCCTGGTGCATGCCCACCCGGACGACGAGTCGATCAACAACGGCGCCACCATGGCCAGGTACGCGGCCGAGGGCGCCCAGGTCACCCTCGTGACCTGCACCCTGGGCGAGGAGGGCGAGGTCATCCCGCCCGAGCTCGCCCATCTGGCACCCGACCGGGAGGACCGGCTCGGCGAGCGCCGGGTCGCCGAGCTCGACGCCGCCATGAAGGAGCTCGGCGTCCCCGACCACCGCTTCCTCGGCGGCCCCGGGCGCTTCCGCGACTCCGGAATGATGGGCGCCGAGCAGAACAGGCGCCCGAACGCCTTCTGGAACACGGACGTCGACACCGCCGCGCCGTACCTCGTCGAGGTGATCCGCGAGATCCGGCCGCAGGTCCTGGTCACCTACGACCCCGACGGCGGCTACGGCCACCCCGACCACATCCAGGCCCATCGGGTCGCCACCCGCGCCGCCGAACTGGCCGCCGACCCCGCCTACCGGCCCGAGCTCGGCCCCGCCCACGAGATCGCCAAGATCTACTGGAACCGGCTGCCGCGCCCGGTCGTCGAGGCCGGCTTCGAGCGGCTGCGCGCCGAGGGCTCGGTCTTCCCCGCCGACGCGGAGATCGGCGACCTGCCCGGCGTCGTCGACGAGGCCCGGATCACCGCCGAGATCGACGGCGGCAGCGCCCACGCGGCCCGCAAGACCGCCGCCATGCGCGCCCACCTCACCCAGATCGCCGTCGACGGCCCCTTCTTCGCCCTCTCCAACAACCTGGGCCAGCCGATCTTCACGACCGAGTACTACGAGCTGGTCCACGGCACGTCCGGCGCGCCCACGGGCGAACGCGAGACCGATCTGTTCGCCGGAGTCGCCTCGTGAAGGGGCGTTACGTCTGGTACGCGGCGCTCGTGATCCTCGGCGCCCTCGTCGGCACGGCCGGCTCCCTGGTCCAAGCCGCCTGGTTCCCGGCCGGATTGCTGCTGTCCCTGCTGGCCTCCGCCGCCGTGTTCTACGGCGGCCGGATCGCCACCGGCACCCAGCTGGGCGTCGCGGCCTCCGGCGGCGGCTGGCTGATCGCCATCGTGGTGCTCAGCTTCGGACGCCCCGAGGGCGACGGCCTGTTCGGCGGCGGACTCGGGGAGATGGTCTTCCTGCTCGGCGGCATGGCCGTCGCTGTGATGTGCGCCACGATGGGCCGACTCTCCCGACCGGCCCCGTGAACAGGCCCACTTGACCCGTCCGTGCCACGACGACCTGGCCGGACATCCTCCGGTCCGGCCTGACTTCGGCCGGATTGGCCATGGCCGATCCACGCCGGGTCGGGTACGGAGCGGCGGCGGCCAGTATGGTGGTGCGCGCCGTCGACCGCCCCGATTCACCACGAGCGCAAGCAAGAGCGGGCGGCGGAGCCAACCGGGAGATCCTGCTTTGAGTCGTGAAACTGGTCGAGAGACTGACAGTTCGTCCTCCGGCGCCCAGGCGCGCGGTGGGGCCGCGTACCCCTCGGGCACCCCTCCGTACGGGCTCCGCCCGGGCCAGGAGGCGATGGAGGAGGCCCCCGCCGCCTCCGCACCGCCGGAGGAGCCCAAGACCGAGACCACGCTGACGACCCGTATCCGGATCAACATCCCGGGTTCGCGTCCGATCCCGCCCGTGGTCGTCCGCAAGACGGTCGCCGAGGGCGACGTCCAGGCCCAGGCCCAGGCGCCGGCCCAGGCACCGGCCCGGACGCCGGCCGCCCAGGCCCCGGCCCGGGCCGCCGAGCCCGAGGCGCCGCGCCCCGAGCCGGTGCCCGAGCCCGAGCCGGTCGCCCCGGCCGAGCCGCCGCGCGCCGAGGAGAAGCCCACCAGCGACTGGTTCGCCCCGCGCAAGCCGGCCGCCGCCCCCGCCCCGAAGGCCGTCGCCCCGGCGCCCGCGCCCGGCCCGGTCGCGGCCCCGGCGCCCACGCCGGCCGCCGCCGCGCCCGGCTTCGCCGGCGGCTCCGCGTCGGACGGCGTCCCGTCGGCCGCGAGCACCACCCAGAGCATGCCGATCGTCACACCGCTGACGGGCGGCCCCGGGCACACCCCCGCGGGCGGCACGCCGGTCTTCGACCCCGGCGCCGGACACACTCCCGCGGGCGGCACGCCGGTCTTCGACCCCGGCGCCGGGAACCCGCTCTACGACAGCGGCCCGGGCCACACACCGGCCGCCGGCACGCCCGTCGTCACCCCGCCCGCCGGACCGACCACCGGACCGGTCACCGGCGGCAGCCCGGTCGTCGGCCCCGGCCACCCGAGGGGCGGCGCCGCCGCGTCCGGGATGCCGGGCATGACGGACGCGCTCCGGATGTCGGACGACACCGCGATCCTGACGCCGCAGAGCATCGCGGCGCACGAGGGCGCGCACGTCTCGGGCGCCACGCTCACCAGCGGCATCCCGGTCGTCCCGCCGACCACGGCCCCCGGACCCGACCTGAGCCCGCGCGCCCCCGGGCGGCAGGACGCGGCCTTCGACGGCGGCTACGACGCCTACGACGGGCCCGACGCCCAGGACGAGCCCGCGCCCGCCCCGGCCCCCGCCCCGGCCCGCAAGCCCGCCCCGGCGCCCGCCAAGAAGGGCCGCTCCAAGCTGGTCCTCGTCGGCGCCGGCGTGTTCGGCCTCGCGGGTGTCGCGTACTGCGCCGGACTGCTCCTGAACCACTCCGACGTCCCCAAGGGCACCACCGTGCTCGGCGTGGACATCGGCGGCGGCACCAAGGAGGAGGCGGTCGCCACGCTGGAGACGGCCCTGGGCAAGCGCGCCCACGCCCCGCTCAAGCTGGACATCGGCGGCACGAAGACCGAGCTGGCCCCCGACAAGGCGGGCCTCGCCCTGGACGCGCAGGAGACCGTGCGCGCCGCCGCCGGCAGCGACTACAACCCGGTGTCGGTCATCGGCTCGCTCTTCGGCGGCGAGCGGGTCGCCCAGCCGGTCTTCCCGGTCGACGAGGAGAAGCTGGGCGTCGCCCTCACCGACCTGGCCGGCAGCTCCGGCTCGGCCACCGAGGGCACGATCGTCTTCGCCCCCGGCAAGGTCACCGCGGTCGAGGGCAAGCCGGGCAAGGGCCTGGACGTCCAGCGCTCGATGATCGCCGTCCGGGACGCCTACCGCGCCCAGGTCGAGACGGGCACCGCGAAGTCCGTGACGCTCCCGGTCGTCACCCGGCAGCCCACCATCAGCAAGGCCGAGCTCGACCGGGCGATGAAGGAGTTCGCCGAGCCCGCGATGTCCGGCCTGATCAGGATCAAGGCGGGCGGGAAGAAGATCGACTTCGGTCCGGCCCGTTCGCTGCCGAAGATCCTCTCCATGCGGGCCGTCGACGGGAAGCTGGTCGAGGTCTACAACAAGGAAGCGATCACCGAGCTCCTCGACGGCGTCTTCGACGGCATCATGGTCACCAAGGGCGACGGCACCAAGCACCAGGTGTCCGCCGACGACGTGGCCTTCGTGATGGGCGACGCCCTGCGCGGCAAGGGCCTGGCCGAGCGCACCAAGACGATCGACCTCAGCGGCGAGGGCTGATCCCGGCGGGATACGAAGAAGCGGCCGGTACGGGGGCGGTGGCCCGCCACTCGCCCCGTACCGCCCGGGCCTCAGTTGAGCAGCGCCCGGGCCGCCTTCGCCCGCTGCCGGATCGTCTCGGCGGCGCTCGGCTCCACCGCGTCCATGATCGTCGCGTACGCCTCCATCTCCACCGCGCCGGTGAGGAAGTCGCCGCGCTGGACGAGCAGCTCCGCGCGCTCGTAGCGCAGCCGGGCCGGGTGGGAGGGCAGCATCAGGGAGAGGTCGACCGCCCACAGCGCGACGTCCGAGCGCTCGGGGCGGGCGCCGGCCCAGGCCCGGATGTTGTTCAGGACCCGCAGCACGATCGCGGTCGGCGCGGAGGGGCGCAGCATCGACGGGTCGAGCGCCTCGCCGGTGGCGCCCGCGACGAGGAGTTCGGCGTCGGCGCCGGTCATGGCCCGGCCGCCGGCGAACGGGTCGGCCAGATGCAGGTCGTCCGGGTCGCCGAAGCCGACGACGAAGTGGCCGGGCAGACCGAGGCCGTAGACGTGCGCCCCGGCCCGCCGCGCGACCTCCATCCACACCACCGACAGCAGGATCGGAAGCCCGCGCCGCCGCCGCAGCACCTCGTGCAGCAGCGAGGACTCGAGCCGCTGGTAGTCCGCGGGAACGCCCTGGAAGCCCGCACGGCGGCCGAGCAGATCGGATAGCGCCGCTACCCACGCGTCGGCGCCGCGCGTCCCGTACGGCACGAGCCCGGCGAGCCGGTCCAGTTCGATCTCCGCCAGGTCCAGGTCCGCCTGGGTCACCGAGGGGTCGGCCACCGCGCCGACCAGCAGACAGAGGCGGGCGAGGTCGGGCTGCTCCGCCCTGGCCTCCTCCGCGAACTCCCGCCGCCAGTCGGTCATGCGCCCGTCCATCGGTAGTGGTGGTAGTGGTGATGGACCGCGAAGCCCATCCCCTCGTACAGCGCCCGGGCGCCGTCGTTCTCCGCCTCGACCTGGAGCCAGGCGGCCGACGCGCCCTCGTCGAGCGCCCGGCGGGCGAGCGCCGTCATGACGGACGTGGCCAGGCCGCGGCGCCGCTGGGCGGGGTCGACCTCGACCGCCATGAAACCGGCCCAGCGCCCGTCCACCACACAGCGCCCGATCGCCGCCGGTATGTCTCCCGTGCCCGGAACGGAGGCGAACCACACACTCGGGCCGCCGCCGAGCACCGTCAGGACCTGCGGGCCGGGCTCGCCGAAGCGCTGGTAGCGGCGCAGCCAGTCCTCGTCGAAGGCGCGGTCGAGGCGGACCCGGGTCACGTCGGCGTCGAGGTCGCCGATCGGGGCGAGGGCCGCGATCCGCACCTCGGCGGAGACCTCCCGCCGCCACTCCCGCCGCTCGAGCTCGGCGCAGAGCAGCTCCTGGGTGCCCTCGCCGCCCGTGGCCGTCTGTACATAGGGGGGCAGGTCCCGGGCCGCGTACCACTCCCGTACGCGGTCGAGGGCGGCGTCCAGGGGCAGCCCGGGGTCGCCCAGCGGCAGCGCCGAGTTGGCCCGCCGGGTGAAGCCTCCGGCGGCCCGCAGCGTCCACTCGCCGAGCGGCTCGCTCTCCACCGGCTGCCAGGCGCGGGCGGTGGCGCGGGCGAGCTCCGGGAAGGTCGCGGCGGGGCCCCGGCGGCGGGCCGGGGCGGCGGGGACGGTCTTGCCCGCGACGAGGGCGGATTCCGCGATCCGGACGGTCTCACCGGTCCTTCGTGTGATCAGCAGCACACCGTCTTCCCACGATGTGAGAACGCCGACCGCGTCCGTGAACCTCTCACCCGGCGCACCCGAGTCCGTCACGCACCGAACAGAGACGCGTTTTCCCACGTCAGAGGCGGTAATTCGGACTTCGAGACGTCCTCCACCGGCGAATTCCACAGCTTCTTAGCCCCTCCTGTTCGGATCGCCCCCGAGAACGGAGATACTAGGGGCGGGCATCGACGACGCCGCGCTCCCGCGCAGACCAGCCCTATCGAGGAGGAACGACAGCGTGACCTACGTCATCGCGCAGCCTTGTGTCGACGTGAAGGACAAGGCGTGCATCGAGGAGTGCCCCGTCGACTGCATCTACGAGGGCCAGCGGTCCTTGTACATCCACCCGGACGAATGCGTCGACTGTGGGGCCTGTGAGCCGGTCTGCCCGGTCGAGGCGATCTTCTACGAGGACGACACTCCGGAGGAGTGGAAGGAGTACTACAAGGCGAACGTCGAGTTCTTCGACGAGCTCGGTTCGCCCGGTGGTGCCTCCAAGCTGGGCCTGATCGAGCGTGACCACGCCTTCATCGCCGCCCTGCCGCCGCAGAACGGCTGATCATCCGCCCTCGGTCCCGTACGGCATCGTCCGCTGTACGGGACCGACGCGTTTGCGTACCAACGAGGAAGTGAGCCAACCCGTGAGCGCAGTCTCTTCGCGCCTGCCCGTCTTCCCCTGGGACAAGCTGGAGCCGTACAAGAAGACGGCGACGGCCCACCCGGACGGGATCGTGGACCTCTCCGTGGGCACTCCGGTCGACCCGGTGCCCGCGCTGATCCAGGACGCCCTGGTCGCGGCGGCGGACTCGCCGGGCTATCCCACGGTGTGGGGTACGAAGGAGCTGCGGGACGCGCTCACCGGCTGGTGCGAGCGGCGCCTGGGCGCCACCGGCTTCGGCCACGAGAACGTGCTGCCGGTGGTCGGCTCCAAGGAGCTGGTGGCCTGGCTGCCGACCCAGCTCGGCCTCGGCGCCGGCGACAGGGTCGCCTACCCGCGGCTCGCCTACCCGACGTACGAGGTGGGCGCCCGGCTGTGCGGCGCGGAGCCCGTCGTCTACGACGACCCCACCGAGCTCGACCCGGCCGGCCTCAAGCTGCTGTGGCTCAACTCCCCGTCCAACCCGACCGGCAAGGTGCTCGGCAAGGACGAGCTGACCCGGATCGTGGCCTGGGCGCGCGAGCACGGCGTCCTGGTCTTCTCCGACGAGTGCTACCTGGAGCTCGGCTGGGAGGCCGATCCGGTCTCGGTGCTGCACCCGGACGTCTGCGGCGGATCGTACGAGGGCATCGTCGCCGTCCACTCGCTGTCGAAGCGCTCCAACCTGGCCGGCTACCGGGCCGCGTTCATCGCGGGCGACGCGGCCGTCCTGGGCGAGCTGCTGCTGATCCGCAAGCACGGCGGCATGATGACCGCCGCCCCGGTCCAGGCGGCCACGGTCGCCGCGCTCGGCGACGACGCGCACGTGGCCGAGCAGCGCGAGCGGTACGCGGCCCGGCGGGCGGCCCTGCGGGCGGCCCTGGAGGCGCACGGCTTCCGGATCGAGCACAGCGAGGCCAGCCTCTACCTGTGGGCGACCCGCGACGAGCCCTGCTGGGACACGGTGGCCTACCTGGCAGAGAAGGGCGTCCTGGTGGCGCCCGGCGACTTCTACGGCGAGGCGGGCGAGCGCTTCGTGCGGGTCGCGTTCACGGCGACCGACGAGCGGGTCGAGGCCGCGGTCAAGCGGCTGGGCTGACGGACGGATACGGGTGAGGGCCCGGGGAGCGATCTCCCCGGGCCCTCTCGCGTGTGCGGCGGAGCATCAGCCGCCGAGCAGGCCACCGCCCAGCGGGAGGGTCGGGGCCGGCACGCCCTGGGTGGGCAGGCCGCCCAGGGTGCCGCCGGTGGGGGCGTCGGCGCCCTCGGCGGCGGCGCCCGCCGTCTGGCCGACGACCTCGCCCGCGTTGCCGGCGGCCTCGCCCGCGATCTCCTGGGCGGCCGGGGTGGCGGTCTTGCCCGCCGTGCCCAGGGTCTTGCCGGCCGCCGGGACGGCCGTGCCGACGGCCTGGCTGCCGGTCTCGCCGACGACGCCGGTCGCGGTCTGCGAGGCGGTGTCGAGGGTGGAGCCGGTGGCGGCGCCGTCGAGCTGGGTCAGACCCGTCAGGGCGCCGGTCGGGGCGAGGGACTGGTCCACGGCGCTCGCGGAGCCGGCCGCACCGACCACCACCGGGGCTGCTCCGGCCGCGACGAGCAGGGCGGCGCGGGCGATCCGACGGGTCAGGGGGAGGGACATGGTGCTCCTTCAGCGGAGGGGACGTTTGCGGTTGGACGCAGTGACAACCGGCCGTGGGGCGGGGGAGGTTGCGGAGGCCGAAGGTAAAGAATGGGCAATGCGTCGTATTGTCGGGTGGGGAGGAAAGCGGACGAACGCGTCAATGCGCCGTCGGCTGCCGAACCGTCACTTCCCTTGTGCCGCAAGGGGATTGCGGTGACATGACACGCGATGGGAAAGCTGCCCGGAGAGCTCTGCGGCGCGCGCGCCGGAAGACACGTCCGGGGGACAGCCCGTACGACTGCCCGTGCGGTCTTCTGTGTCTTCTGAGGTCTTCCGCGGTCTTTCCGTGCCCCTTACAGAGAGCGGCGCTATCTGGCGGTGAGCCTGAGGCGGACCCAGGAGCCGTCGGTGCCGCCGCCCGTGCGCTTGGCGGGCACCCACTCGCCCGACGAGTCGTCCGCCCGCCAGACCCGGTCCCCGTACGCCACCTCGGCGACGCGCAGCTCGTCCGCCCGCGCCACCGCCCACTGCGCCAGCTCCCAGCCGCGCTGCTCCCGCGTCCCCGTGGCCGCCTTCACCGGTACGGACAGCTCCAGGGCCGCCGCGCCCGAGGCGCCCGCCTCCGCGCCCGCCGTCGGTGTGCTCCCGGCGCCCTGGGGCGCCGGCCGCGGCTTCGCCCGCTCGCCGAAGGCCCGCACCACCTCGTCCCGCACCCGCGCGGGATCGCCCGGCCGGCCCTCCGCCACGTCCGCCGTGCACGACAGCGCGGCCGGCGCCCGGCCGGTCAGCGCCGCCGACAGGAGCGCCGCGTCCGGCTCGTGTTTGGCGTACGCCTGCGGGAAACCGCTGCGCTGCACCTTCTGCGCCGCCACCGTCAGGGGCAGCCGCGAATACCCCGGGACCTTCTCCAGGCCCTCGTAGAACTTCCCCGAGGAGTAGACGGGGTCGAGGATCTGCGCGGGCGTCCCCCAGCCCATGGAGGGCCGCTGCTGGAACAGGCCGAGCGAGTCCCGGTCGCCGTGCTCGATGTTGTAGAGCGCCGACTCCTGGAGCGCCGTCGCCAGCGCGATCGTCACCGCCCGCTCCGGCATCCCCCGGGTGGTGCCCACGGCGGCGATCGTCGCCGCGTTGGACGCCTGCTCCGGAGTGAACTCGTACCGGTTCGCCCCGCTTCCGATGCTGCACCGCGGCGCGCCCTTGCTCCCCGTGACGTAGTGCACGGCCACATAGGCGACCAGGCCGAGGAGCACGGCGAACGCGGCCGTGAACCGGGCGAGACGCCCGCGACGGGCGGGGCTGGGGGGACGGGTGGGCTCGGACACGCGCCCCACCGTACTGGAGGCCGCGTTAGGGTCGGCACATGGCTGACACCGCTCCTGGAGAGACCCCGCTGGACCTCACGCTCGACGGCGCCGCGCTGACCGCCGCCCTGGTCGACTTCCCGTCCGTCAGCGGCACCGAGAAGCCGCTCGCCGACGCGATCGAGCAGGCCCTGCGCGGGCTGCCGCACCTCACCGTCGACCGGTACGGCAACAACGTCGTCGCCCGCACCACCCTCGGCCACGACGAGCGGGTCGTCCTCGCCGGACACATCGACACCGTCCCCATCGCCGACAACGTGCCCTCCCGGCTCGACGAGGACGGCATCCTGTGGGGCTGCGGCACCTCCGACATGAAGTCGGGCGTCGCCGTCCAGCTGCGGATCGCGGCCACCGTCCCCGCGCCCAACCGCGACCTCACCTTCGTCTTCTACGACAACGAGGAGGTCGCCGCGCACCTCAACGGGCTCGGCAAGATCGCCGAGGCGCACCCGGAGTGGCTCGCGGGCGACTTCGCCGTCCTCCTGGAGCCCTCCTACGGCGAGGTCGAGGGCGGCTGCCAGGGCACCCTGCGGGTCAAGCTGCACACCACGGGCGAGCGGGCCCACTCCGCGCGCTCCTGGATGGGCTCCAACGCCATCCACGCCGCCGCCCCCATCCTCGCCCGCCTCGCCGCCTACGAGCCGCGCAAGCCGGTCATCGACGGCCTGGAGTTCCACGAGGGCCTCAACGCCGTCGGCATCGAGGGCGGCGTCGCCACCAACGTCATCCCCGACGCCTGCGTGGTCACCGTCAACTACCGCTATGCCCCCGACCTCTCCCCGGAGCAGGCCGTGGCCCACGTCCGCGAGGTCTTCGCGGACTGCGGCGTCGCCGAGTTCGAGATCGACGACGAGAGCGGCGGCGCCCTGCCCGGCCTCTCGCACCCCGCAGCCGCCGCCTTCATGAAGGCGGTCGGCGGCAGCGCCCGCCCCAAGTTCGGCTGGACCGACGTCGCCCGCTTCAGCGCCCTGGGCGTCCCCGCCGTCAACTACGGCCCCGGCGACCCCATCTACGCGCACAAGCGCGACGAGCACGTGCACGTCGAGCGGATCCACCACTGCGAGGCAAGGCTCCGCGACTGGCTGACCGACTGATTCCCGGAATTTCGCTTTTCGTCACCTCCATGGACCTACCCTGACCGGACCGGAAGATCAGTGGAACGGTGAAAGGAGCAGGCCATGGGCGTACCCGAGGAGCCGAAGAAGCCGGAGGAGCAGCGGGTGGGACCGGTGCTCAGGCGCCGTGACCAGGTCCAGCCCGGCACCACGGACCAGCGCCTGCTCGACACCGAGGGCGACTCGGAGTGGGTGCACACCGACCCCTGGCGGGTCATGCGCATCCAGTCCGAGTTCGTGGAGGGCTTCGGCGCCCTGGCCGAACTGCCGAGCGCGATCAGCGTCTTCGGCTCGGCCCGCACCAAGCCCGACTCGCCCGAGTACGAGGCCGGCGTACGGATCGGCCACGCCCTCGTCGAGGCGGGCTTCGCGGTCATCACGGGCGGCGGCCCCGGCGCCATGGAGGCGGCCAACAAGGGCGCCCGGGAGGCCAAGGGCATCTCCGTGGGCCTCGGCATCGAGCTCCCCTTCGAGCAGGGCCTCAACCAGCACGTCGACATCGGCGTGAACTTCCGCTACTTCTTCGTCCGCAAGACGATGTTCGTGAAGTACGCGCAGGGCTTCGTCGTCCTGCCCGGCGGCCTCGGCACCCTCGACGAGCTCTTCGAGGCCCTGACCCTGGTCCAGACCCGCAAGGTCACCCGCTTCCCGATCGTCCTCTTCGGCACGGAGTACTGGAAGGGCCTCGTCGACTGGCTCCGCGACTCGGTCGTGGCCGGCGGCAAGGCCTCGGAACACGACCTCCTCCTCTTCCACCTCACGGACGACGTGGACGAGGCGGTCGCGCTGGTGACGAAGGAGACGGGCCGGTAGCCACCGCCGGCCGGGGTTGTGGGCATGCGTTCCGCCGGGGCGGAACGGGTGGGCACAACCCCCCCGCCGGCCCGCACCCGCCCGACTACGCCAACCCGCGCCGGGCGACCGCCGGGGGCCGATGCCCCGCGATGGACGCCACCATGTCCAGCACCTGCCGCGTCTCGGCCACCTCGTGCACCCGGTACACCTGCGCCCCGAGCCACGCGGAAACCGCCGTCGTCGCCAGAGTCCCGAGCACCCGCTCCTTGACCGGCCGGTCCAACGTCTCGCCCACGAAGTCCTTGTTGGACAACGACACCAGCACCGGCCACCCCGTGGCCGCCATCTCCCCGAGCCGCCGCGTCGCCTCCAGACTGTGCCGGGTGTTCTTCCCGAAGTCATGACCCGGGTCGATCATGATCCCGTCCCGCCGCACCCCCAGCGCGACCGCCCGCTCGGCGAGCCCGACCGTCACCCGCAGGATGTCGGCCATCACGTCCTCGTACTCCGTACGGTGCGGCCGGGTCCGCGGCTCCACCCCGCCCGCGTGGGTGCACACGAGCCCCGCGCCGTACGTCGCGGCGACCTCCGCGAGCCGCGGGTCGAAGCCGCCCCACGCGTCGTTCAGGACGTCCGCGCCCGCCTCGCACACCGCCGCGCCGACATCCGCGCGCCAGGTGTCCACGCTGATCACCACGGACGGGTGGCGCCGCCGCACCTCGGCCACGAAGCCGACCGTGCGCCGCGCCTCCTCCTCGGCGGTGACCTCCTCGCCGGGGCCCGCCTTCACCCCGCCGATGTCGATGATCGCGGCGCCCTCGGCCACGGCCTGCTCGACCCGGGCGAGGGCGGGTTCGTCCCGGAAGGTCGCCCCCTGGTCGTAGAAGGAGTCCGGCGTCCGGTTCACGATCGCCATGATCACCGGCTCGTGCGGCCCGAATTCCCGGGGTCCCAAGCGCAGCATCCCTTATGTCCTCCCTTGCGACCCGTCGCCGCATCGTCTGCGACCCTAACTGTCGGTGCCGCATGGCACGATCGGCACCGGACGTTTTCCACGGACGGGGAGAGGCGCGCGCTGGTGTTCTGGTTTCTGCTGATCACGATGGTCGTGGTCGTCGCGGCGGTCACCCTGGCGGTGGTCGGCGGCGGCGACAGCGAGGTGCTGCCCGAGTCGGCGCCCGAGCGGCTGATCGACCCGCTGCCCGCGACCCGCCCGGTCGGCCGGGCCGACGTCGAGGCGCTGCGCCTGCCCGTCGCCGTCCGGGGCTACCGGATGGCGGACGTGGACGACGTCCTCGGTCGGCTCGGCGCCGAGCTCGCCGAGCGCGACGCCCGGATCGCCGATCTGGAGACCGCCCTGGCGGCCGCCGCTCCCCGGGACGAGGCCGAAGCCGCTCCCCGGGACGAGGAGGAGGGCGCGTGAGCGAGGGCCGGGCCGTCGCGGGGCCCGACGGACTGCTGCGCTGCCCGTGGGGCCTGTCGACCGAGGACTACGTGGCGTACCACGACGAGGAGTGGGGCCGCCCGGTCCACGGCGACGACGCCCTGTTCGAGCGCCTGTGCCTGGAGGCCTTCCAGTCCGGGCTCTCGTGGATCACGATCCTGCGCCGCCGTGAGGGCTTCCGTACGGCCTTCTCCGGCTTCCGGATCGCCGACGTGGCCAGGTTCACCGACGCCGACCGGGAGCGGCTCCTGGGCGACGAGGGGATCATCCGCAACCGCGCCAAGATCGACGCCACGATCGCCAACGCCAAGGTCCTGACGACCTGGGCCCCCGGCGAGCTGGACGAGCTGATCTGGTCGTACGCGCCGGACCCGGCGGCCCGCCCGGTCCCGGCGGGCACGGGCGAGGTGCCGGCCGTGACGGACGAGTCGACCGCCCTGTCCAAGGCGCTGAAGAAGCGCGGACTGCGCTTCATCGGCCCGACCACGGCGTACGCGCTGATGCAGGCCTGCGGTCTGGTCGACGACCACGTCGCCGGCTGCGTGGCACGCGGCGCCGGCCGCTGAGCCGGCGCCGTCAGGGCCTGCCTCAGCGGCCCAGGTACGCCGGCTTCTCCTTGGCGATGAAGGCCCGCACGGCGATCGTGTGGTCCTCGGACGCGCCCGCCTTCGACTGGAGCTCGTCCTCCTTCTCCAGCGCCTCGGCGAGCGAGTGGTCCGCCCCGTACGCGAGGGACTCCTTCAGCGCCGCGTAGGCGACGGTCGGGCCCTCGGCCAGCGCGCGGGCCACCTTCGCGGCCTCCTCGGCGAGCGAGGCGGCCGGGACGAGCCGGTTCACGATGCCCAGCTCGTACGCCTCCTGGGCGCCGATCGAGCGCGGGAAGAGCAGCAGGTCGGCCGCGCGGCTGTGGCCGATCAGCCGGGGGAGCGTCCAGGACATGCCCGAGTCGGCGGTGAGGGCGACCCCGGCGAAGGAGGTGTTGAAGGCGGCCGTCTCCGCCACCACCCGGTAGTCCGCCGCCAGCGCGAAGCCGAAACCGGCTCCGGCCGCGACCCCGTTCACCGCCGCGACCACCGGCTTCGCCATGCCGGTGAGCGCCCGCACGATCGGGTTGTAGTGGTCGCGGACGGTGTTCATCGTGTCCCGCGTGCCGGACTCCTGGTCCTGGAGCAGCAGCCCGACGTGCTCCTTCAGGTCCTGGCCCACACAGAACGCGCGGTCGCCGGCGGCGGTCAGCAGCACCGCGCGGACGGCCGGGTCGGCGGCGGCGGTCTCCACGGCCTCGCGCAGGGCGACCTTCGCGGCCACGTTCATCGCGTTCATGGCCTCGGGGCGGTTGATCGTGATGGTGGCGAGCCCGTCGCTCACCTCGTACAGCACCGTGTCGGCCATCGCGGGGTTCCCTTCGCCTCATTGCGTCGATTGACCTGCCCAGCATGGCGGAGATCACCGGCCCGCAGCATGTGACCTGCGTCAAAGAATCGGCACCCGGAGATGGAGCGGCGGCGGCGAAGTATCGCAGGTGGTTCGGCGAAATATGCGGTTTTGTGAAAGCGCGTTGCGGAAGCGATGCCACCTGATGTTGGTCATCGGGTGCTGTGATGCGGGATAATGACCGGGAAGCAATCGTGTTCGATGCTGACGATGAGCTGGTTTCAGGAAGGGGAACGAGCATGGCGGCCATGAAGCCGCGGACGGGTGACGGCCCGCTCGAGGTGACAAAGGAGGGGCGGGGCATCGTCATGCGCGTTCCGCTCGAAGGCGGCGGCCGGCTCGTCGTCGAGCTGACCCCGGACGAGGCGAAGGCGCTCGGTGACGCACTGAAGGACGTCGTCGGCTGACGCGCCCCTGCCAAGAATGTCCACCTCTGCCCCGGCACGGTACCCACCGCGCCGGGGCAGAGGTGTATCCGGCCGGGCAGGGCCCTGAAGGGCGCTAGAAGCCCCTGCGGACCGCGCACAGCAGTCCGTCGCCGACCGGCAGCAGGGTCGGCAGCAGCGCCGGGCTCTCCCGCACCGTGCGCAGCAGCTCACGTATCCGCAGCACCTCGGCCGGCTGGGCCGCCGAGTCCACCGTGCGGCCGTCCGCGAAGACGCCCTCGAAGCAGACCAGACCGCCCGGGCGCAGCAGGCGCAACGATTCAGCGAGGTAGTCCAGGGACTCCGTGCGGTCGCCGTCGCAGAAGACGAGGTCGTAGCCGCCGTCCGCGAGCCGGGGGAGCACGTCCAGCGCGCGGCCGGGGATGAACCGCGCCCGGTTGCCCGCGAAGCCCGCCGCGCGGAACGCCGCCTTCGCGTGCGCCTGCCGCTCCGGCTCCATGTCCACGGTGGTCAGCACCCCGTCCGGGCGCATCCCGAGCAGCAGATAGATCCCCGACACGCCCGTGCCCGTGCCGATCTCCGCCACCGCCTTGGCGTCCGCCGTGGCGGCCAGCAGCCGCAGGGCGGCGCCCGTGCCCGGCGACACCGAGGGCAGCCCTGCCTCCCGGGCCCGGTCACGGGCCCAGCGCAGCGCTTCGTCCTCGGCGACAAAGGCGTCGGCGAACGCCCAGCTCGTCTGCCGGTTGGCGGTAATGGCCCTCTCCTGTCCCCGTGCCTGTCCCCGTAGTTGACGCAGGCGTCGACTGTATCCGCTGCGCGCGGGAACCCGCAGATGGGACCGCGCGTTCCTACAGACAGGAAGCGAGACGGGACGGCGGTACGAGCCGGGCCCAAATTCGCGTAAAGATTCTTATCCGGAGCTAACGGGCGAGGTGGCTATGGTAGGGGCTCCACTGGACACCACCAGAGCCGACAGGGGAGGTGCGGCTGCGCCTGTGGATCGGAGAGGGAGGCTTCGGCGCCTTCTCGGATCGGCGGGTGAGCCGAAATCCGTGACCGACACCGCTGACCGTTCCCGCACCGCCGACTCCGCACCCATCACCGCGACCTTCGCATCGGAAGCGGAATCGCAGGCGTGGACTCCGCCCAGCTGGGAGGAGATCGTCAGCACGCACAGCGGCCGGGTCTACCGACTCGCGTACCGGCTGACGGGCAACCAGCACGACGCCGAGGACCTGACCCAGGAGGTCTTCGTCCGGGTCTTCCGCTCGCTGTCGTCCTACACGCCCGGCACCTTCGAGGGCTGGCTGCACCGCATCACGACCAACCTGTTCCTGGACATGGTCCGCCGCAAGCAGCGCATCCGCTTCGACGCGCTCGCCGACGACGCCGCCGAGCGGCTGCCCAGCCGTGAGCCGTCCCCGCAGCAGGCCTTCAACGACACCCACTTCGACGCCGACGTGCAGCAGGCGCTGGACACCCTCGCGCCCGAGTTCCGTGCCGCGGTCGTCCTCTGCGACATCGAGGGCCTCTCCTACGAGGAGATCGCCGCGACCCTCGGCGTGAAGCTGGGCACCGTCCGCAGCCGCATCCACCGCGGCCGCTCCCACCTGCGCAAGGCGCTCAAGCACCGCTCGCCCGAGGCGCGCGCGGAGCGGGCGCTCGCCGCAGTCGGCTGGGAGGGCGGATCGGCGTGAGCGGCACCCGTCCGTCAGCGACCCCGGCGGAGCGGCGCCTCGCCGGGCAGAATCTCGCGGATCAGCACCTCGGAGACCGGCTCGCCGCGCTCGTCGACGGCGAGCTCGGCCATGACGCGCGCGAGCGGGTCCTCGCCCATCTCGCCACCTGCCCCAAGTGCAAGGCCGAGGCGGACGCCCAGCGCAGCCTGAAGAGCGTCTTCGCCGCCAGTGCGCCCCCTCCGCCCTCGGAGGGGCTGTTGGCGCGCCTCCAGGGGCTGCCGGGGGGACCGGATGACCAGGGGGGGGCTTTCGACGACCTCCTGCGGGGCGGCGGGCTGCGGTCCGACGGCTTCGCCACGGCCGCGCCGGTCACCCCGCACTCCGGCTTCCGGATCCACGAGGTCGGCGACCGCTCCCCGGGGCGGGGCCGCCGGTTCGCCTTCGCGGCGGCCAGCGCGGTGTCCTTCGCCGCCATCGCGCTGGGCGGCACGCTGCCGCTCGACGCGGCGCGCGGCCAGGGCACCGGAAGCAACGTGACCCCGCTGCGGGCTCCGGCGACCTTCGCCTCGGGCTCCCGCCGCGAGCAGCCGCAGGAGGCGGCGCCCACGGTGCTGCCGGCCCGCCTGGAACTGTCCCCGTTCATACGCCCGGCGGCTCCCGCGCTCCGCCTCTCCTACGCGCCCGGAACCGCCCCGACCGCCACCCCCGCCCCCAGCCCCTCCCACCGCTGACCGGCGACCTGGTTGAATCCAGGGGCAGGGGCGCGCCCGACGAACCGGTGGGCGCGGACAGGTCATCTGTTGCGGGGAGAGCATGAAGAACGGGAAGCCGACCTGGTGGAGCCGTCCGACGACCACACCCGTCCCGCCACCTGACCAGCCCCCGGCCCCGTCCCAGGACGCGACCGGGGCGAGGGACGCGGACGCGGACACGGACTTCACGCTGGCGGCACCGGTGCCGGTCCAGACCGAGCCCGGGGCGCCGGAGGCCGCCCACCCCGAGGCGGCGGGTGCCCCCGAGGCGCCCGCGCCCTTGGAGTTCGTGAAGCCGGAGACCGCGGTGTTGGCGGACGCGACCACGGCGGACGTGGTCCCTGCGGACGCGACCCCGGCGGACGTGCTCCCGACGCACGCGACCCCTGCCGACTCGACCCCGCAGGCCGCCGCGCCCGGGCCCGGCGCGCCCGCGCCCGCCCCCGAGTCCGCCGACCCACGGCAGGCCGAGACCGCCAGGCCCGAGCCCGGCCCGGCCGCACAGCCCGCGCCGGAGGCGCCCGCCGCACCGGCCGCTCCCGTAGCGCCCGGCGCGCCCGCACCCGCCGTGGACCACTTCCCCGCCCCCACCCCCGTACCGCCACAGACGCCCCTGCACGCCCCCGACCCCTACCGCACGCCGCCCTACGGCGAGCCGGGGCCGTGGGCGCCCGCGCCGCCCGTGCAGCGGCCCATGGTCGTGGCGCCGGCGTACGACCCCTGGGCGGCCGGTGCGCCGCTCGCCGCGGGGCCGGTCGTTCCGCAGGTCGTGGTGAAGGCGAAGAAGTCGCGGCGCGGGCTCGCGCTCGTCGGGGCGCTGGCCTTCGCGCTGGTCACCGGGGTCGTCGGCGGCGGCATCGGCGCGTACATCGAGCGCAATGGCGGGCTCACCACCGTCGAACTGCCCCAGGCGGGGCCCGAGGACGCGGGCCGCGCGCCGGACAGCGTCGCCGGGATCGCCGCCGGGGCCCTGCCCGGCGTCGTCACCATCCACGTCAGCGGCAGCGGTTCCTCCGGCACCGGCACCGGTTTCGTGCTCGACACGCGCGGCAACATCCTCACCAACAACCACGTCGTGGACGCGGCGGCCTCCTCCGGCGAGATCTCCGTCACCTTCAGCAACGGCGAGTCCGCCCACGCCAAGCTGATCGGCCGCGACACCGGCTACGACCTCGCCGTGATCCGGGTCTCCGGCGTCTCGGGCCTCAAGCCGCTGCCGCTGGGCAACTCCGACGCCGTCCGCGTCGGCGACCCGGTCGTCGCGATCGGCGCCCCCTTCGACCTGTCCAACACGGTCACCTCCGGCATCATCAGCGCCAAGGAGCGCCCGATCACCGCGGGCGGCGAGAAGGGCGACGGCACCGACATCAGCTACGTCGACGCCCTCCAGACCGACGCCCCGATCAACCCCGGCAACTCCGGCGGCCCGCTGCTCGACTCCAAGGGCCGGGTCATCGGTATCAACAGCGCCATCCGCGCCGCGAGCGGCGGTTCCGGCGAGAGCGGCGGCCAGGCCGGCTCCATCGGCCTCGGCTTCGCCATCCCGGTCAACCAGGGCAAGCGCGTCGCCGAGGAGCTCATCAACACCGGCAAGGCCACCCACCCGGTCATCGGCGTGAGCCTCGACATGCAGTACACCGGCGACGGCGCCCGCGTCGGCGCGAAGGGCAAGGACGGCACCTCGTCCGTCACCCCCGACGGCCCCGCCGCCCGCGCCGGGATCAGGCCGGGCGACGTCATCACCAAGGTCGACGGGCAGCGCGTGCACAGCGGCGAGGAGCTGATAGTGAAGATCCGCGCGCACCGTCCCGGCGACCGGCTGAAGCTCACCCTGACCCGCGACGGCAAAGAGCAGACAAAGACGTTGACGCTCGGTTCCTCGACGGGCGCCTAGACGCCATGTGGAGGCCACCACGAGGTACCCGCCAGGCAGTTTCGGCGGGTACCGTGGACCGGGCTTGGGACCGGCATGAAGGAGCTACAGGGTGTTCAGCGACATAGGCGCACTCGAGCTGGTGACGCTCGTGGTGCTCGCCGTGCTCATCTTCGGCCCCGAGAAGCTGCCGAAGATGATCCAGGACGTCTCCCGCTTCATCCGCAAGATCCGGGAGTTCTCGGACAGCGCCAAGGCGGACATCCGCAGCGAGCTCGGCCCCGAGTTCAAGGACTTCGAGTTCGAGGACCTCAACCCGAAGAACTTCATCCGCAAGCAGCTCGCGGAGAACGAGGACTTCAAGGAGCTCAACGAGCTCCGCTCCAGCTTCGACCTGAAGAAGGAGATGAACGAGGTCGCCGACGCCGTCCACGGCCGGGAGACGGCCCCCGCCGTGCCCGCCGCGCCCACGGCGGTCAACGGCTCCGCCCAGCCCGACCTCCTCAAGAAGCAGGACAAGCCGGACGCCGGCGAGCGCCCGCCGTACGACTCCGACGCCACCTGACGACGGCCTGTCACCGACCCGTCGCGGCGCGGTGGCTATCCTCCCTCTGTTGACACGTTGAGGAGGCGGCCGAGATGAAGACGACGAGTCGGGTGGCAGGCGAGGGCTTCCTCCGCGCACCCTTCGCCTGGTACGGGCTCGACGAGGCGTTCACCGGACCGCGGCGGCTGATGCAGATCGGCACGGCCGCGGACGGCACCGTCCAGTACGGCTCGATGGGCCATGGTGACGAGCCGTCGATAAAGGTCGAGGCCGCCGGCGGCGAGAAGGAGCGCTTCGCCGTCGTCGTGACCGTCGCCGCGAACCCCGTACGCCGCACCGGCGACGGCACGGGCGTCCTGGAGGCCACCACGGTCTCCTCCGCGGCCTGGCTGGCCGGCTCGGGCCTGCTCGCCCACACCTGGCCCGCCAACCTCGACCACACCCGGCGGGACAACTGGCTGGACCAGCAGACGGAGACGGCCTTCGAGCTGGCCGACGACCTGGAGGGCCCGGCCTGGTCGACGCTCTCGCTGCCCGTGGACGGGGTCCCGGTGCCGTTCCACTACCGCGAGTCCGAGTTCGGCTGGGTGCTGGCCGGTTCGGCGACCGGGGTGCACATCGGGGCGTACGGGCGGGGGATGAGCGCGTACGGTCTTGGCTTCGCCGCGGTGAAGGACCTGGGTCTTTACGCCTGACGGCACGATGGAGGGCGCCCCCCCGGGGTACGCGAAAGGGCGCCCCGGAGGGCGCCCTTCCCACGTATCAGAACTTGTTGCGCGGCGTGATCCCCAAGCTCATGCCCGACAGGCCGCGCTGGCGGCCGCCCAGCTTGCCGGCGATGGCGCGCAGGGCCGCGCCGGCCGGGGAGTCCGGGTCGGACAGGACGACCGGACGGCCCTCGTCGCCGCCCTCGCGCAGCCGCACGTCGATCGGGATCGAGCCCAGGACGGGGACGGTCGCGCCGGTGGTCTGCGTCAGGCCGTCGGCGACCCGCTGGCCGCCGCCCGTGCCGAACACGTCGACCATTTCGTCGCAGTGCGGACACGGCAGGCCCGCCATGTTCTCGACGACGCCGACGATCTTCTGGTGGGTCTGCACGGCGATCGAACCGGCCCGCTCGGCGACCTCGGCCGCCGCCTGCTGCGGGGTGGTGACGACCAGGATCTCCGCGTTCGGCACCAGCTGGGCGACGGAGATCGCGATGTCGCCGGTGCCCGGCGGCAGGTCGAGCAGCAGGACGTCCAGGTCGCCCCAGTACACGTCGGCGAGGAACTGCTGGAGGGCGCGGTGGAGCATCGGGCCGCGCCACACGACCGGGGCGTTGCCCGGGGTGAACATGCCGATCGAGATGACCTTCACGCCGTTCGCCGACGGCGGCATGATCATGTTCTCGACCTGGGTCGGACGCCCGTCCGCGCCCAGCATGCGCGGCACGCTGTGCCCGTAGATGTCGGCGTCCACGACACCGACCTTCAGCCCGTCGGCCGCCATCGCCGCCGCCAGGTTGACCGTCACCGAGGACTTGCCGACGCCGCCCTTGCCGGAGGCCACCGCGTACACACGGGTCAGCGAGCCGGGCTTGGCGAACGGGACCTCGCGCTCGGCGGTGGTGCCGCGCAGCGCGGAGGCGAGCTCCTTGCGCTGCTCGTCGCTCATCACGTCCAGCGTGACGTCGACGCCCGTGACGCCCTCGACCCGGGCGACGGCGTCCGTCACGCGCTGGGTGATGGTGTCGCGCATCGGGCAGCCGGAGACCGTGAGATAGACCGTGACGGCGACCCTGCCGTCGGATCCGATCTCCACCGACTTCACCATGCCGAGCTCGGTGATCGGTTTGTTGATCTCGGGGTCGTTCACCGTCGCCAGTGCCTCAAGCACCGCGTCTTCCGTAGCCATAAGACAGATGGTACGGCGACGACCACCGGCCCATGAAAGCCCTGTCAACGGTCGGGTACGTCACTCCCGCGCGAGCCGTCCCCCGGGAATAGATCGCGGCGCTCCCCATTGCCGCGCGCGTTCCGGTCCTCCAGCTCCTTGAGCAGGTCCTGGAGCTCCGAGCGCATCCAGTCGCGGGTCGCCACCTCGCCCAGGCCCATCCGCAGCGCCGCGATCTCCCGGGTCAGGTACTCGGTGTCCGCGATCGAGCGCTCGTTCTGCTTGCGGTCCTGTTCGAGGTTGACCTTGTCCCGGTCGTCCTGCCTGTTCTGCGCGAGCAGGATCAGCGGGGCCGCGTACGAGGCCTGGAGCGACAGCATCAGGGTCAGGAAGATGAACGGGTACGTGTCGAAGCGCAGATGGTCCGGGACGGAGACGTTCCACACCACCCAGGCGATGATGATCACCGTCATCCAGACGATGAACCGCCCCGTCCCCAGGAACCGCGCGATCCGCTCCGAGAGGCGCCCGAAGGCCTCCGGGTCGTACTCGGGCAGGAACCGGGGCCGCCGCACGCGCGGCTGGTCGAGCCGGATCCGGGGCAGCTGCCGCTCCCGCTCGCGCTCGCGGTCCCGCTCCTGAGTGCGCTCAGCCACGGTGCATCCCCTCCTCGTGGAACTCCGTCTCCCGCCAGTCGTCCGGCAGCAGGTGGTCGAGCACGTCGTCGACGGTCACCGCCCCGAGCAGCGAACCGCTCTCGTCCACCACCGGCGCCGCGACCAGGTTGTACGCGGCGAAGTAGCTGGTGACGGCCGGCAGCGGGGTGTCCGGGCCGAGCGGCGGCAGATCGCTGTCGACGAGCGCGCTGACCAGTGTGAACGGCGGGTCCCGCAGCAGTCGCTGGAAGTGCACCGTGCCCAGGTACTTGCCCGTCGGCGTCTCGTCCGGCGGCCGGCACACGTACACCTGCGCGGCCAGCGCGGGGGACAGGTCCTGCTGGCGCACCCGGGCCAGCGCGTCGGCGACCGTGGCGTCCGGGCGCAGCACGATCGGCTCGGTGGTCATCAGACCGCCCGCGGTCCGCTCCTCGTACGCCATGAGCCGGCGCACGTCCGCCGCGTCGTCCGGCTGCATGAGCGTCAGCAGCCGCTCCTTGTCCTCCTCGGGCAGCTCGGAGAGCAGGTCGGCCGCGTCGTCCGGGTCCATCGCCTCCAGGACGTCGGCGGCCCGCTCCTCCTTCAGCTTGCCCAGGATCTCGACCTGGTCGTCCTCCGGCAGCTCCTCCAGGACGTCGGCGAGCCGGTCGTCGTCCAGGGCGGCGGCGACCTCCGCACGCCGCTTCGGGGTGAGGTGGTGCAGCACGTTGGCGAGGTCGGCGGGGCGCAGCTTCTCGAAGGTGGCCACCAGGTTCTCGGCGCCCTGGCCGTGCTCCTCCAGCGAGAAGCCGGTGACGGCGGACCACTCCACGGTCAGCGTCTCGCCCTTGCGGCGCAGCGCCCCGCCCTTGCCGCGCCGGACGAAGACCTTGTCGATCTCCCAGTCGCGGCGGGCCGGCAGCTGCTGGATGGCCACGTCGAGGACGGTGACCTCCTCGCCCTCCTCCCCCTGCGGCCCGACCAGCCGGACCCGCCGGTCGAGGAGCTCGCCGAGGACGAGCCGCTCGGTCGGGCGCTGCTCGAAGCGGCGCATGTTGACGACGCCGGTGGTGATGACCTGCCCGGACTCGACACCGGTGATACGCGTCATGGGCACGAACACCCGGCGCCGGGAGAGCACCTCGACCACCATGCCGAGCAGCCGCGGCGGGCGGCGGCCCACCCGCAGCATGGCCACCAGGTCGCTGACCCGGCCGACCTGGTCGCCCACGGGGTCGAAGACGGGGACCCCGGCGAGGTGCGAGACGAAGATCCGGGGGGCGCCTGCCGCCATGCCACGCGCCTCCTCGGTGCCGCACGATTCGGGTCATTTCCCGCTATGCCTGGTTCAGGCTAGCCCGTGCCGCCGCACGCCGCGCAGGCGGAGCGCCCGTCCGGCTGCTCACGGGAGCTTCACCCGGCCCGGGTACGCTGCGGTCTGCCGTCCCCACCGGCACCCGGCTCCCGCGGGCCCGTCCCCCCCCACCGACACGAGAGGCCGCCCTGGTGTCCGTTCTCCCTCCGTCCTCGCGCCTGCGCAGGGCCGCCCTGCCCCTGGCGCTCTGCGCCGGTCTCGCGGCCTCCCTGACCGGGTGCGGCACCGATCCGGACGAGGGGACCAACGGCGTCGGCAAGCTGTCCCCGACGGCCATCGAGCAGAAGGCGCAGTCGGCGGCGGACGGCGCGAAGGCGGTGCGCCTCGCGGGCACGCTGGTCAGCAAGGGCGGCACGTACAAGCTGAACATGCGGCTCAAGCAGGACGGCGCGAGCGGCTCCGTGACCACGAAGAACAGCACCTTCGAGCTGCTGCGGGTCGGCGACGCGCTCTACATGAAGGCCGACGCGGGCTTCTGGACGCACGACGACGCCTCCACCGAGGCGCCCTCGGACGCCGGTTCCGAGGCGGCCGACAAGCTGGACGACAAGTACGTGAAGGTGCCGCAGGACGACCCCGCGTACAAGCAGCTGCGCGGCTTCACCGACATGGGCCTGCTGCTCGACGGGCTCATCGGGCTGCACGGGGACGTCGTGAAGGGCGACCGCGACAGCATCGGCGGCATCCGCACGGTCAACGTCAAGGGCGGCGCGGACGCCGAGGGCGGCTCGCTCGACGTGTCCCTGGAGGGCACCCCGTTCCCGCTGCGCTTCGCGCGCGGCGGCGGCGCGGGCGTCGTGATGCTCTCCGACTGGGACAAGGACTTCCCGCTCGCCGCCCCCTCGAAGAGCGAGACCCTGGACTACGGCAAGCAGCTGCCGCGCACCTGACCGCTACGCGCGGCGGCGCTTCTTGAAGAGCAGCTTCGGCAGACCCGCCGGGACCGGCCGGCGGGTGAGCACCGGCGACGGCAGCGGTACGGCGGCCAGCGAGCCGTCCGGCAGGTCCGTGGTGGAGGAGCGGGGCTCCAGGCGCACCACCCGGCATTCGCGCGCCCAGCGCTCGGGCATCGCCTCGCCGTCGTGCGCGTTGAGCCGCTTGCCCTTCAGCTCGGCGACCGCCGTCTCCCAGGCCTCGCCGCGCGGGGCGAGCTCGCTCACCGAGGCGGTCCAGGCGACGATCCGGCCGCCCTTGTCCTTGCTGCGCACGGTGACCTCGGCGGTGCCGCCGTCCACCAGACCGGGCAGCGGCTGCTCGCCGGGTCCGTCGCCGACGACGAGCGCGGCGCCGTCCAGCCAGACGTGCCAGAGCGCACGGGCCGCCGGGGCCTCGCCCCGTACCCAGATGAGGCCGGACTTCTTGGTGGCCTCCTCGACGAGGGAGGACCCGAGCAGCGCGTCTGTCATGCCCCGCAGCCTATCGACCGGCGCGACCGGCGCGCGCCGGTCGCGCTACAGCCAGCCGTTGCGCTTGAGGGTGCGGTGGATGGTGAAACAGATAGCGGCGATACCCGCGAGCACCATCGGGTAGCCGTACTTCCACTCCAGCTCCGGCATGTACTCGAAGTTCATGCCGTACACGCCGCAGACCGCCGTCGGGACGGCGACGATCGCCGCCCATGAGGTGATCTTGCGCATGTCCTCGTTCTGCGCGACGGTCGCCTGCGCCAGGTTGGCCTGGAGGATCGAGTTCAGCAGCTCGTCGAAGCCGACGACCTGCTCCTGGACGCGGGCGAGGTGGTCGGCGACGTCCCGGAAGTACTTCTGGATGTCGGGGTCGACCAGCCGCATCGGCCGCTCGCTGAGCAGCTGCATCGGGCGCAGCAGCGGCGTGACGGCCCGCTTGAACTCCAGGACCTCACGCTTGAGCTGGTAGATCCGGCCGGTGTCGGTGCCGCGCGTGGAGCCCTTGGCGGGCGGCGAGAAGACGTCGATCTCGATCTGGTCGATGTCGAGCTCGACGGCGTCGGCGACCGCGATGTAGCCGTCGACGACATGGTCCGCGATGGCGTGCAGGACGGCCGAGGGGCCCTTGGCGAGCAGCTCGGGCTCGCCCTGGAGGCGGTGCCGGAGGTTGCGCAGCGAGCCCTGGCCGCCGTGCCGGACGGTGATGACGAAGTCGGGGCCGGTGAAGCACATGACCTCGCCGGTCTCGACGACCTCGCTGGTCGCGGTGAGCTCGGCGTGCTCGACGTAGTGGATCGTCTTGAAGACGGTGAAGAGGGTGTCGTCGTACCGCTCCAGCTTGGGTCGCTGGTGGGCGTGGACGGCGTCCTCGACGGCGAGCGGGTGCAGCCCGAACTCGGCGGCGATACCGGCGAATTCGGCCTCGGTCGGCTCGTGCAGCCCGATCCAGGCGAAGCCGCCGCCGTCCCGTACCTGGCGCATCGCGCCGCGCGGCGTGAGGCACTCGCGGTCGTCGACCCGGCGCCCGTCGCGGTAGACGGCGCAGTCGACGACGGCGGTGGCGGCCGAGGGGTCGCGGGTGGCGTCGTAATTGGCGTACGGGGAGGCGGTGTCGGTCTTGCGCAGGGGGTGCCGCAGGGAGGGGCGGACGGCGGCGCGGAGGTCACGGATCATCGACATGGGCATGCTCCTTCACGGAGAGGCCGTCGGCGAGCGTGGCGCAGCCCGGAATGGGGACGTGGTGCTACGTCGTCCACAAAGCGGGCGGCACCGAAGGATCGCGATGACGGCGTTCGCTACAGACAGGCAAAGAGAGACGTGCTCTTCCGTCGTGCGAGATGCCGGAGAGGAGGGGCCCGAACGGGGCCTACGTCACCGGAGGGAGGAACGCACCGGGCTGGGGTGCGGGGCGGAAGAGCGCTTGGTACTGCCCGATCGACTTCGATCCACCGCAGTCCCACCTCCTCCGGCCGGTCCCTCGTGAGGGATGACGTGTGACGAGCAGTCGGGAGTCCCGACCAGTGGCCAAGACTATCAGCCGACTGAGGGTCAATCCCTTACTTTGCCCGTTCCATACGCGCTTTATGCTCGCCGCATGGGAGAAATTCTTGCTCTGGTAGAGGCCCGGCTCCGCACGGCCTTCGGCGAGCCGGACGCGCGGGCCGCGGTGACCTTCCTCGGCACCGACCGCATCGAGGTCCTGCGCTTCGTCGACCCCGAGGCGGGCCTGGTGCGCTACGCGACCCTCGGCATGTCCGCCCAGCCGATGGCCGACCCGACGGCCACCCTCGCCGACCCGGTGAAGGGCCCGCGCGCCGAGCTGGTCCTCTCGGTACGCGGTGGCCTCGCCGACACCGACAAGGTGCTGCGCCCGCTCGCGGTGCTGGCCGCCACCCCTCAGGTCGAGGGCGTGATCGTGGCCCCCGGCGCCTCGCTCGACGTGGGCGAGCCGCTGTGGCCGGGCGCGCCGTTCGCCTCGGTGCTGGTCGCCGAGTCGGGCGGCCTCGTCGAGGACCTGGACCTCGACGCCCCGCTGGACCCGGTCCGCTTCCTGCCGCTGCTGCCGATGACCTCCAACGAGGCGGCGTGGAAGCGGGTGCACGGGGCCCAGGCCCTGGAGGAGCGCTGGCTCTCCCACGGCACGGACCTGCGCGACCCGCTGCGCAGGTCGGTGGCGCTGGACTGAGGCCGGTCCGCCCGGGGTGCGACGACGCCGGGCGCGCTGCCCGAAATCCGCGCGGGCGGTGTCCGGGTCCGACCGGGAGTGAACGTCTCCGGCCGGACGGGTGATCATCCGTGATCGTCCTTGACGCGGGGCCCGGGTGGTAGGACCGTTGAGCCCTATGAGGGGCGAACCCAGTTGCCCGAAGTGCGGTGGCCGGGTCAGGGCGCCCGGTCTCTTTGCCGACTCCTGGCAGTGCGACGTGCATGGCTCGGTGCACCCGCTGCAGCCCGTGATCCCGCCCAGCGTCGAGGCCCTCGGTGTCGTGGTGCACCGGGCCCACGTGCCGGTCTGGATGCCGTGGCCCCTGCCCGTCGGATGGCTCTTCACCGGGGTCGCGTACGCCGGTGACGACCGCAGCGGCGGACGCGCGACCGCCGTCGCCTGCTCCGGCCCCGGTCCGCTCGGCGGCATCGGGGAGCTGCTCCTCGTCGCCGAGGAGCTCGGCGTCGGACTCGGCGCCCGGTACGCGGGCATCGACGGACCCGACCCCGGACCCGGGATGGCGATCGACAAGCCGCCCCAGGTCAAGGTGCTCGCCGCCGGCCGCCCGACCCCGCTCTGGCACGTCACCGGCGCCCCGCAGGACCGCGCGGTCTTCGCGGGCGAGGCGCGCGGACTGTGGCTGTGGGCCATCGTGTGGCCCGAGCAGTCCGGACTGCTGATGTACGACGAGCTGGTCCTGACCGATCTGCGCGACGCCGGCTCGGAGGTCGAGCTCCTGCCCTGCGGGGCGCTGACCCCGAGGCTGCTCACCTGAGGGCTCACGCCGAGGCCGCTCACGTAAGGGGCGACGGCTTTTCCGGCTCCGTACGGAAGGGTGCGATTCGCCCGTTATCCTTGAGCGTTCTCTCCGTCCGCCCCGAGCCCCTGGAGTCACGCGTCGTGCGCATCGATCTGCACACCCACTCCACGGCTTCGGACGGTACGGACACCCCGGCCGAGCTGGTGCGCAACGCCGCCGCCGCGGGGCTCGACGTGGTCGCGCTGACCGATCACGACACCACGCGCGGATACGCCGAGGCCGTCGCGGCGCTGCCCGAGGGGCTGACGCTGGTGACCGGCGCCGAGCTGTCCTGCCGCCTCGACGGCGTGAGTCTGCACATGTTGGCCTACCTCTTCGACCCCGAGGAGCCCGCCCTCTCCGCCGAGCGCGAGCTGGTGCGCGACGACCGGGTGCCCCGCGCGCGGGCGATGGTCGGCAAGCTGCGCGAGCTCGGCGTCCCGGTCACCTGGGAGCAGGTCGCCCGGATCGCGGGTGACGGCTCCGTGGGCCGCCCGCACGTCGCGGAGGCGCTGGTCGAGCTCGGTGTCGTGCCGGACGTCTCCGGCGCCTTCACGCAGGAGTGGCTGGCCGACGGCGGCCGGGCGTACGTCGAGAAGCACGAGCTGGACCCGGTCGAGGCGATCCGCCTGGTCAAGGCGGCCGGCGGCGTCACCGTCTTCGCCCACCCGCTGGCCGTCAAGCGCGGCGAGTGCGTGCCCGAGTCCGCCATCGCGATGCTGGCCGAGGCCGGACTCGACGGCATCGAGGTCGACCACATGGACCACGACCTGCCCACCCGGGCGCGGCTGCGCGGTCTGGCGGGCGAGCTCGGCCTGCTGACCACCGGCTCCAGCGACTACCACGGCAGCCGCAAGACCTGCGGCCTCGGGGACTGTACGACGGACCCCGAGATCTACGGCGAGATCACCCGCCGCGCCACGGGCGCCTTCCCGGTCCCCGGCGCCGGCGGACCCGCCTAGCCTTCCCGGCCCGGACCGCTCCGGCCTGGATCTCCTGGCCAGGATCTCCCTGGCTCGGGTCGCTCCGGTCGGGACTCCCTGGCTCGGATCGCTCCGGTCCGGACTCCCCGGCCTGGATCGCTCCGGTCCGGACTCCCCGGCCCGGATGATCCCGGCCCGGATCCTCCCGGCCCCGGCCCACCCGCGGTCCCGGTCCTCCACGGCCCGGCCCGTCACGGCCCGGCGGCCCTCCCCGGGTCCGGCCTTCCTTCCCTCTTCGGGGCCCCGGCCCCCGTGGGGCATTCTCCTGCCCACTCTCCGGAACCGCCGGTTCCGGATGTTCTTGTACGCCCCTTTCCCGCAAGGCCCATCACCGTGTTCGACGTCGCCGTCTTCGGCTCGCTCTTCCTCACCCTCTTCGTGATCATGGATCCCCCCGGGATCACGCCGATCTTCCTCGCCCTGACCTCCGGCCGCGCCGCCAAGGTCCAGAAGCGCATGGCCTGGCAGGCCGTGGCCGTCGCCTTCGGTGTCATCACCGTCTTCGGCATCCTCGGCCAGCAGATCCTGGCCTATCTGCACGTCTCCGTCCCCGCGCTGATGATCGCGGGCGGTCTGCTCCTGCTGCTGATCGCGCTCGACCTGCTCACCGGCAAGACCGACGAGCCCAAGCAGACCAAGGACGTCAACGTCGCGCTCGTACCGCTGGGCATGCCGCTGCTCGCCGGGCCCGGCGCCATCGTGTCGGTCATCCTCGCCGTGCAGAACGCCGACAGCGTGTCCTCCCAGGTCGCCGTCTGGAGCGCCATCGCCGCCATGCACGTCGTGCTCTGGCTGGCCATGCGCTACTCGCTGCTGATCATCCGGGTCATCAAGGACGGCGGCGTGGTCCTGGTGACCCGGCTCGCCGGCATGATGCTCTCGGCCATCGCCGTGCAGCAGATCATCAACGGCGTCACCCAGGTCATCCAGGGCTCCTAGCGGCCCCCGGACGCCACTGCGCCCCCGTACGGATTCCGTTCTGCGGAGTCCATGCGGGGGCGCGGTGTGCTTCTACGGGTTACGAGGCCGAGGTCTCGGCCGGGCGGATCCAGATGCGCTGACCGATTGCGGCGGCCTGCTGCACGATCCGGTTGACGGAGGCGGCGTCCACGACGGTCCGGTCGACGGGCGTACCGTCGATGTCGTCGAGTCGCAGGATTTCGAAGCGCATGGGCTTCTCCCTTCGTCTGAGGTGTTCCTCCTGGAGGAGAACTGTCTTACGTACCTGTACAACGACGTGCATCCTGCAAACATTCCCTACGCTAAGGAAATTTTTCGGATGACTAACTACGTGCCGGTGGGGAAGGCCGGGACGGACCGGACGGACCTGCTCGAAGCCCGTCTGGAGCGCACCAACGAGCTCCTCCAGCGGATGCTCGCCGAGGTGGCGAAGACCCCCTCGACCCACGCCATCTTCGTCGACGCGGGTTACGTCTATGCTGCGGCCGGGTTGCTTGTCGCGGGCATCGAGGACCGGCGCTCCTTCGACCTGGACGCCGAGGGCCTCATCGACGCCTTCATCGACACCGCCCGCACGATCTTCGCGGACAGCAGGCTGCTGCGCGTCTACTGGTACGACGGCGCCCGGCGCCGCATCCACACCCCCGAGCAGCAGTCCATCGCGGAGCTCCCGGACGTCAAGGTCCGCCTCGGCAACCTCAACGCCAACAACCAGCAGAAGGGCGTCGACTCCCTCATCCGCTCCGACCTGGAGTCCCTCGCCCGGCACCGCGCCATCAGCGACGCCGCCCTCGTCGGCGGCGACGAGGACCTGGTCTCCGCCGTCGAGGCCGCCCAGGGCTACGGCGCCCGCGTCCACCTGTGGGGCATCGAGGCCGCCGAGGGCCGCAACCAGGCCGAGGCGCTGCTCTGGGAGGTCGACAGCCAGCGCACCTTCGACCTCGACTTCTGCCGCCCCTACGTCACCCGCAAGCCCGTCACCATGTACGAGAACGAGGGCGAGCCGCCGCCCTCGCGCGACGAGGTGCGCTTCATCGGCGCCCAGATCGCCGCCACCTGGCTCGCCGAACGGGGCCGTGACCAGCTCGCCGAACTCCTCCCCGGGCGCCCCTACCTGCCGGGCCACGTCGACCAGGAGCTCCTGGTCGAGGCGGAACGGTTGCTCAGCCGTTCCCTGCGCGGCCACGCCGCACTGCGCCGGGCGCTGCGCGACGGCTTCTGGCAGCACCTCCAGACGCAGTACTGACCTGGGCCGCCAGGTCCCAGAACGCGGTCAGCCGGTCGGCGAGCTCGCGCGGGTGCGACACATTGGGGGAGTGGCCCGCGCCCGCCACCACCGTGTGGTGCGCGCCCGTGCGGGCCGCCGCCGCGGCCAGCTCCGGCACCGGCCAGACCGTCTCCTCGTCGCCGTACGCGAGGTGCAGCGGCAACGGCAGCGCCGCCAGCGCCGCCGTACCGTCCGGGTCACCGAGCAGCAGCCGGCCCGCGCCCGCCAGCTGGGCGATCCGGGTGCGCATCCAGCGCCGGCGCAGGAAGCCCACGATCTCCGGCGGATCGGAGGCGCCCGGCTCCTCGCCCCGGCTGTCCAGCCACCTCGTCGCCCGCCACACCCGCTCCTTCGACAGCAGCGCGAGCGCCGTGCGCAGCGCCCGGACCCGCACCCGCTGCGAGCGCGCGACCCGGCCGGGACCCGAGGACAGCAGGGTCAGCGAGCGGAACGCGTCCGGCGCGAGCCCGGCGGCCGCGCGGGCCACCAGACCGCCGAACGAGTGGCCGAGCAGATGCACCGGACCGTCGCCGAGCGCCGCCGCCTGCGCCACGGCGTCGAGCGCCAGCGCCCTGCGCCGGTACGCGGCCCGGCCGCGCGGCCCCGGGGTCTCGTGCTGACCGCGCCCGTCGACGGCCACCGCGCGGTAACCGGCCTCGCTCAGCGGGCCGAGCAGGGCGAGGAAGTCCTCCTTGCTGCCCGTGTAGCCGGGCAGCAGCAGCGCCGTACCGCGCGGCGCACCCTCGGGGACCGTGTCGAGGACGGCGAAGGAGCCGCGCGCGGTCGTGAGCCGGTAGGCACGGGTGCGGGGCGGCAGCGCCAGGGACCGGGGCTTGCTCATACAGGGACTGTAACCGTCCGCGAACGCGCCGCGGCCCGGCCCCTCGGTGAGGGACCGGGCCGCGGCGACCGCTGGGTGCCTACGCCTCGGGCTCGGCGGCGACGGCCTTCTTGGCGGCCCGCTTGCGCGGCGCCTTCGGGGCCTCGACGGTCTCGGCGGGCGCCTCGGCCGCCTTCTTCGTCGTACGCCGACGGGCGGGCGCCTTGGGCTCCGAGGCGTCCGGCGCCTCGGCGGCGACGGCCTTCTTGGCCACGCGCTTGCGCGGGGCCTTCGGGGCCTCGGCGGCCGGTGCTTCGGCGGCGGGCTCGGCCACGACGGCCTTCTTGGCGGCCCGCTTGCGCGGCGCCTTCGGGGCCTCGGCCTCCGCGACCGGAGCTTCGGCCACGGGCTCGGCGACGGCCTTCTTGACGGTCCGCTTGCGCGGGGTCTTCGGGGCCTCGGCCTCGGCGGGCTCGGCAGCCACGACGGCCTTCTTGGCGGCCCGCTTGCGCGGGGCCTTCGGCGCCACGACGGCCTCGGCGGCCGGGGTCTCGACGACGGGCGCCTCGACGACCGGGGCCTTGGGGGCCTCGATCACCACGACGGCCTCGGCCGCCGGGGTGGTCGTGACCGGGCTGGACGCCTTACGGGTCGCCCGACGGCGCGGCCGGGGAGCGGCGGGCTCCTCGACGACGGGCGCCGCGGGGGTCTCCGGGGCCGCGGGGGCCTCGGCGGTCACCGTGGGCGCGCTGCTGGTGGCCGGACGGGTCGCACGGCGCCGGGCCCGGGGGGCCGGGGACGTCTGCGCCGGCACGGCGGCCTCCGCCACAGGGGCGGCGACCGGCTCGGCCTGGGCCGCGGGAGCGGCGACGACGGGCTCGGCGGCCTGGGCCGGGACCGAGGTCTCCGCCGAGGCGGTGGCCTTGCGGGTCACCCGGCGCCGGGGCGCCTTGGGCTCCTCGGCGGCGACCGGGGCCTTGGGCTCCTCGGCCGTCTGGGCCGGGACCGAGGCCGTACGGCGGTCGGCGGCGAGCGCGGCGGCGGCCGTCTCGACCGTCTGGAAGGTCACCGTGTCCTCGGCCGGACGCCGGACCCGACGCCGGCGCGGCGCGGTGGCCGGAGCCTCGGCGGCCGGAGCGGCGGCCACCGGAGCGGCACCCTCCGCACGCCCGCCACGACCCCGGCGGCGACGCGGACGCGCCTCGGCGGGAGCCTCGGCGGCGGCCGGGGCGGCCACCGGAGCGGCGGCCGGAGCCTCGGTCGGCGCGGCGGCGGCGCGGAACTCCGCGGCCGGGGCCTCGGCGCGACGCCCACGGGTGGCGCTCTTCGGGGCGGTGGTCCGCTCCTCGGGGGCACGGAAGCCGCCGGCCGGAGCGGCCGCGGCCGGAGCCACGGCGGCGGGAGCCTCGACCGGCTCGGCCTTCGGCGCGGCGGCCGGGGCCTCGGTCACCGGCGCGGCACCGGCGACGGGCACGCCCGTCGAGCCCGGGGCACGGGTACGGCGACGGCGGCGCGGGGTGCGCGGGCCGGTGGCCTCGGCGGGGACGTCGGCGGACTCGACCGGCGCGGCGGCCGGCATCTCGACGGCGGCACCGGCCTCGGAACCACCACGGGTGCGGCGGCGCTGGCGCGGCGTCCGGGTGCGCTCGGGGCGCTCCTCGGTCTTCTCCTGTCGGTCCTGGCGCGGGCCGCGGGCCCGACGGCCGCCCGGCTCGCCCAGGTCCTCAAGCTCCTCGGCGCCCAGACCCGCGCGGGTCCGCTCGGCGCGCGGCAGGATGCCCTTGGTGCCCTCGGGGATGTCCAGCTCGGCGTAGAGGTGCGGGGAGCTGGAGTAGGTCTCGACCGGGTCGTTGAAGTCCAGCTCAAGCGCCTTGTTGATCAGCTGCCAGCGCGGGATGTCGTCCCAGTCGACCAGCGTGATCGCGGTGCCGCTCGCGCCCGCGCGGCCGGTGCGGCCGATGCGGTGGAGGTAGGTCTTCTCGTCCTCGGGGGACTGGTAGTTGATGACGTGCGTGACGCCCTCGACGTCGATGCCGCGCGCGGCCACGTCGGTGGCGACGAGCACGTCGACCTTGCCGTTGCGGAAGGCGCGCAGCGCCTGCTCGCGGGCGCCCTGGCCGAGGTCGCCGTGGACCGCGCCGGAGGCGAAGCCGCGGCGCTCCAGCTGCTCGGCGATGTCGGCCGCCGTGCGCTTGGTGCGGCAGAAGATCATCGCGAGTCCGCGGCCACGGGCCTGCAGGATGCGGGAGACCATCTCCGGCTTGTCCATGTTGTGCGCGCGGTAGACGCGCTGCGTGATGTTCTTGTGGGTCGCGCCCTGGTCGTCCGGCTCGGTGGCGCGGATGTGCGTGGGCTTCGCCATGTAGCGACGGGCCAGACCGATGACGGCGCCCGGCATGGTCGCCGAGAACAGCATGGTCTGACGCTTCGCCGGAAGCATGTTGATGATCTTCTCGACGTCGGGCAGGAAGCCCAGGTCGAGCATCTCGTCGGCCTCGTCCAGGACCAGGACCCGGACGTGGGAGAGGTCCAGCTTGCGCTGGCCGGCCAGGTCGAGCAGGCGGCCCGGGGTGCCGACGATCACGTCGACGCCCTTCTTGAGCGCCTCGACCTGCGGCTCGTACGCGCGGCCGCCGTAGATGGCGAGGACGCGCACATTGCGCACCTTGCCGGCGGTCAGCAGGTCGTTGGTGACCTGCTGGCAGAGCTCACGGGTGGGGACGACGACGAGCGCCTGCGGGGCGTCGGTCAGCTGCTCGGGCGTGGCCCGGCCTGCCTCGACGTCCGCGGGGACCGTCACGCGCTCCAGGATGGGCAGGCCGAAACCGAGGGTCTTGCCCGTGCCGGTCTTGGCCTGGCCGATGACGTCGGTGCCCGAGAGGGCGACCGGAAGGGTCATCTCCTGGATCGGAAAGGGGGAAACGATGCCGACGGCTTCCAGGGCCTCGGCCGTCTCGGGAAGAATCCCGAGGTCTCGGAACGTAGTCAGGGAACTGCCTCTTCTGTGAGACGCGGCGCGAGGCGAACGCTGGGGGTCGTACCGTGCCGGATCACTTCCGGTCGGGCCGTGAGGGCCTTGACCGGGTGGCGCGGGACCACTGCCGTCGCTCGAGCGTCGTGCCGCTGAGGGACCCCTCGGCGGGTGCGCCGGAAGGGCTGTCGGGCCGGAGCCGATCGGGCCACCGACCGGGCATCCTCATTCATGAGTCGGCCCACCGGGTACGTCCGAACGTGCGAAAGCATGTCCGCATACTCAGCAGGCGCATTACCACTGTACCCCGGAATCGCGCATGTGTGTCGGGAGAATTTCCGCCGAGGCCACGGTCACAGTGACCGGTCGACGCTCTGGCGGGGCATGGGAGCGGGCTATTGTGCGCTTCATGGAGACGCCTGACAACGCCACACCCACCGGTATCGCCGCCCAGGACTGGGCCACGGCCTCCGCCGTACCGCAGTACCGCGCCGCCGTGATCGACCTGCTCGGCGCGCTGGCCTACGGCGAGCTGGCCGCGTTCGAGCGGCTCGCCGAGGACGCCAAGCTGGCGCCGACCCTCGCGGACAAGGCGGAGCTGGCGAAGATGGCCTCCGCCGAGTTCCACCACTTCGAGCGGCTGCGCGACCGGCTCGCCGCCGTGGACGCCGAGCCGACCGACGCGATGGAGCCGTTCGCCAAGGCGCTGGACGACTTCCACCACCTGACCGCTCCGTCGGACTGGCTGGAGGGCCTGGTCAAGGCCTACGTGGGCGACTCCATCGCCAGCGACTTCTACCGCGAGGTCGCCGCCCGGCTCGACTCCGACACCCGCGGCCTGGTGCTGTCGGTGCTCGACGACACCGGCCACGGCAACTTCGCCGTGGAGAAGGTCCGCGCCGCGATCGACGCAGACCCGCGCGTCGGCGGCCGGCTCGCGCTGTGGGCCCGCCGGCTGATGGGCGAGGCGCTCTCGCAGGCCCAGCGCGTGGTCGCCGAGCGCGACGCGCTGTCGACGATGCTGGTCGGCGGCGTGGACGGGATGGCGGCGGGCTTCGACCTGGCCGAGGTCGGCCGGATGTTCTCCCGTATCACCGAGGCGCACACCAAGCGGATGGCCGCACTGGGCCTGGCCGCCTAGACGGCGAAAGCCCCGAGGCCCCTGTAGGCCCCGAAGACCCGGTCAGCCCGCCGCGGCTGATCGGCGCAGGCGTCGTGAGGCAGGCCGGACGAGCAGCGAGAGCAGCACCGCCGCCACCGCGACCGCGCCGGTCAGGGTGGCGAGGAAGTGGCCGGGGCCCAGGGCCCCGTGGGTCACCAGGGCGCCGAAGACCGCGCCGAGCGAGCCCGTGAGGAGGACTGCGGCGCGGGCGGGGAGGCGGTCGGGCAGCCGGTGCACGGCGGCCCAGGCCAGGGCGAAGCCGAGCAGGGCGGAACCGAGAGCTTCCAGGAACACGGCGAATCACCTCGCGTGCGGTGCGGGGCGGGCAGTTCGGTCACACCCGTCCTACCCGGCGAGCGCCGAACACAATCCTCCCCATACGCCCTGACGTGGGCATACGGAAGGCCCGGTGGACCAGGTCCACCGGGCCTTCCGGTCGTTCACCACCGCTCAGAGCGTGCCGAAGCCCACCCGGCGGACCTCGGGCTCACCGAGCTCGACGTACGCGATCTTGTCGGCCGGCACGAGGACCTTGCGGCCCTTCTCGTCCGTCAGGCTGAGCAGCTGCGCCTTGCCGGCCAGCGCGTCGGCCACCGCGCGCTCGACCTCCTCGGCGGACTGCCCGCTCTCCAGAACGATCTCCCGGGGTGCGTACTGCACGCCGATCTTGACCTCCACGGCTATGTCCCTCCGAACGGTCAGGCTGTGCGCGGGATACCGCGCCGTACGCTGCACACATTAGCCCGGTGAGGCGACGCGCACGGCGCAGCCGCCGCACGCCAGGAGCGAACAGCCGACCGGGTCAGTGGCCCTCGGCGGTCAGCAGTCCGTCCACCGGGTGCAGCGGGAAGCCCGCGATGCCGCGCCAGGCGAGCGAGGTCAGCAGCGCCACCGCCTTGTCGCGGGGGACCGGGGACTCGCTGGAGAGCCAGTAGCGGGCGACGACCTGGGAGACGCCGCCGAGGCCGACGGCCAGCAGCATCGCCTCGTCCTTGGCAAGACCGGTGTCCTCGGCGATGACCTCGCAGATCGCCTCGGCGCACTGCATGCTGACCCGGTCGACGCGCTCGCGGACGGCCGGCTCGTTGGTGAGGTCCGACTCGAAGACCAGGCGGAAGGCGCCGCCCTCGTCCTCCACGTACGCGAAGTAGGCGTCCATGGTCGCGGCCACCCGGAGCTTGTTGTCCGAGGTGGACGCCAGCGCCGTGCGGACCGACACGAGCAGCGCCTCGCAGTGCTGGTCGAGCAGGGCGAGGTAGAGCTCCAGCTTGCCCGGGAAGTGCTGGTAAAGGACCGGCTTGCTGACCCCGGCCCGCTCGGCGATGTCGTCCATGGCGGCCGAGTGGTACCCCTGGGCGACGAACACCTCCTGGGCCGCGCCGAGCAGCTGGTTGCGTCGGGCACGGCGCGGCAGGCGCGTGCCCCGAGGGCGTGCTGCCTCTGTCTGCTCGATGGCGCTCACGCCGCCTCCAAATATCGATCCATGCGCGCATTGGCGTCGCGCCGCCATCGTACTTTTGGGTAACCCGGCTGTGCGCGGTGCGAACGCAGAATTTCACGGACCGGACGCCCAGGGCGAGAGCGGAATCACTGTCGAAGGGGAATCAAGAGGTGAAGGAAGGGTCCGGGCACGCCTTTCCGGGCGGCGTACGGAGCCCCCGCCGTCGCCGTCGTCAGCGGTAGTCGTCCTCGTCCAGGGCGACCACACGGGTCTGTTCCACGGCGTCCGCGTCGTTCGCCGACTCGTGCGCGAGGTGGACGAGCGGTTCGTCCTCGCGCTGCTGAAGCTCGGCGTGCTGTTCGGCCGCGTCGGCCTCCGGGATCTCCTCGTCGAGCACGACGTCCTCTTTCTCGGCGAATGTGTCCGGCTCGGTCGGGTCGGCAGTCATGCGGTTCCTTCCGGCACGAGCGGGGTCCGCGGGTCCTGACGGGCCCTGCCTGATGACCCTCACCTTTCGAGCGTAGGAGCTCCCCAGGCCCACCGCACCCGATCCTGTGACGCCACGCACACGCGCCCGGGCGTGATCGTCTCGTAATATCGCTGCCATGTCCTCGACCGAGCTGCCGGAAACCCGGACCGCCGCATCGCCCGCGACCCGGTCGCGCGCCGTGCGGGTCGCCGACGGCGAGGAGCTGCGCTCCGTCGCGCTGCCCGGACTCACGCTGACCGTGCGCGCGCGGCCCGGCACGACGGCCGGCCTCGCGCCCGCGCTGTACGTGCATGGCCTCGGCGGCTCCTCGCAGAACTGGTCGGCCCTGATGCCGCTGGTCTCCGACCTCGTCGACGGCGAGGCGCTCGACCTGCCCGGCTTCGGCGACTCGCCGCCGCCGGACGACGCCGACTACTCCGTGACGGGGCACGCCAGGGCCGTCATCCGGTACCTGGACGCGGCGGGCCGCGGGCCCGTGCACCTCGTCGGCAACTCGCTGGGCGGCGCGGTCTCCACCCGGGTCGCGGCGGTCCGGCCCGACCTGGTCCGCACCCTGACGCTGATCTCCCCGGCGCTGCCCGAGCTGCGCGCCCAGAAGTCCGCGTGGCCGACCGCGCTGCTCGCGGTGCCGGGCGTCGCCGGTCTCTTCGCGCGCCTCACCCGGGAGTGGACGGCCGAGCAGCGGGTCCGCGGGGTCCTTTCGCTCTGTTACGGGGACCCCCGCCAGGTCACCGACGAGGGCTTCCGGCACGCCGTCGAGGAGATGGAGCGGCGGCTGGAGCTGCCCTACTTCTGGGACGCGATGGCCCGTTCCTCGCGCGGCATCGTCGACGCCTACACCCTGGGCGGCCAGCACGGTCTGTGGCGGCAGGCGGAGCGGGTGCTCGCGCCGACGCTGCTCGTGTACGGCGGGCGCGACCAGCTCGTGTCGTACCGCATGGCGCACCGGGCCGCCGCCACGTTCCGCGGCTCACGGCTCCTCACGCTCCCGGAGGCCGGGCACGTGGCGATGATGGAGTATCCGGAGCAGGTCGCCGCCGCGCTGCGGGAGCTGATCACCGATGCGGCCGACGTGACGTCGGCCGAGGGCGGGAGCTGAAGCGCACCGTGGGACGACATAGTCGCAAGGGCCCCGACGCGCCGGCGGCCGACACCGGGCAGTGGGATGCCGTGGCGCCGGGGACGGTGCCGGGGCCGGGGACGCCGGCAGGGCCGGGCGTGACGCCGGGGCCGGGGATGACGCCGGGCACGGGACGCCGCAGGCGGGGCGCGGGGCAGCAGCCCCAGCAGACCCCCGGCGCGTACGACACGCCGGTGCACGGCACCCCTCGCCACCAGGGCCCGGCCGACACTTCGCCGCACGGCAGCCCTCGCCGCCAGGGCCCGGTCGGCACCCCGATGCCCGGCAGCCCCCGCCACCGGGGCCCCGCCGACACGCCGACGCACGGCACCCCCTTCTTCCAGGGTCCGTACGACACCGCCGCCGACCCCTTCGTACGCGGTGGGCACCCGGTCCACGACGAGCGGGGCGCGTCGCCCGCCCGCTACCCCTACCCGCCCGCCGCGCCCGCGGCCCCGTTCATCCCCGCGCCGCGCCGCGAGGCGCCCCCGGCGGCGGAGCCGTCCGTGTCGGACGGGCCCGCCCCGCGGGTGCGTGGGCGGCAGGCGGTTCGGGCCGGGGGGCTCGGGCGTACCCTCACCGGTATCGCCGCGGCGGCTGTCACCACCGTGCTCGCCCTGGTCGTCGCCGGTCAGGTCGCCGAGCGCGAGAAGGACGGGACGCCCCAGTCCCGTTCGGCCGACGACTCCACGGACCGGGCCGGGGCGGCGAGCCAGGCGTCCCGCTCCGACGACCGGGACACGCCGGCGAAGCCGGTGCCGGCCGCGCCGCCCTCGTACGAGCAGCTGATGGCCCGGCAGTTCCCGATCGACCCGAAGCTGAAGGGCCCGGCGGAGTTCGAGGCCGTCCCCGGCTTCGACCGGGCGCCCGGCAAGGGCCGCAAGATCCGCTACCGGGTCGACGTCGAGAAGGGCCTCGGCCTGGACCCGGCGCTCTTCGCGCAGGCCGTGCAGAAGACCCTCAACGACCGGCGCAGCTGGGCCGGTGACGGCGAGATGACCTTCGAGCGGATCTCCAGCGGGGAGCCGCAGTTCGTGATCACCCTGGCCAGCCCGGGGACCACCGGCGAGTGGTGCCGGAAGTCCGGTCTGGACACCACCATCGACAACGTGTCCTGCGACTCCGCCTCCACCCAGCGCGTGATGATCAACGCGTTCCGCTGGGCGCAGGGCTCGGCGACCTTCGGACCCAAGGCGATGCACGCCTACCGCCAGATGCTCATCAATCACGAGGTCGGGCACCGGCTCGGGCACACCCATGTGAGCTGCCGCACGCCGGGCGCGCTCGCTCCCGTGATGCAGCAGCAGACGAAGTCCCTGGACATCGACGACATCAAGTGCCGCCCCAACCCGTGGGTGCACCCCGGGAGTTGATGGCCTGGCGGGCCGGACGGCCAAGGGGCTGTCCGGTATGTGAGACAGGCGTCTCAGAAATGTGTATATGCGCGTTGACATCGTTCAGGCGTTCGTCCATATTTCTCGGCATGTCGCCCCGTCACGCCGCCTCCGATCGCGCCGCCCTTGAGCTGGCGCTCTTCGGCGTGACCGGACACGCGGTCGCCGACATCCTCTGTAGCTGACGCAGCCCGCGCGCTCGTCGGCCCTTCTGTAGTCGCCGTCCCCTTTCTCCGCCGCGCCCGGGCCGTCCCAGACCCCCGCAGGCGCGCGTTCCCCTCTCCCGAGTCTCCCGAGTGCTTCTCGGCGACGGCTGTGCCGTGCCTGCGGAAATCCCGTGCCGTTTCCGGCAGTTCGCCGCAGTTCACTCCGAGAGGTCTCCTTCCCATGCGTCAACCGTCCGTCATCTCGCGCCGCGCGGCAGCGGCCGCCGTCAGTCTCGTCCTGGCCTCGGGCGCCGTCGCCTGCGCCGGACCGCAGGACGCCAGTGGCAAGGGTGCCTCCGGCAAGGCCGAGGGCGGCCCGCGGAAGGGCGGCACCCTCACCGTCCTCAACGCCGAGGCCCAGGAGGACTTCGACCCCGCCCGCCTCTACACCTCCGGCGGCGGCAACGTCCCCTCCCTCGTCTTCCGTACGCTCACCACCCGCAACCGCGAGGCGGGCGCCGCCGGCACCCAGGTCGTCCCCGACCTCGCCACCGACACCGGCCGCCCCAACAAGGACGCCACCGAGTGGACGTACACCCTCAAGGACGGGCTGAAGTTCGAGGACGGCACGCCCATCACCAGCGCCGACATCAAGTACGGCATCGAGCGCTCCTTCGCGGCCGAGCTCTCCGGCGGCGCCCCCTACCTGCGTGACTGGCTGGTCGGCGGCGACACCTACCAGGGCCCCTACAAGGACAAGGGCGGCCTCGCGTCGATCGTCGTCCCCGACGCCAAGACCATCGTCTTCAAGCTGAAGAAGCCCGAGGGCGAGTTCCCCTTCGTCGCCACCCAGACCCAGTTCGCCCCCGTCCCCCAGGCCAAGGACACCGGCGCCAAGTACGAGGAGCACCCGGTCTCCTCGGGTCCGTACAAGGTCGTCAAGAACGAGAACGACGGTCAGCGGCTCGTCCTGGAGCGCAACCCGCACTGGGACCCCAAGACCGACGAGGAGCGCAAGGCCTACCCCGACACGATCGACGTCAAGTCGGGTCTGGACGAGGCCGTCGTCAACCAGCGGCTCTCCACCTCTGCGGGCGCCGACGCCGCCGCCGTCACCACCGACATCAACCTCGGCCCGGCCGAGCTCGCCCAGGTCGGCTCCGACAAGGCGCTCGCGGCCCGCGTCGGCACCGGCCACTTCGGCTACACCAACTACCTCGCCTTCAACCCGAAGGTGAAGCCCTTCGACAACCCGAAGGTGCGCCAGGCGATCTCCTACGCCATCAACCGCACCAGCGTCGTCAACGCGGCCGGCGGCTCCGCCCTCGCCGAGGCGGCCACCACCTTCCTGCCGAACCAGGCGTCCTTCGGCTACACGCCGTACGACCACTTCCCGGCCGGCAAGACCGGTGACCCGGCCAAGGCCAAGCAGGTCCTCAAGGAGGCCGGCTACCCGAACGGCCTGACCGTCACCCTGCTGCACTCCACCGCCCAGAACCGCGCCACCAGCCCCGAGGTCGCCACCGCGATCCAGGAGGCCCTCGCCAAGGCCGGCATCACCGTCAAGCTGGACGGCCAGGAGCCCAACTCCTTCAACGAGAAGCGCTGGAGCGTCAAGGACGCGCCCGGCTTCTTCCTCTCCCGCTGGGGCGCCGACTGGCCGGCCGGCGGCCCGTTCCTCGCGCCGATCTTCGACGGACGCCAGATCGTCACCAACGGCTCCAACTACAACCACGCGCAGCTGAACGACCCGGCGGTCAACGCGGAGATCGACGAGATCAACAAGCTGACCGACCTCAAGGCCGCCGCCGTCCGCTGGGGCGCCCTGGACAAGAAGATCGGCGAGCAGGCGCTCGACGTGCCGCTCTTCCACCCCGTCTACAAGCGGCTCGTCGGCAAGGACGTCAAGAACGTCGTCATCAGCGACTGGACCGGCGTCCTCGACATCTCGCAGGTCGCGGTCAAGTGACCTCGCTCCGCTCCTCGTCCGACGTGTCGGCGCCCGTGGCGGTCACCCCCGCCACGGGCGCCGCCCGGCAGGTGTGGCGGAGGCTGCGGACCCGGCCCTCCGCCCTCGCCGCCGCTTCCGTGCTCGCCCTGCTCGTCCTGCTCGCCGTCGCCGCCCCGCTGCTCGCGGCCCTCGCCGGCCAGGACCCGCACACGTACCACGACGACCTCGTGGACTCCGCCCGCGGCGGCGTCCCGTACGGCTCCTTCGGCGGGATCAGCGCCGACCACTGGCTCGGCGTCGAACCCGGCACCGGCCGCGACCTGTTCGTCCGGCTCCTCTACGGCGCCCGGATCTCGCTGCTCGTCGCCGTCGGCGCCACCGCCGTGCAGATCCTCATCGGCCTGCTCGTCGGCCTCGCCGCCGGTCTCGGCAGCCGCTGGGCCGACGCCGTCCTGAGCCGGATCACCGACGTCTTCGTCGCCCTGCCCTTCCTCGTGCTGGCCATCGCGCTCACCGCCGTCGTGCCCCGCGACTTCCCCCGCCCGCTGCTGCTGATCCTGGTCATCGGCCTGCTCGGCTGGGCCGGCACCTCCCGGATCGTGCGCGCCCAGACCCTCACCCTCAAGAGCCTGGACTTCGTCGCCGCCGCGCGGCTGGCCGGCTCGGGCCGGCGGCGGACCGCCCGGCGCGAGCTGATCCCCTCGCTGGCCGCGCCCGTCATCACCTACGCGGCGATCCTCGTCCCCACCAACATCGTCGTCGAGGCCTCGCTCTCCTTCCTCGGGGTGGGCGTCACCCCGCCCACCCCGTCCTGGGGGCAGATGCTGTCCACCGCGCAGACCTGGTTCCGCGCCGACCCGGCGTACGTCCTGCTGCCCGCCGGACTGCTCTTCACGACCGTGCTCGCCTTCACCGTGCTCGGCGACGCCGTCCGGACGGCCCTGGACCCGCGCGAGGCCGGCCGCCTCGGCGTGGGCACCGCCCGCGAGAAGAAGCGGGCCCGCAAGGAGAAGACCTCATGACCCGCTACCTCCTGAAGCGGCTCGCGGGCGCCGCGCTCGTGCTGCTCGTGCTGTCGGTCCTCGTCTACGGGCTGTTCTACCTGCTGCCCGGCGACCCCGCCCGGCTCGCCTGCGGCGAGCGCTGCAACCCGCAGCAGATCGCCCAGGTCCGCGAGCAGCTCGGCCTGAACGACGGCGTCCTCACCCAGTACCTGCACTTCCTCCAGGGCGTGTTCACCGGCCGCGACTACTCCGCCGGCACCTCGGTCACGCACTGCGACGCGCCCTGCCTCGGCCTGTCGTACCAGAACGACCAGCAGGTCACCGAGCTCCTCCTGGAGCGGCTGCCCGCCACCGCCTCGCTCGCGCTCGGCGCCATGGTCATCTGGCTCCTCGTCGGCGTCGGCACCGGAGTGCTCTCCGCGCTGCGCCGCGGCGGACTCACCGAGCGCACCCTGACCGTGCTCACCCTTGCCGGCACCGGCACGCCCGTCTTCATCCTGGGCCTGCTGATGCTGATGGTGGTCTGCGCCTACCTCCAGTGGCTGCCCTTCCCGACCTATGTGCCGCTCGGCGAGGACCCCGAGCAGTGGGCCTGGAACATGCTGCTTCCCTGGCTCACCCTCGGCTTCTTTGAATCCGCCAAGTACGCCCGGATGACCCGCAGTTCGACCCTGGAGACGCTCGCCGAGGACCACATCCGCACCTTCCGCGCGTACGGCGTGGGGGAGCGGGCCGTGGTCACCCGGCACGCCCTGCGCGGGGCCGTGCCGCCGGTGATCGCGCTCAGCGCGCTCGACCTCGGCTCGATGTTCGGCGGCGCCGTCCTCACCGAGTCGCTGTTCGGCATCCCCGGGCTCGGCAAGACCCTGATCGACTCCGTCCGGCACATCGACCTGCCGGTGGTCGTGGGTGTCGTCCTCCTCATGGGGCTCGCCGTCGTCGTCGCGAACGTCGTCGCCGACCTCCTCTACGCGCTCGCCGACCGAAGGGTGGTCCTGACATGAGCGTCCCCGCACCCGAACTCCCCGACGCCGGTGCCCCGCTGGTCGCCGTCGACGGCCTCACCGTCGAGTTCGAGGGCGGCGTACGGGCCGTGGACGAGCTGTCGTTCACCCTGGAGGCGGGCCGGGCGCTCGCCCTCGTCGGCGAGTCCGGCAGCGGCAAGTCCACCGTGGCCGGCGCCCTCCTCGGCCTGCACCACGGCACCGGCGCCCGGGTCGGCGGCCGGGTCACCGTCGGCGGCATCGACGTAGGCGCCGCCGGAGCGGCCGAACTGCGGCGGCTGCGCGGCGGAGTGGCCGCCATGGTCTTCCAGGACCCGCTCTCCGCGCTCGACCCGTACTACGCGATCGGCGACCAGATCGCCGAGGTGTACCGGATCCACCACCCCGGCTCCCGGAAGGCCGCCCGCGCCCGCGCGGTCGAGGTGCTCGACCGGGTCGGCATCCCCGACGCCGCCCGCCGGGCCCGCTCCCGCCCCCACGAGTTCAGCGGCGGCATGCGCCAGCGCGCCCTCATCGCGATGGCCCTCGCCTGCGCGCCCCGCCTCCTCGTCGCCGACGAGCCGACCACCGCCCTCGACGTCACCGTCCAGGCCCAGATCCTCGACCTGCTCCACGAGCTGCGCCGGGAGACCGGCACGGGCCTGCTGCTCGTCACCCACGACGTGGGCGTGGCCGCCGAGAGCGTGGACGAGGTCCTGGTGATGCGCGGTGGCCGCGAGGTCGAACGCGGGCCTGTGGCGCGGGTGTTGTCGGCGCCATCGGAGCCGTACACGCGTGAACTGCTCGCCGCCGTGCCCCGGTTGGACGGGCCGGTGCGGACCGTGCCCGCCTCGGCTGCCTTGTCGAAGGGCGAGCCGCTGCTCGAAGCCGTCGGTCTGCGGCGGGAGTTCGGGCGCGGCAAGGACCGGTTCACGGCCGTCGACGACGTGTCGCTGACCGTGCGCGCCGGGGAGACGCTCGGCGTCGTCGGCGAGTCCGGCAGCGGAAAGACCACCCTGGGCCGGATGCTGGTGCGGCTCCTCGACCCGACGTCCGGCGGGCTCCGTTACGGGGGCACGGAGATCGGCGGCCTGTCCGAGCGGGCCTTCCGGCCGCTGCGGCGCGAGCTCCAGATGGTGTTCCAGGACCCCGTCTCCTCGCTCAACCCGCGCCGCTCGGTGGGCGAGTCCATCGCCGACCCGCTGCGGGTGGCGGGCGAGCTGGACGACACCCGGATCCGGGCGCGGGTGCGCGAGCTCCTCGACCGGGTGGGGCTCGACCCCGACCGCTACGACGCCTACCCGCACGAGTTCAGCGGCGGCCAGCGGCAGCGCGTCGGCATCGCCCGCGCGCTCGCCGCCGAACCGCGCCTGATCGTCTGCGACGAGCCCGTCTCGGCCCTCGACGTCACCACCCAGGCCCAGGTCACGGCGTTGCTCGCGGACCTCCAGGCCGAACTGGGCCTGGCGCTCGTCTTCATCGCCCACGACCTGTCCGTGGTGCGCCAGGTCAGCGACCGGGTGGCCGTCATGCGCGGCGGGCGGATCGTCGAACAGGGCACCGTCGAGGAGGTGTACGGCGCGCCCCGGGACCCCTACACCCGGCGGCTCCTGGCGGCGGTCCCCTCGCTCGACCCGGTGCTCGCCGCGGACCGCCGGGAGCGGCGCCGGAGCCTTGAGACGAGCCGCGAGGAGCTGGCCGCAGCCTGACCGAGAGTGACCGCACCACCCCGTAGTGCCACGGAACGCCGTCGGGGTGGGAAAGAGCGCACCGGCCGCGCCGTGCTCCTAGGTGATCGTGGAGTGCGCGGGCCGACGAGTGGGTGGCCAGGAGCGGGCGGGTGGCCAGTTCGAGG
>NZ_JBEOUE010000026.1:0-109384 GCF_040303965.1 Streptomyces sp. NPDC094032 | reverse complement strand
GATGGAGAGAAGGGCCGAGATCTCCGCGACCGACTTGATCTCGAAGCACAGCCGGCAGATCCGCTGGTGCTCGGGCAACTGCCCCTGCAGCCTGGCTTCCAGTGGGGCGAGGAGGGGGCCGTCGGCGGCGGGGACGACGGTGATGTGCTCGGCGAGTCCGGTGCGGGCGAGGACGTCGACGGTGGCGGGCTGCACCCCGGCGAGGATCAGCCGGCCTCCCTGGGCGCCGAGGGTGCCTGCGTACCGGCGCAGGGCCTTGAGGATGGCGGACGAGGGGATGTCGGGAGCGGTACGGACGACCAGGACGAGGACGGCGTTCCGCGCGCCGGACGGGTCGGGCAGGGTCGTGCGGAGGGTGGGGAGCTCGGCGAAGAGACTCGTCCCCTCGTAGTCGAGGACCGTGACCTCGCCCGACGGCAGCCGCTCCGGTACGGGTCCGGTGGACCAGCGCCCGTCCGCGTCGCGGGTCAGGGCCACGAAGCGGGCCCGGCGGGCGGCCTGGACGCAGTACAGGAGGAGCGAGAGGACGGCTCCGACGACGATCGCGCGCTGGAGCGGGAGCTGGGTGGTGGCCAGGAAGGTCACCACCATGGCGGCGGCGGAGAGCCGGGAGGTGCGCAGCACCAGGACGATGTCCTGCCGCTTGCCCCAGATCAGTTCGCCGCCGACGACCAGGATCAGACCGCCGATGACGGGCATCGGGATGTGCTCGGCGAGCGAGCCCGCCACCAGGACGACGACGGCGAGGAAGACGCCCGAGACGACACCGGCCCAGCGGGTACGGGCGCCCGCGGAGACGGCGACGCCCGTACGGGAGAGGGAGCCGCCGGACGGGAGGGCCTGGAACAGGCCGCCGCCCACGTTCGCGAGGCCCTGGGAGACGAAGTCCCCGTTCACGCTCGACCGGCTGCCGTCCGGGTTCGGCAGGGACGGGGCGATGCCGGCCGCCTGGGCGAGCGCGACGAACGCCACGGACACGGCGCCGGCGGCGAGGCCGGGCAGCGCGCCCCAGTCGGGCGGGGTGAAGGACGGCAGGGCGGCGGGGATGCGCGCGATGTCCCGGACCAGCTCGACATGGGTGCCCAGCGCGGCGACGGCGACGCTGACCACGCCCATGGCGACGAGCAGGGCGACGGGTTCGAGGCGCTTCACGGCCCGGGCCAGGGCCCAGACGGCGACGGTCGTGGCGGCGACCAGGGTCGCGCCGAGCTGCCACTGGCCGGGATGGAGGAGCCAGTCGGCGAGCTGGGCCAGCTTGTTGTGACCGTGCGGCTGGTAGCCGGTGGCGTCCTTCAGGACGCCGGTGACGATCTGGAGCGCGATGCCGGTGGAGAAGCCGACCATCACGGCGTTGGAGACGAAGGAGAGCACGACGCCGAGCCGCAGCAGCCCCAGCAGGAGCATGACGACGCCGACCAGGACCGTCAGCGCGGCCACGTTCCCGGCGTCGTGCGGGTCGAGCCCGGCGTCCGCGAGGACGCTCTGCCCGGTCAGCGCGATGGCGCTGGTGAGGGTGGTGATCATGAGGACGGTGGGGGCGGTGAGCGCGCCGAGGATCGGCGGCACGACGCCCGCGTACAGGCCCGCGACGGGGTTGAAGCCGGCGATCGACGCGTACGCCATGCCCTCGGGGATCGAGAAGAGCCCGGTCACCATGCCGGAGGTCACGTCGGAACCACGGGGCCGGCCCCACTTGGCCCGCAGCTTCCGCAGTCCGGGCAACCTACCGGGCAGCCGACCGGCCTTGCGGTCGCCGTCCCCGTCCTCGCCCCGCCGCTCCTCGTCCCGCCCGTTCTCCCCCTCCGCCACCGTCATCCCCTGTTCCTCCCTCTCCCGTACGGCCTGACCACAGCCTCACGAGTCCGGCGGCGCCCGGCGAGCGCGGTCCGCCGAACGGGTGAGTCGGTGGGGGGGCGCCGCCGGTCAGGGGCCGTCGGCGTCCCCGCTCGCCGCGCCGATCCGTCGCCCCCGACGCAGGATGGTCGGGTGAGCCGATGGGTCAGGGGCGAGGAGCGGCGGGGATGGCGCGGGTGGGCGGGAGCGTGTGGGGGACGGGCCGGGGCGAGGGGGCGGGAGGCCCTGTGGTGACCGCGGGCGAGTGGGGCGAGGCCGTCCTGGACGCCGTGTTCACGCAGTCGGCCATCGGTCTGCACGTCCTCGACACGGATCTGCGGGTGGTACGGGTCAACCCGGTGGCCCTGGGCATGCGCGGCGTCCCCGAGGAGAGCGTCGTCGGGCGCACCGCCGCCGAGGCGTACGCGCCGCTGGGCGTGACCTTCGACGACGGCGTGCTGCTCGACGTCCTGGCGACGGGGACGCCCGTGCGGGACGCCCTGGTGCGCAGCCGTCCGCCCGGTGACCCCGGCCGCGAGCACGTCCTGTCGGTGTCGGTCCACCGGCTCCGCGACGAGACGGGGCGGGTCGTGGGTCTGGTCGCCACGACGGTGGACGTGACCGAGCGGGAGGCGGCCAACGCCCGGCTGCGGCTGCTGCACGAGGCGCGCGAGCGGATCGGGCGCACGCTGGACGTCGAGGTCACCGCCCGCGAGCTGGTCGACGTCGCGCTCGACGGCGGCTTCGCGGACGTGGTCGTGGTCGCCCTGACCGACGCGGTCCTCCAGGGCCGCGCGCCGGAACTCGCCGGTGCGGACGGGATGCTGATGCGGTGTGCCGCCGTGGGGGCCAGGGACGCGGGCCGGCCGGTGCCGGCGGCGGGGTGCGTGCTGCTGCCCGGTCTGTTCGGGTCCCCGTTCCCGGTCGCCCCGGCCCTGGTGCCCGCCGGGGACACCGGGGACGCCGGGAGCACCGGGAACGCCCGAAACACCGGGGACACCGGGGACACCGGGGACACCGGGGACACCGGGAACACCGGGAACACCGGGAACACCGGGAACGCCGTCCGGCTCGTGGCGCCGCTAACCGTACGGGGGCAGGTCTTCGGGGCGGTGTCGTTCGAGCGGCTGCCGGGCAGCGAGCCGTACACGCCGGCCGATCTCGACCTCGCGCACGGCATCATGACGCGGGCCGCGACGGCGCTGGAGAACGCGCTGCGCTTCACCCGCGAGCACATCGTCATGACGGCCCTCCAGGGCTGGCCGCTGCATCAGGAGCGGGAGACCCAGCGGGCCGCCGACATCGCGCAGCGCCGCCGGGCCGGTGGCAGCGGCGCGGGTTCCTGGTTCGACGCGCTGCCGCTGCCCGGCGCCCGGGTCGCCCTGGTGGTGGGGCAGGTGCAGCACCCGGGGCTGAGCGCGGTGGCGACCATGAGCCGGCTGCGGACCGCCGTCCACAGCCTCAGCACGCTCGACCTGGACCCGCACGAGCTGCTCGCGCGCCTGCACGCGACGGTCCTGCGGCTGGCCCGCGAGCAGGGCGGGCCGACGGGCGTGGACGAGCCCACCGCGCACTGCACCTTCGCCGTGCACGATCCCGTCCACGGGCGGCTCGACATCGCGCGGGCGGGCGCCTCGCTCCTCGCGATCGTCCGCCCGGACGGCTCGGTCGACCCGGCCCCGCTCCCCGAGGGTCCGCTGCTGGGCGAGGAGGGGCCGCCGTTCGCCAGCGTCGGTCTCGTCCTGCCGGAGGGCAGCACGATCTGTCTCGCCTCGCCGGCCACCTCGCGGGACGAGGGCCCGACGACGGCCGAGGTCGTCGCCGCGCTCGCCGAGCCGCACCGCGACCCGGAGGCGATGGCCAACGACCTGGCACCGCTGCTCTCCGCGGACCGCGTGCTGCTCGTCGCGCGCACCCGGCGGCTGCCGTCGCGGGACCTCGCGGACTGGCGGGTGCCGGCCGAGCTCCGGGCCGTCGGTCCGGCGCGCCGGAGTGCGGAGGGCCGCGTACGGGCGTGGTGGCCGGAGGCCGACACGTTCCCCATCGAGGTCGTCATCAGCGAACTCGTCACCAACGCCGTCCGCTACGGCACCGCGCCGATCACGCTGCGGCTGATCCGGGGCGAGACGACGCTGGTGTGCGAGGTCGACGACGGCGCCCTCACCGCTCCCCACCTGCGCCACGCCAAGGCCGTGGACGAGGGCGGCCGCGGCCTCCACATCGCCGCGGCCCTCGCCGTCGACTGGGGCGTGCGCTACCGGGAGGACGGCAAGACGGTGTGGGCCGAGCTGGACCTCCGGCCGCCGAAGGACGGGCCCTAGCCGGTGGGTGGGGACCCCGCTCGTGCCACCCTTGGTCACCGCGCGTCAGAAACTCGTCAAGGGCGCGGACGGGGTCACGGGAGAGGTCATGTCGGAAACGGTGCCGGTGGAGGCGTATCTGGAGGGGTACGCCGAGGTGCTGGCCGGGGTCTGCGCCACGGGGCGGCGGCTGACCCGCGAGGAGCTGGAGGCGCTGCGGGCGCGCGGCGAGCGGGCCGCGGAGGCCGGGTTCGGGCTGCGGCTGCTCGTACGGGCCCATCTCGCCGCCGCGCGGCAGGCGCTGCCGGGCGGGGCGCGGGGGGACGACGGCCGGCTGCTCGCCGCCGTCGAGCAGGCGGTCGACGCGTTCGCGGAGGGCCATGAGCGGGCGCAGACCCTGGCGGTACGGCAGGAGGAGGCGGCGCGCCGGGAGTTCATCGACGACCTGCTGTACGGGCGCAGCGACCTGGGCCGTCTCGCGGAGCGGGCCGAGCGGTTCGGGCTGCTGCTGTCGCACGCGCACGCGGTGGCCGTGGCCCAGGGCCCGGAGCCGTACGGCGACGGCTTCCCGGTCTCCCGCGCCGTCGAGGCCTCCCTGCTCGCCCGGTTCGGGGAGCGCCGGATCCTGCTGACGACCAAGGACGGCCGGCTGATCTGTGTCGCGCCCGCCGACGAGCCCGAGGTGCTGAGCCACTTCGCCAAGCAGGCGTACGCGGCGACCGACGGCGGCCGGGTCGCCGTCGGGCGGGCGCATCCCGGCGCGGGCGGTGTCGTCCACTCGTACGAGGAGGCGCTCAACGCCCTGGACCTGGCGGACCGCATGGGCCTGGAGGGACCCGTGCTCCACGCCGCCGACCTGCTGGTCTACCCGGTCCTCACGCGGGACCGGCAGGCGATGGAGGACCTGGTGCGCACGGTGCTGGGCCCGGTCCGCCAGGCGCGGGGCGGGGCCCGGCCGCTCCTGGACACGCTGACCGCCTACTTCGACAGCGGCTGCGTCACCACGGAGGCGGCCCGCCGTCTGTCGCTGAGCGTGCGCGCCGTCACGTACCGGCTGGACCGCATCCAGCGCCTGACCGGGGCCGACCCGGCCGACCCCACGCAGCGCTACACGCTCCAGACCGCCGTCATCGGCGCCCGTCTGCTGGGCTGGCCGGAGCGGGAGCTGTGAGCGCGGCGGCGGGCCGGCGCCACGGGCGGCGGCCTCATCAGGGCGGCATCAAGAGCGCGTAAAGATTGCCGGAGTCCGGCAGTGAACCGTACCCCTGTCCGATGGAACGATTCACCCAACGGCAGGCAGCGCGCCGCGACCGAAGGGACAGGGGCATGACGTGGTTTCTGGGTCTCGGCATCGCAGGTCTCGTGCTGCTCGTCCTGAGCCTGGTCCTCGACGGAGTGCTGGAGGGGGTCCTCGACGGACTGGGCGGAGGGCTGGACGGGGTCCTGTCGTTGCCGGTGGTGGCCGGTTTCGTGTCGGCGCTCGGGTTCACGGGGGCGATCGTGCTCGGGACCACCGGCGTGGGGGTGGGGGGCGCCTCGGGTGCGGGCGCGGTCGCGGGGCTCGTCGTGGCCTGGCTGACGGGCCGGTTCGTCCGGGCCCTGATGCGCGACGGCGCCGCGCCCGCTCCGAGGGGCGAGGACCTCACCGGGAGTTCCGGGTCCGTCGTCACGGCCATTCCGGCCGGCGGCTACGGCGAGGTGCTGCTCCGGCTCGCCGGACAGCCGGTCAAGTACGCCGCGAAGTCCGACGCGCCCGTCGCGCGCGGCACCGAGGTCTGGGTCGAGGGCGTGCTCTCGACGACCTCCGTCAGCGTGCGGCCGGTCGAACGCTGACGCCTCCGTGCGCCCGGTGACCGGGCGCGCCCTTCCCGGCACCCCTCCCCCCTCCCCCACCTCCGCACGTCCTGATCCGTTCCGCTCGAAGGGGGTCTCCTCATGAGCCCTGTCCTCTTGGCCGTCGTGGGCATCGTCGTCCTGCTCGTCCTGCTCGGTCTCGTCGTCGTCACCCGGTACAAGGTCGCCGGTCCCAGCGAGGCGTTCATCGTCACGGGCCGGCGTGGCAAGAAGTCCACCGACCCGGACACCGGGCAGGTGTTCACCGACAACAGCGGCCAGAAGGTCGTGGTCGGCGGCGGGGTCTTCGTCATCCCGTTCGTGCAGCAGAAGTTCAGCCTCGACCTGTCCAGCCGGCACATCCCGGTCGCCGTGCGCGGCGCCGTCACCCTGCGCGGGGTCAAGGCCAACCTGGACGGGGTCGCCATCGTCAAGGTCGGCGGCACCGAGGACTCCATCCGCGCCGCCGCCCAACGTTTCCTGATGCAGCAGGACGGCATCGTCGGCTTCACCCAGGAGGTGCTGTCCGGCGCGCTGCGCTCGATCGTCGGCCGCATGTCGGTCGAGGACATCATCCGCGACCGGGCCGCGTTCGCCGGGCAGGTCGCGGAGGAGGCCGAGGCCAGCCTGTCCGGGCAGGGCCTGGTGCTCGACGCCTTCCAGATCCAGGACATCACGACCGAGGGCTCCTACCTGGAGGACCTCGGCAGGCCGGAGGCCGCCCGCGCCAAGCAGGAGGCCGACATCGCCGAGGCGAGCGCCCGCCGGGCGGCCGAACAGGCCCGGCTGAAGGCCGAGGAGGAGATCGCGGTCGCGCAGCGCACGCTGTATCTGCGCCAGGCCGAGATCAAGGCCGAGACCGACGCGGCCGCCGCCCAGGCCAACGCCGCGGGCCCGCTGGCCGAGGCGGACCGGCAGCAGCAGATCCTGACCGAGCAGGAGAAGGTCGCCGAGCGGCAGGCCGCCCTGACGGACCGGCAGCTCGACACCCAGGTCCGCAAGCCGGCCGACGCCAAGCGGTACGAGGCGGAGCAGCAGGCCGAGGCGCAGCGGGTGGCCCGGGTCAAGCAGGCCGAGGCCGAGCGGCTGGCCGCCATCGCGGCCGCCGAGGCGGAGGCCGAGCGGTCCCGGCTGACCGGTCAGGGCGAGAAGCAGCGCCGCCAGGCCCTGGCCGAGGCCGAGGCCATCGAGGGCGCCAAGCGCGGTGACGCCGAGCGCGCCCGGCGTGCCGCCATCGCCGACGCCGTCCGCCTGGAGGGCGACGCGGAGGCCGCCGCCATCGCGGCGAAGGGTGCCGCGCAGGCCGAGGCCATGCGGAAGCAGGCGGAGGCGTTCGAACAGTACGGGGACGCGGCCATGCTCCAGATGCTGGTCGACGCGCTGCCGCAGATCGTCGCCAAGGCCGCCGAGCCGCTGGCCGCCGTGGACAAGATGACCGTCATCTCCACCGACGGCGCGAGCCGCCTGACCCGTACCGTCACGGACAACGTCGCCCAGGGCATGGAACTGCTCACCTCGGCCACCGGCGTCGACCTCGGCTCGCTCCTCCAGGGCTTCGCGCAGAAGAAGCCGGAGCCGGGCCGGGCGGCGGTGCCGACCCCGGCGCCGGCGGGCGACGGGGTCATCGAGATCACCGAGTAGGCCCCGCGGCCTCCCTCCGGTGCCGCCGGTGCCGGAGGTTGATGGCCACCGCCTTCGCCACGACCGAGGGGCTGAGGAAGCGGAGCGGGCCGATCAGGCGGGAGGCGAACAGGTACATGTGCCGGGCCATCGCCTCGTCGCGGGCCGCCGCCGAGAAGACCAGGCTCTCCATCGGGTTGAACGGCCGGGACCTGGCGAAGTCGGCGGCCAGTTGCTGGTGGCCGCGCAGTCGGCGCTGGTGTCCTCGGGCGTAGGCGGCGAGGGACTTGTCGAGCGCGGCGGGGCCGCCCCGGCCGGTCGCGGCGGGGGCGACGGCGTCCGCGAGCCAGCGCGCGGACTGGAGGGCCCAGCCGCAGCCCACGCCCCACAGGGGGTCGCCGGTCAGGGCGGCGTCGCCGACGAGCGCGACGCCCGGTGCGGCCGGCTTGCGGCTGTGCAGGGGGTAGTCGACGGTGCCGATGATCTTCGAGACGCGCTCGGCGGAGTCGACGGGCGGCGCGTCGGGAAGGGCGCGGACGAAGGAGAGGAAGCTGCCCTCCAGGTCCTGCCGGAAGGCGGGCAGCTTCTTCTTGTCCGGGAGGACGGCGAGCACGGTCACGCCGTCGTCGTTGGGGAAGGCGTACGCCATGTCGGGTTCGAGGAACCAGGTCTGGCCGATGCCTCCGGCCAGCGGCAGGTCGCGGAAGTGCGCGAGGTAGCCGAAGCGCGCGTTCTCGTGCTTCCGGGCGGGTATCCCGGCGAACTTGGCGACGGCCGAGTCCTTGCCGTCCGCGCCGATCACCAGCCGGGCCCCGATCTCGCGCTCGCCGTCGGGGGTCGACGCCCGCACCCCCGCGATGCGCCCGCCGTCCCTGAGGAGACCGGTCACCTGGTGCCCGAGGAGCAGGTCGACGCCGGGCGTCTCGGCCGCGCGGGCCCTGATCATCGGGTCCAGGACGCTGCGCCGGACGTTGTACGCGTGGGGCAGCTCGGGCCCGCCGGGCGCGGCCCTCGGCTCGATCCAGCCCCAACGGGTGTACCAGCGCGCCTCGTTGCGGACGGCACCGGCCTTCTCCAGGGCGGGGACGAGTCCGAGTTCGTCGAGCACCGGGTAGGCGTTGGCGGTGATGGAATGGGTGCAGAGCACCTTGTACGCGGCGGGGTCCGAGCGGCGTTCCAGCAGGGCGACGCGGACACCGCGACGGGCGAGCAGGATCGCGGCGGCGCTGCCGGCGAGGCTGGCGCCGCTGATGACGACGTCGTAGGCGTGTCCCGCGCTCTCGGGGCTGGTCATGCGCTGATCGCTCCCTTCGGGGTGTGGTGCCGTCCAGGGGTGGCACGACGCCACGACTGTCAGGCACATGCCCAACTATAGGGAGACCGGGCGGAATGGCTACTGATCAGTAGACCTGGCCCGGCAGGGCCGACGGGCCGCCGGGCCAGGCGACCCGGTGACCCGGCGGCCCTTCGGCCTCAGCCGATCGCCCACTGCTGCCGCGAACTCCCCGTGTCCGCCTGCTGCGTGACCAGGGAGCCGTCGGCCGTCGTCGCCGTCGTCAGGAGCAGGCCGCTGCCGGCCGAGGCGACCGTGTACGTGCCGTTCGCCAGGCGGGTGACGGTCCAGCGCTGATTGGCGCCGCCGTGGCAGGTCCACTGGATGACCTTGGCGCCCGCGCCCGCCGCCCCGTTCTCGACGTCGGCGCACTTGCCGGAGTAGCCGTTCCTCAGCTCGTAACTCCCGTCGGTCTGGCGGGTGAAGGTCCACTTCTGGTTGGCGCCGCCGTTCGCGGTCCAGGTGATGAGCTGGGTGCCGTTCGCGGTGCTGCTGTCCGGGTCGTCGAGGGCCTTGCCGCCGGTGGTGAGGGTGTGGACGCCGTCGAGGGAGCCGCCGCCCGGGACGTCGCCGGTCGCGGTGAGCGTCAGGGTCTGCTCGCCCGCCGCGCGGCCGCCGCCGACCGGGCTGCCGGTGGTGTCGGTCCAGGCGCGGACGGGCGTGGTCTCGGCGGTCCGCGCGGTGTCGGCCGACAGGCCGACGACGAGGCCGCTGTAGCGGTTGACCAGCTTGTACGTGCCGGTGGGCGCGTTGTCGGCGGCAGCCGTGCCACGGCTGACGAACCACTCCTGGCCGACGGTGGAGCCGCCGGGTCCGGCCGGGGTGACGGTGGGCTTCGTGCCCCACGCGCGGCTCGTCGGGTCGGTGGCGGCGACGCCGAGCAACTGGCCGGTGGCGGCGTTGGCGATCCGGTAGGAGCCGTCGCCCTTGGCGGTGAAGATCCACGATTCGAGCGCGGAGCCCGTGGCGGCGGCCGTGGAGGTGGTGGCGGAGCCGCCCTGGACCTGGGCCAGGACCCGGCCGGCGGCGCTGCCGATCCGGTAGGTCTTCGTGGTGTCGACGGGGGCGGCGGGGGCGCTCGTACCGATGCTCAGGTTGACGTACTCGCTGCTGGAGCCGCCCGAGCAGCCGAAGGAGCAGTAGGCGCGGAAGTCCTTGCCGACGGTCCCGGAGCCGGTCTTGCTGCCGCTGTCGAGGAACCAGCGGTACCAGGAGGCGGTCTTGTACGTCCCGGTGTCGCCGAGCCGGAACCACTTCTGGGTGGTCAGGTCGTCGGTGGCGTACAGCTCCTGCGGGGCGTTGCCGCTCTGGTCGACGGCCTGCGGCTCGCCGACGTAGAGCCCGAGGTACGCGTTGTACGTGATGTCCATGACGAACAGCGGGGAGGTGGCCGGGGTCAGTCCGGCGGCGACCTGCTGGCTCACCGTGCCGCTGCTGCCCGGGGCGTACTCCTTGTCCGTCGGCACGTATCCGGTGGTGCTGCTCGCGCCGACCGGGACCATGGTGCTCTCGCGGCCGCCGACACCGGCCTCGGTCCAGGCGCCGCCGTACCACTTCTTCCAGGAGTCGGGGGCCATCTTCCCGGAGATGGGGGCGCGGGCGACATGCCCGTAGAAGGCGCGCCAGCTGCCGCCCTTGTCGACGATCCGCGAGCCGTAGAAGACGTAGAAGTAGCCGGAGGCGGTGTCGACGAAGAGCCTCGGGTCACCGGTGCCGTAGTGGTAGGTCTGCTGCGGGAAGGCCGCGGTGTCGCCCCGCTTGGTGCTGTACGGCGAGGTGATGACGTGGTCCTTGATGGTCCAGGTCTTCCCCTGGTCCTTGGAGACGGCGTAGTCGATGCCGTCGTAGTGGATGCCGTCGCCGAAGGGCTGCGGGGTGAACTCGTTGTGCACGAGCCCGTACCAGTCGCCGGTGTCGGGGTCGACCCACAGGCCGGTCAGGTCGCAGTAGTTGCGGTGGGCGTAGCCGCTGCCGGCGGGGGCCTGGGTGGACTGGACGCCGGTGGGGCTGTTGTTGCAGCGCCAGGTGGTGTCGTTGTTGCGGTCGTTGGAGTTGGCGGGGTTGACCGCGTCGCTGAGGGTGCCGGAGCGGTTGGCGGTGTCGAAGTTCGTGCCGGTGTAGAAGGTCCAGCTGCGGCCCTCGTTGGCGCCGTAGAGCGCGTGCGCCTGCTGGTAGTAGAAGGTGCCGTCCTTGTCGAGGTACGGGCTCGCCGGGGTGTCGTCCGGGCGGGTCCACGAGCCCTTCGCGCCGACGGTGACGGTGTACGTGGCCGCCGCCGGGGCGGCCGGGGCGGCGGCCGGGACCGGGGCCGGGGCCGGGGGTGCCGCCGAGGCGGCGGGCGCCGCGAGCGAGGCGCCCGCGGCGACGGCCAGGGCCGCCGCGGCGAGCACGCCGAGCAGTCTGCTGCGGGGAGCTTTCACGAGTACTCCTCGGGTGAGGGGTGGGGGTCAGGTGGTGACGCGACTCGCGGTGCTGAGGCAGGAATGTTAGCGATGCCAAACACGCTCAACTTCCCTTCCCTCAAGGGAACATGAGTAGCTGGCGGCGGAATCACTCCGGCGACGGCCGAAACTATGGCAGAGACTGTTATCGCTGCCAACCGTTCCGCCGGAAGAGGGCGCTACCATCGGCGGCGAACGGCGGGAGGGACGGGAGGGGGAACGATGGGCAGACGCGGCACGGTGGAAGGCGCGCGCCAACCGGGGATGGCGGACGTCGCCCGGGTCGCGGGGGTCTCGGCACAGACGGTCTCGCGCGCGCTCGCCGGCCACCCCCATGTGCAGGAGCGGACCCGCGCGAAGGTCCTGGCCGCGGTCGAGCAGCTCGGCTACCGGCGCAACAGCGCCGCCCGCGCGCTGTCCTCGGGACGCAGCCGCACCCTCGGCGTGGTGACCCTCCAGACCAACTTCTACTCCCGGGCCGCCGTCACGACCGGCATCGAGAACGCCGCGCACGCGGCCGGTTACGCCGTCTCCACCGCGACCACGACCTCGCTCGACACCTTCGCCATCGAGCACGCGCTGTCCCGGCTGGCCGAGCAGGGCGTCGACGGGATCATCCTCTCGGTGCCGCTGATCCACAGCAGCCCGAGGATCGAGCAGCTCACCCGGGGCACCCCGACCCTCACCACCGACGGTTCGCGCACCGACGCCACCGCGGTCGTCGCCCTCGACCAGGCCGAGGCCGCCCGCATGGCCACCCGGCACCTGCTCGACCTCGGGCACGAGACGGTCTGGCACATCGCGGGGCCGGACGAGTGGCTGGAGGCGGGCCTGCGCCGGGACGGCTGGCGCTCCGCCCTGGAGGCCGCCGGGCGCTCCGTACCGCCGCCGCTCGAAGGCGACTGGACGCCCGCCTCGGGCTATCGCAACGGGCTCGTGCTCGCCCGGATCCCGGATGTCACGGCCGTCTTCGTGGCCAGTGACGAGATGGCCTTCGGCGTGGTCAGGGCCCTGCACGAGGCCGGCCGGCGGGTGCCCGAGGACGTCTCCGTGATCGGCTTCGACGACATCGAGCTCGCCGAGTACTGCTCGCCGTCCCTGACCACCGTCGCCCAGCCCTTCGGGGAGATCGGCGCCCAGGCCGTCACCCATCTCCTGCGCCGCATCGCCGCCCCCGGCTCCCTCCCCGAGCCGCGCTCCGTCGAGCCCCGGCTCGTCGTGCGCGCGAGCACGGCCCCGCCGCCGCCCCGCCGGGCGACCGGAGGCACGTCATGACGGAGACACCGAAGACGACGGAGACGACGGAGGCGCCGGAGACGACGGAGGCACCGGAGCCGCGCCTGCGCAGGCAGCCGCGGCAGGCCCGCAGCCGGGCCCGGGTCGAGGCCATCCTCGAAGCGGCCGACCGGATCCTCTCCCAGGAGGGGTACGAGGCCCTCACCATGCGCCGGATCGCCGAGGAGTCGGGCGCGCCGGTCGGCAGCATCTACCAGTTCTACGCCGACAAGGGCGCCGTCGTGGACGCGCTCGGGCGGCGGTATCTGGAGGGCTTCGCGCGCGCCATCGACGGCCTCGTGGAGCGGGCCCTCGCGGGCGAACTGACCGACCTGGTGGGCACGATGGTCGACGTCTACGCCGGGCTCTTCCGGTCCCAGCCGGGCGGCATGGCGCTCTGGGCCGGCCGGCATCTCAGCCCCGAGCTCGCGCGGGCCGACGAGGCGAGCAACGCGCTGGTCGCCGCGGGGCTCCAGCGCATCGTGGAGCATCTGACCGGAGCGCCCGGCGGCGAGCGGGCACGGCGCGCGACCCGCATGGTGGTGTGGGCCGCGAACGCCGTGCTGCACGAGGTGTTCAAGGGCGGGGGCGAGCCGGATCGCGGGACCGTGGACGAACTGAAGCGGATGCTCGACGTCTACTGGGAGGACCTGAGCGAACGGCTGACGGACCCGGCCTAGGGACTCGGGGGTTCGGGGCTCCGGGTCCGGCTCCGGGTCCGGGGTCAGCAGACGATGACCAGGCCGGTCAGGGCCGTGCAGGTGACCGTGGCGATGTTGTTGGCGGGGTCGGGGTCGGGGTCGGTACCGGTGATGGTGGCGGTCGCGGTGAGCGGGCCCAGGGCCAGGGCGCCGATCTGGGCGGTGACGGTGGGGCGGATGCCCTGGCCGACCGGGATGCCGGTGAGGTCGCAGGTGAGGACCTTGGTGGCGTTGTCGTAGTCGCAGTAGCCGAAGTCGACCGTGGCACTGATGGTCTGCGGGGGCAGGGCGAGGGTGGCGGTGACGGTGCCGGTGGCCCGGTTGGGGCCCGCGTTGTCGAAGAGCACCGGGTAGCTGATGGTCCTCGGCCCGGATGTGGCGCTGAGGGTGGTGTACAGGTCGGCGGGGCCCGCGGCGTGGGCGGGCTGGGCGAGGCCGAGCAGCCCGGCGGTGAGCAGGGAGGTGATCGCGGCGGTGACGGTGCGGCGCCGGGGGCTCATGGGCGTTCCTTCGTTCGGTGGGTGGACGGCCGCCTCCCGTTGGGGTGCGGGAGGCGGCCGGGTGGGGTCGGGAGCAGTTGATGACGAGGGGGGGTGAGGGCGGTGCGGGTGCGGGTCGTCGGCGATGCCGACCACCACTCACGAAAGATCGTGGATCAGAGCGGTGCGCGCGTCCCGGCGACAGAGCTGAATGGCCTGAAATCACCAGCGGACGCCGAAGCGGCGGTGCACGTCCCGCCCTTCGTCGTCCTCGTCACACCAGCCCCGCGAGGAGCTCCGCGAAGAGCTCCGGGCGGCTCACGTATCCGACGTGCGAGGTGGGCAGGGTGCGCACCTCGAACGGGGCGTCCGGGGTGAGGGCGTCCGCCGCGCGGATCATGTAGTCCTGGACGGCCGGGGTGAGGCTGTGGTCGGCGGAGAGACGCACGTACGTGTGCGGTACGCGGCGCCACGCCTCGGGGCGGATCAGCGCGCCCGGTTCCATGACGCCGTGGTTCTCGTCCGCGTCGAGCCCGTCGAGGAAGTGCCGGAAGAGGTGGTCGGGGGCGTCGGCCATGATGGCGGCCTTCAGCGCGGCGAAGATCTCGGGATCGGTGTGCGCGCGGCGCCAGTCGAGGCGGACGACGCCGGGGTCCCCGCCGGGCACCTCGTAGGGGACGGCGATGGGGGCCACCGCCGCGTCGAGCAGGTTCTCGTCGACGACGTCCCACGCCTCGGTGAGCTGGGCGGGGTCGGCGAGGCAGAGCGCCGACAGGTAGACGACGCGGTGGACGAGGTCCGGGGCGGCGTTGACGACGGCGGTGAGGGTGACGCCGCCGAGGCTGTTGCCGACGAGGACGACCGGGCCGTGGCCGGCGAGCCGGCGCAGCACGCCGACGACGTGCCGGACGTTGTCGGCGAGGGTGACGCCGTCCATCGGGGAGGTCTCGCCCGCCAGGGCCGTACGGTCCTGGGTCTGGCGGTGGTACGTGGCGGGGCCCGCGGCCGGGTCGCCGTGACCGGGCAGGTCGACGGCGTACGAGCGGTGGCCGCGCAGGGCCAGCTCGTTGCGGAGCGGGGTCCAGGCCCGGGCGTTGCTGGAACCGCCGTGGACGAACATGAAGGTGGGGCGCGCGGTCGATGAGCGCATGGTGGTGGATCCTCGTCATCCTGAGGTGAACGGTCGTGGACACGTGGGACCTCGGGACCGGCGGCACGCTGGACGCGGGCGCGTCAGGGGCCGGAGCCGCGGTCAGCGCGCGGAACGGAGCCTGTTCGCCTGGAAGTTCTGGATGACGGAGCACATGCGACCGACCTTAACGGCCGCCCCTGATCCCTCGCACGCGAATATTCCTCCGCTCCCCGTCCGGAGTCACGCGCGACCCATAGAACATGAACAAGGGTTCATGTTATGTTGCGGCCCGCCGTGGACGAGCCGCGATCGAGGCAGGTGCCTGTGACTTCCAGCTCCACCGATCCCACCCGACTGCCGGAATTCCCGGGCGACTTCGTCTGGGGGGCGTCGACCGCCGCGTACCAGATCGAGGGCGCCGCCGACGAGGACGGCAAGGGCCCCTCGGTCTGGGACACCTTCGTCGGCCGCCCCGGCGCCGTCCGCGACGGGCACACCGGCGCGGTGGCCTGCGACCACTACCACCGGTTCGAGGAGGACGTCGCGCTGATGCGGCGGCTCGGCCTCGACGCGTACCGCTTCTCGCTCTCCTGGCCGCGGATCCTGCCGACCGGCGCGGGCAAGGTCGAGCCGCGCGGGCTCGACTTCTACGACCGGCTGGTCGACGCCCTGCTCGGCGCGGGGATCGAGCCCACCCCGACCCTGTTCCACTGGGACCTGCCGCAGGCCCTGGAGGACGAGGGCGGCTGGCTGAACCGCGACACCGCCCACCACTTCGGCGCGTACGCGGAGGTGGTCGCGGAGCGGCTCGGCGACCGGGTCAAGCGGTGGATCACCCTCAACGAGCCCTTCGTGCACATGTCGTTCGGCTACGGCTTCGGCGTCCACGCCCCCGGCCGGGCCCTCCTGCTCGACGCCCTGCCCGTCGCCCACCACCAGCTCCTCGGCCACGGACTCGCGGCCGCCGCGCTGCGGGCCGCCGTGCCGGACGCGCAGGTGCTGGTCGCGAACAACTGCACTCCGGTCCGGCTGCGTTCCGACGCCCGGTCGGCCGAGGACGCGGCGGCCGCCGAGGCCTACGGCATCCTGCACAACCGCCTCTTCAACGACCCGCTCCTGCAAGGCCGTTACCCCGACCTCTCGGCGTACGGCATGCCCGACCCGGCCTGGGGCGGCCTGGTGCGCGACGGCGACCTCGCCACGATCGGCGCCCCGCTGGACGGCCTCGGCGTCAACTACTACAACCCGACCTGGGTCACCGCCCCCGCGGACCCGGCGGCCGGGCTGCCCTTCGACCTGGCCGAGCCCGAAGAGGCGTACGAGCGGACCTCGTTCGGCTGGCCGGTCGTCCCCGACGGGCTGACCGAACTGCTCACCGGCCTCAAGGACCGCTACGGCGACGCCCTGCCCCCGGTGTGGATCACCGAGAACGGCTGCTCGCAGCCCGCCGGGCCGGACGACCGGGCCCGCGTCGACTATCTCGCGGGCCACCTCCGGGCCATCGCCCGCGCCATGGACCAAGGGGTCGACATACGCGGCTACTTCACCTGGTCCCTGCTGGACAACTTCGAGTGGGCCGAGGGCTACCACCAGCGTTTCGGCCTGATCGAGGTCGACTTCGCCACCCAACTCCGCACGCCCCGCGCGAGTTTCGAGTGGTACCGCGCGCTGATCGCCGCCCAGCGGGCATGAGCGCACCCGCCGGGGGTCCCGCCGACTCCAGCCTCCTCGACGAGCCCACCGCCCCCGTGGGCGCCGGGTGGACGGCGGGTCTCTCGCTGGCCACCCTCGCCGTCTTCATGGCCTTCATGCCCCCGATCCAGATCCTGCTGCCGCTCCAGCTGGAGCGGATCGCCCCGCAGGACAAGAACGCCGCGCTCTCGCTGGTCACCGGCCTCGGCGCGCTCGTCGCGGTCCTCGCCAATCCGATCGCCGGGGCCTGGTCGGACCGCACCACGAGCCGGTTCGGGCGGCGCCGCCCGTGGACCCTCGGCGGCGCCCTCGCGGGGGCGGCGGGGCTGGTGTTCACGGCGGGCCAGCACACGGTCGCCGGGGTCGCCGTCGGCTGGTGCCTGGCGCAGGCGGGCCTGAACGCGATGCTGGCCGGGGTCACCACCCCGGTCGCCGACCGCGTGCCGCTCGCCCAGCGCGCGCAGGTCTCCGGCTGGACCGGCCTCACGCAGTCCATCGGCCTGGTCCTCGGCGCGCTGATCACCACGCTGCTCGTCACCGGCGTCCGCTCCGGCTACGTCACCCTCGCCGTGCTCACGGTCGCCCTCGCCCTCCCCTTCGTGCTGCGCCACGGCGAACCGGCCCTGCCCCGGGCCCTGCGTCCCGCCTTCGACGCCCGCGCCTTCGCGCGGTCGTTCTGGGTCAGCCCCCGGCTCCACCCGGACTTCGGCTGGGCCTGGCTCACCCGCTTCCTGATCAACCTAGGCAACGCCCTCGGCACCCTCTACCTCTTCTACTTCCTCGCCGACGCCGTCCACTACGCCGACCCCGGCACCGGCGTGCTGATCCTCACCGGCGTCTACACGCTCAGCGCCGCCGCCACCGCCATCCCGGTCGGGGTGCTCTCCGACCGGGTGGGCCGCCGCAGGACGTTCGTGGTGGTCTGCTCGGTCGTCATGGCCGCCGCCGCGCTGCTGCTCGCCCTGCTCCACACCTGGCCGTCCGCCCTCGTCGCGGCGGCGGTCCTCGGCGCCGGGTACGGGATCTACCTCGCCGTCGACCAGGCCCTGGTCACCCAGGTGCTGCCGCGGGCCGCCGATCGCGCCAAGGACCTCGGTGTCATCAACATCGCCAACTCCGGCCCCCAGGTCCTCGCCCCCGCCCTCGCCGCACCGGTCATCGCCCACCTCGGCGGCTACACCGGCCTGTACGCCGCCGCGGCCCTGGTGATCCTCGCCGGCGGCCTCCTCGTCACCCGCATCCGCGGCGTGGCCTGACCTGCCCGCCGCCCGCCACCGGGCCCCGCCACCCGCCCGCCGGACATCTGGTGCCCGGCGGGCGGGCCCGTGCGAGGGTGAGGGGACGGCCGGGGCGGGTGTGCCGCCGACGGTGAGGAGAGGGACGGTGCCCATGGCTTTCGACACGCTGCTGCGTGAGCGCATCGGCCCCCGGCTGCGCGAGCTGGGCCTCGCCGGATCGGGCCCGACGTGGCTGCTGCCGGACGAGACGCGCTGGGTACAGCTCGGCTTCCAGAAGAGCCGGGGCAACACCGCCGACCGGCAGCGGGTCACGGTCAACCTGTCGGTCATCGGCAAGGACGCCTGGGAGCGGGCCCGGGCCGAGGTCCCCCGCTGGCCGGCCCGCCCCAAGCCCAACGCCACCTACGCCCTTCCCGGCCTGCCGCCGGCCGTGCGGATCGCGGAGCTGATGCCGGGGCCCGAGGGCGACCTCTGGTGGGAGTTCCCGGGCGACGGGGACGGGGACGGGGAGGCGACGGCCGACGCGCTCTGCGCGGCCATCGCCGACTACGCCCTGCCCTGGCTGCGGGCCCGGGCCGCCGAGCCGCCGCCCGGCGGGTGACGCGGGCCGGGTTTCACCCGCCCCAGTACTGGGCGAGCGCCCCCTCCTTGTACGGTGCCGGGCTCACGCTGAGGTCGCCGGCGAAGGGGCGGTCGAGGACGAAGACGAGGAGCAGGCTGAAGCCGACGAGACCGGCCACCGCCGAGACGAAGAGCAGCTGGATGCGCAGCCGCCGCATGCCGTACAGGAAGGTGAGGGGGATGAGGACGATCGCGCCGCCGAAGGCCAGGGCCTGGAGCAGCGGCGGGAGTTCCTGCTCCGCCATGTCCAGGCGCGCGCGGCGCTGGCCCGCGACGTCGTTGAGGCGGGCGACGGCCTGCTCGTAGAAGACCTTCTCACTGGCGGTCCTCGGCTCGTACGCCTGGAGCGCGTCGAAGACCTTCTGCAGCTTCTCGGCCGTGGCGCCGTAGCTGGGCTGCCCGGCGCGCATCCGGGGCCACTGGTCCTCGACGACCCCGTGGACGTAGCCGCTGAGCGCGGCGTCGACGTCGGCGCGGACCGGGGCGGGGAAGGCGGCGGCGTCCCGGGAGATGAGGGCGATGTCGGTCGCCTCGGTCGCGACGATGGTCTGCGTGGTGTCCAGCTGCGTCCAGAGCGTGACGATGACGAAGGCGAGGATGATCCCGTAGATCGCCCCGAACATCCCGAGGGTCACCCCCACCATGTCGTTGTGCTCGCCCTGGGCCAGCGACGGGTATCTGCGGCGGGCCAGGACGCTGCCGGCGACGGCCAGCAGAATGGTTCCGCCGACGGTGACGACGGTGAGCGTGAAGGTGCTGGAATGATTGAGCAGCCAGAGCGACATGTGCGGGAAGTCTAGGCTTCGAAGATCACCCGGAGACGCCCGAGAGGGGCCCCGGGGCCGCTTTCCACACCATCGAGTGAGAGGGTGCCGCAGTGCCTTCGTACAGCATGGGGCAGGCCGCGAAGCTGCTCGGAGTGAGCGCGGAGACCGTGCGCCGGTGGGCCGACGGCGGGCGGCTCCGGGTGGCCAGGGACGGCACGGGAGCCCGGGTCGTCGAGGGCGCCGATCTGGCCCGCTTCGCCGTGGAGCGGGGCGCCGGGCCGCACGCCGTGCCGGAGGACGACGTGCCGACGTCGGTGCGGAACTCGTTCGTGGGGATCGTGACGGCGGTACGGCTGGACGACGTGGCCGCGCAGGTCGAGATCCAGTCCGGTCCGCACCGGCTGGTGTCCCTTGTGACGCGCGAGGCGGTCGAGGAGCTGGGGCTCGCCGTCGGGGTCACCGTCACCGCGCGGGTGAAGTCGACCGGTGTGCACGTCGACCTGGCCTGACCGCCCGCGCGCTCAGCGGCACAACAGGGCGGCGCGCAGGTCGAGTTTGTGGTCGAGGCGGGACAGGTCGCGTCCGGTGAGGAGTTCGACGCGCTCGATGCGGTAGTGGACCGTGTTGACGTGCAGGTGCAGGGCCTCGGCGGTCCTGGCCCAGGAGCAGTTGTGCGCGAGGAAGACCTCCAGGGTCTCCAGGAGCGTCGCGTGCGAGGCCCGGCCGGGTCCGAGGAGCGGGCCGAGGACCGTCTTCCGGTACACCTCCCGTACGGCGTCGGGGATGCCGGCCACCAGGGACTCCAGGCCGCGCAGGTCGTCGAGACCGGCGAGGCGCTGTGTGGAGGGCGCCGAGGCGCGGGCCGCCGCCAGTGCGTAACGGGCCTGGGAGAGCGCGGTGTTCAGCCCCGCCGGGGTGGTGACGGGCTCGCCGGTCCCGGCGTGCAGGGCGCCGCCGGGCCGGCAGGCGTGGACCAGCGGCCACACCTCGCCGAGCACCGCCCGCAGCTCGGGACCGGCGCCCTCGTCGTGGGCCAGGACGGCCATGGCCTCGCCGCCGGGGCGCTCGGCGACGACGGAGACGGCGACGGCCGGGGGCAGGTGCCCCAGCGCCTCCGCGAGCGCGGCGGCGGCGTCGGCGTCCCGGGCGTCTCCGGACGGCACGGGGACCCGGGCGCGGCCGGGAGCCGCCGCCCCGGCGTCGGGCGCCGCCCCGCCGTCGAGCGCCCCCGCGTCGGGGGCCGCCGCCTTCCCCGCTCCCCCGGCTCGGCCGCCCCGCGCGCGCCCGCCCGGCTCCAGGCTCGCCACGACCACCGTGTAGGCGCGCCGGTCCCCCAGGCCGCACGCCGTCAGCGCGCCGTGCACCCGGTTCGGGTCGGTGTGCGCGGCGCCCACCGCGTCCATGAGTTCGGCCGCGGCCGCCGCGCGGGCGGCCCGTCGGCGGTCCTCGCGGCGCCGGTGGCGGCCGAGGAGTTCGGCTATCTCGTGGAGGACGCGCGGCGGGACCCGCCCCTCCTCGGGCAGGTGCAGATGCCAGGCGTCGAAGGCCGTGTCGTCGTCGGCCTCGACCCGCACGGTCGTGCCGCGCGTCCCGCGCAGGAGCTCCGCGGCCCGCCGGGCCGGCAGGCGCGCCGCGCCCGCCGTCAGGGCGACCGTACGGCCGCTGCCGGTGAGCAGGTGGCAGTCGGGGGTGCCGAGGTGGGCGAAGGCCCGGTCCAGCAACTCGCCCACCGAGGCCCCGCGTTCGAGGTCGCGGTCGAGGTCGGCGCGGACGTTCTCCGGCAGCGCGTAGTGGTCGGTGGGGCGGCGGCTGAGCTCGCCCCACTGGCGCAGGTAGACGGCCTCGGTGACCGCGCGGAAGCTGGTGTGCGCGGGGACGGCGAGCAGGGCGACGCGGTGCCGCCGGCAGGCGTCGACGACGGCCTCGGGCACCTCGCCGTGGGTCTCCTCCCCGGCGAGCAGGGCCACCGCGCCCGCCTCGCTGAGCGCCGACACGAAGCGGTCGGCCTTGGCCGGGTCGTCCGCCCCGTTCCACCAGACCAGTCCGCTCAGCACGATCTCCCCGGCCTCCAGGAACCGCGCCGGGTCCTCCAGATCCGTGGCCGTCACGCCGCCGACCTCCTGGCCGAGCAGGGCCCGGTCCCCCCAGACCAGGGAGAGGTCGAGACGGTCGAGGCGGAGAAGATGGTCGACCTGCATACGGAACTCCTTGCCCCCTGATGAATGCGCGCTGCGGACGCACGCGTCCCGTCCACCCCACATGCGCAAGGTGAATACGAGACGATCCATCGTAGATGCCACGCCAGGTCTGGAAAACGCCTCTCGTCCGAACGCACAGGGACCGGCGCCGGGGCCTGGAGCTTCCCGGGAAGCCCGAGGAGCCTGTTGGCCTTTCCTCCGAGCGGCCTCTCATTCGCGATGGAGGGTCCTCCATGCTTGTTGCAGATGAGAGCCGGGCGGCCCTACGGTGTCGCACATGCAGTCCTGCCGGGAGTGGAAGTCGGCCGCACCTGACGCCTGAGCCCTCATGCAGTACTTCCGTCCGTCCCGAAGGAGTCACGAGCCCATGTCCCTGCCCCGTACGCACGCCAGACGCCGTACCGCCGCCGCCGTGGTCACCGCCGCGCTGCTCGTCCCGCTGGCCGCCTGCTCGAACGACACCGACAGCGGCGCCAAGAAGGACACCGGCGGCTCCACCGCCTCCTCCTCCGCGAGCGGCGCCCCCAAGGCCGAGCTCACGGTCCTGGCCGCCGCCTCGCTCACCGATGTCTTCAAGACCGCGGGCGCCGCCTACGAGAAGAGCCACCCGGGCACCAAGGTCACGTTCTCCTTCGCCGGCTCCCAGGAACTCGTCGCCCAGGTCGCCCAGGGCGCGCCCGCCGACGCCCTGGTCACCGCCGACACCAAGAGCATGGCCAAGGCCAAGGCCGACACGAACGCGCCCACGGTCATCGCGAAGAACCGGCTCGTCATCGCCACCGGCGAGGGCAACCCGCACAAGGTCGACGCCCTCGCGGACCTCGCCGACCCCAAGCTCAAGGTCGTCCTCGCCGCTCCCGAGGTCCCGGCGGGCAAGTACAGCAAGAAGATCCTCGACGCCCAGAAGATCACCGTGAAGCCGGTCTCCCAGGAGCCCAACGTCCGCGCGGTCCTCAGCAAGGTCGAACTCGGCGAGGCCGACGCCGGTCTCGTCTACAAGACCGACGCGGAGAGCGCCAAGGACAAGGTCGACGCCGTCGATATCCCCGACGCGCAGAACGCCGTCGCCGAGTACCCCGCCGCCACCCTCAAGGACTCCAAGAACGCCGACGCCGCCGCCGCGTTCGTGGCCTGGCTCAGCTCCCCCGAGGCCCAGAAGATCCTCCAGGACGCCGGCTTCCAGAAGCCGTGATCCCGTACCCGGCTCCAGTCGCCCGCGGGGAGGCTCCCTGCTTGACTGGCAGCACACCGGCCCCGCGCGGAGGAGTGGCTCTCGCCGCGCGGGGAGCCCCGGTCGGGAAGGCCCCGCGCGCCGTCCGCGGTGTTCGGCGCGCGGGGCCCTGACCTGTCGGACCGTTCTCAGTTCTCGGCGAAGACGACGACCGCGTCCCGGGTGTCGAAGACGACCGGTGCCGTACGGGACGGGTTGAGGAAGATCCCGTAGGTGGGCGCCTCGTCGCCGTGCCGGGCGAGGCGGTAGCCGATGGCTGTCTCGCCCCGGCGGCGCGCGGCCTCGACGACGGTGGCGAAGTTCGCCTCGGCGCCCGGGACCACGTAGTCGCAGGCCGGCTTGAGGTAGATCTCCGAGCCCTCCGGGTCGAAGAGGTCGAGGAAGACCGCGTACAGGTCCCGGTTCTCGGTCAGTTGGGTGAGCAGCAGGCTGATCACCTTGGTGCTGACGATGAAGTCGTCAGCCTTGGTGACCTGGGCGACCTCGCGGTTGGCGTCGTCGTGCATCTCCGTGACGATCGAGTACGGGTCGCCGAGGCCGATCTCGATGTCCCGCAGGTGCAGCAGGGTGACCAGCGTGCGGTCGTCGGCGCGGCCGGGGGCGATGGTGTCGTCCGAGAGCACCACGATGTGCTGGTAGCCGCCCAGGTCCAGCGCCTCCAGCGAGGACCTGCGGGTCGGCTCGCAGCGCTTGAAGCCGACGGTGAGGTGGTCGAGCCGCTCGTGCAGCGCGGCCTCCGGGCGGCGGGGGGCGGCGATGTCGAGGGTCGAGCCGGGTTCGACGAAGCTGTCCAGGAGGCAGACCAGCTTCGCCGTACGGGAGTTCTCGCCGATGAGCAGCGTCCGGTCGAGGTGGGGCGGCTGGACGGGGGCGGTCGTGATCGCCGTCTCGACGACCGGCTGCGGGCCGTCGGCCCGGCGGATCAGGAGGTCGTCCTCGGCGACCATGAGCAGATGGTCGCCGGGCGCGATGACGGTGTCCATCGGCGGGTTGACCAGGACCTGGCCGTCGTTCCTGTGCAGCCCGGCCGGCACCCCACGGGCGTAGGCGCCGAGGGCGTGTCCGTACGTGCTGCCGACCAGGGACGGCTCCTCGCGGAAGTAGAACTCGTTGCCGACGAAGCTGAGCAGCTCGTTGAAGACGGTCGACAGGCCGGTCTGCCGGTGCGCCTGGGCGATGAGGCGGACCGCGATGTCCTCGGCGTCGATCACCAGGGCCGTCCCGCCGGCGGCCAGCCGGGCGGCGGCGAGGTTCTCCGAGTCGTGCACGGCCGCGACGACGTGGGGGCGTACGGCGTTCCAGGTACGGCTGTTGAGCAGGAGCAGCACCTTGATGACGTCGACGTCCCGGTCGTCGCCGGACGGCGGCAGCACCATGATGGACTTGGCGGTGTCGGGGCTGACCAGCTCCAGGTCGGCGCGGACGAGCGGGTTGCCGGAGCGGCAGACGACCCGGGTGCTGCCCGGGTCGGGGACGCGCTCGCGGATCGCGTCCTCCATGGCGACCTTGTCCCGGTCCGCGAGGATCACCACGCACGAGCGCCGTTCGCTCTGGTTCGCCTCGACGAGCTCGGACACCACCGTGAAGACCTGCTCCGACCAGCCGAGCACGATCGTGTGCCCGCGCTCGATGAGCTGGGAACGCCCCTTGCGCAGTTGGTTGATGCGCTGGTTGAGGCCGGTGGTCAGCACACCGATGAGGGCGCTGACGATGAAGATGCCGCCGATGGTCACGGCCAGCATCAGGGCGAGGAAGACCGGGCCGCCGGTGTCCCCACCCATGGTGCCGGGGTCCAGGGTGCGCAGCAGGCTCATCCAGGCGACGCCCGCCCAGCCGCCGTTGTTCTCGGCGTCGGTGTCGGTGAACAGGACGACCAGGGTGGAGGCGACGCCGATGAGCAGCAGCGAGGCGAGGGCCAGCCAGCTGATCAGGGCGGGCGTGCCCCGGTCCATCGTGCCGTCGAACCAGTACCGGAAGCGGGCTCGAAGCCGTTCGCGCACCACTGATGGACCTCCCCCTGTTCCCCGTGGCGGTCATTCTCGCAGCCGGGGCGGGGGTGGCGGCGGCGAGGCCCCCGGCGCGGGGCGCAGAATGGGCGGCCGATTCCCCAACCAGCCAAAAGGGTGTGCCTCTTGACCGATCGTCTCGAAACCCCGGACGTGATCGTCGTCGGCGGCGGGCCGACCGGCCTCATGCTCGCAGGCGAGCTGCGGCTGCACGGTGTGCGCACGCTCGTCCTGGAGAAGACCCCCGAGCCGCTCACGCACTCCCGGGGGCGCGGGCTGCACGCGCGCACCGTGGAGGTGATGGACCAGCGGGGGCTGCTCGGCGGCTTCCTCGCGGCCGGGGAGAAGTTCCAGGTCGGCGGGTTCTTCGCCGGCATCCACACGGCGTGGCCGGAGGGCCTGGACACGGCCCACCCGTACGGTCTCACCACCCCGCAGCCGGTCACCGAGCGGCTGCTGACCGAGCACGCCCTCGCCCTCGGCACCGAGCTGCGGCGCGGCCGCGAGGTGGTCGCGCTGGGCCAGGACGAGACCGGGGTGGACGTGGAGCTCGCCGACGGCACCCGGCTGCGCTCGCGCTATCTCGTCGGGTGCGACGGCGGCCGCAGCACGGTGCGCAAGCTGGCCGGCATCGGCTTCCCCGGCGAGCCGTCGACCGTCGACACCCTGCTCGGCGATGTGGAGGTGACCGCGGACGCCGCCACGATCGCCGCGGTCGTCGCGGAGGTCCGCAGGACCCAGCTGCGCTTCGGCGTCATCCCGGACATCGACGAGAACCCGGGGGTGCACCGTATCGTCGTGCCCGCCGACGGGGTGGCCGAGGACCGGTCGGCTCCGACGACCCTCGACGAGTTCAGGCGGCAGCTGCGGGCGTACGCGGGCACGGACTTCGGCGTGCACGCGCCGCGCTGGCTGTCCCGGGTCGGCAACGCCACCCGGCAGGCCGAGCGCTACCGGTCCGGCCGGGTGCTGCTGGCCGGGGACGCGGCGCACATCCATCCGCCGACCGGCGGGCAGGGGCTGAACCTCGGTGTGCAGGACGCGTTCAACCTCGGCTGGAAGCTGGCCGCCGAGGTGGCCGGCTGGGCGCCGGACGGCCTCCTCGACAGCTACCACGCCGAGCGGCACCCGGTGGGCGCGGCCGTCCTCGACAACACCCGCGCCCAGATGACCCTGATGGGGACGGAGGATCCCGGCGCGGCGGCGCTGCGGGCGCTGCTGTCGCGACTGATGGAGTTCGAGGAGGTGAACCGGTACCTGACCGGGATGATCACCGCGATCGACATCCGCTACGACTTCGGCGACGCGCACCCGCTCGTCGGCCGGCGGCTGCGGGACGTGGGACTGGGGCGGGGGCGGCTGTACGGCCGGACGCACGCCGGCCGCGGGCTGCTGCTCGACCAGACCGGCCGGCTCTCGGTCGCGGGCTGGGCGGACCGCGTCGACCGGGTGGCGGACCGCGTCGACGCGGCCGACGACCCCGGCTTCGGGGGCCCGGGCGCGCCCGCGGTGCTGCTGCGGCCGGACGGGCATGTGGCGTGGGTCGGCGAGGACCAGGGGGAGCTGGGCGAGCGGCTGGAGCGGTGGTTCGGCGCGGCCGAGGGCTGAGGGGACCCACCGCGCCCCCCCACGGCGCCCCCTCACCCCACCCTGGCCCCCGCGTCCAGGATCCCGAGCAGTCGGGTGACCTCGTGGGTCATCGCCGTGCGGCCGGCGCCGAGGTAGCGGCGGGTGTCGGCGAGGGAGCGGTCGGCGTCGAGGACTTCGCGGGCGGCGCGGGTGAAGACCCGGTTCAGGTGGGTGGCGATGTTGACCTTGGTCATGCCGTGGGCGACGGCGGTGGCCAGGTCCTCGTCGCCGACGCCCGAGGAGCCGTGCAGCACCAGCGGCACGGGCAGCCGGGCGCGCAGGGCCGCGATGAGGGCGAAGTCGAGGGCGGCGTCGCGGGTGGCCATGGCGTGCGAGGTGCCGACGGCGACCGCGAGGGCGTCGACGCCGGTGGCGGTGACGAAGGCGGCGGCCTCGGCCGGGTCGGTGCGGGCGCCCGGGGCGTGGACGCCGTCCTTGCCGCCGACCTCGCCGAGTTCGGCCTCGACCCAGACGCCGGAGGCGTGGCACAGGGCCCGGACCCGCGCGGTGGCGTCGACGTTCGCCTCGTACGGCAGGGTGGAGGCGTCGTACATGACGGAGGAGAAGCCGAGGGCGACGGCCTCCTCGACGAGTCCGGCCGAGGTGGCGTGGTCGAGGTGGACGGCGACGGGGACGTCCGCGGCGCGGGCGACGGCGAGGGTGGCCGAGCCGATCGCGGCGAGGGCGCCGTGGTAGCGGGCGGTGTTCTCGCTGACCTGGAGGATCACGGGGGTGCCGGCGGCCTCGGCGCCGGCGACGATGGCCTGGGCGTGTTCGAGCTGGATGACGTTGAAGGCGCCGACGCCGCGGCGACCGGCCGCGGCCGGTCCGACGATGTCGCCCGTTCCTACGAGGGGCATGACGGTTCTGCTCCTTGGTCGGGCCCCGCCGCCGGGAGGGGGTCGGCGGCGGGGCGGGGGTGTCACCGGCCGGGCGGGGTCAGGAGTCGGCCAGGACGATGGAGCGGGTGAGGCCCTGCGGCTGGTCGGGGTCGAGGCCGCTCTGCGCGGCGAGGGCGACGGCGAGGCGCTGGGCGCGGATGAGGTCGGCGAGCGGGTCGGCGTCGGTGACGGAGGCGTACGCGCCGGTCGGGGCGATCTGGTCGAGGAGCCCGGCGGGCGGCGGGCCGAAGAACCAGACGGTGCTGTGCGGGCCGGTGACGCTGATCGGGCCGTGCCGGTACTCCATCGCCGCGTACGACTCGGTCCAGGCCCCGGCCGCCTCGCGCAGCTTGAGCGCGGCCTCGTTGGCGAGGCCGATGGTCCAGCCGGTGCCGAGGAAGGTGAACTGCCCGGATTCCACGGCGGCTTCGGGCAGCGGTGCGGCGACGGCCCGCTCGGCCTGCTCGACGAGGTCGTCCGGTACGAGGCCGAGGGCGGCGCGCAGCAGGACGAGGGCGGTGGTGGCGAAGCGGGTCTGCACGACGGAGCGCTCGTCGGCGAAGGAGAGGTCGACGACGGTGCCGGCGGCCCGGACGACGGGGGTGTCGAGGTCGCCGGTGAGGGCGACGGTCGGGGTGCCCTCGGGGACCCGGGCCAGGGCGGCGAGCACCTCGGTCGTGGTGCCGGAGCGGGTGATCGCGACGACCCGGTCGTAGCGGCGGTTCGCCGGGTACTCGGAGGCGGCGAAGGCGTCGGTCTCGCCGAGTCCCGCGGCCTCGCGCAGCACGGCGTACGCCTGGGCGATGTAGAGGGAGGTCCCGCAGCCGACGACGGCGACGCGCTCGCCGTCGGCGGGCAGGCCGGCGGGCTTGGTCTCCAGTGCGCGCCGCCAGCAGGCGGGCTGGCTGGCTATCTCCGTGTCGACATGACTCATGACGTCGCCTCCCCGAACCGAAGGATGAAGGTGGTGGTGATGATTGAAGTTGGCTCCTTTATAGAGTCTGCGCGCAACTTTGAGCAAGCATGTGCAGAGACCGCTCACCGGCAGGAGGTCCGCGTTACGCTCAGCCCTCCGAGGTCACGAGGCGAGGAGAACGGTGATGAGCACGCACGAGCGCTGGACGCGGCTGCTCGACGCGCTGGGCGAGAAGGGCAGCATCGAGGTCGGCGAGGCGGCCGAGCTGCTCGGCGTCTCCCCCGCCACGGTCCGCCGCGACCTGGAGGAGCTCGCCCGCCAGCAACTGCTCACCCGCACCCGGGGCGGCGCCGTGCTCAGCGGCGTCACGTACGACCTCCCGCTGCGCTACAAGACCGCCCGCAAGGCCGACGAGAAGCAGCGCATCGCCCGCGCCGCCGCCGCGCTCGTCCCGCCGGGCGCGATCGTCGGGCTCAACGGCGGCACGACCACCTCCGAGGTCGCGCGCGAACTCGCCACCCGGGGCGACCTCGCGCAGCACACCGCGGGACCGGCGCTGACCATCGTCACCAACGCGGTCAACATCGCCAACGAGCTCGCCGTCCGCCCGTACGTGAAGACGGTCGTGACCGGCGGCGTCGCCCGCCCGCAGTCCTACGAGCTGACCGGCCCGCTCGCGGCGGCGACGCTCCAGGGCCTGTCGCTGGACTACGCGATCCTCGGCATCGACGCGGTCGACCCGGACTTCGGCGCCTCCACGCACGACGAGGGCGAGGCGAGCGCCAACCGCGCCATGGCGGAGCGAGCCGCCACCCTGGTCGTCGTCACCGACTCCACCAAGCTGGGCCGGCGCGCCTTCGCCCGTGTCTGCGCCATCTCCGACATCGACATCCTCGTCACCGACCACGACGCCCCCGACCCCGTGGTCGACGCGCTCACCGAGCAGGGCGTCGACGTCCGGCGGGTCTAGGCTCCACCCGCCACCCACCCCTGACAAGGCCGCCCACGGCGCCGGCCCTTTTCTTTGACTTCGAATCCTACGTATACGTACTATCCGGAACCGTGACGTCCGCATCTCCTTCCGCTCCCCCTCCCCCTCCCCCTCCCCCGGCCTCCTCCGCGCTGCTCGCGCTGCAACGCGCGACCCACGCCACCCTCCAGCTGATCGGCGCCGAGCTCGTCGACCTGGACCTGACGCCGTCCGAGATCAACGCGCTCGCCAACCTCGCCGACGGGCGGGGCCGCACGGTCTCCGAGCTCGGTGCCGCCGTCGGCACCCGGCCCACGACGCTCACCGGGGTGCTGGACCGGCTGGAGCGGCGCGGGCACATCACCCGGGGCAGCCGGGCCGGCGACCGGCGCTCCGTACTGATCGAACTGACCCCGACGGGCCGGCTCACCGCCGACACCGTCCGGGAGACCCTCGCCGACCTGGAGCAGCGCGCTCTGGGCGGCCTCACCCCCGCCGAGGTGGCCGGCTTCCACGCCGTCCTCGACGCACTGACGAAGGCATCCGCATGAGCACCTCCCCCACCGACCGCCCCGCCGACCGCCCCGCCGACGACGCCTTCGGCGTACTGATGCGGGAGGTCATGGCCGGGGCCGACCGCTTCGGTCACCGGCAGCACGTCGAGCTGGCCTGGCGCGCGGTACGGGCGCACGGCACCGCCGCGGCCGTGGAGCTGGTCGGCGCGGGCATCGACCGCACGGCGACCGCCGCCGGAGCGCCGCAGAAGTTCCATGTGACGATGACCCGGGCGTGGGTCGAGCTGGTCGGGCTGCGGCTGGCCGCCGACGGCGAGGAGGGCGCCGCCGACGGCTTCGACGGCTTCGCCGCCCGCCACCCCGAGCTGTTCGAGGCGGCCCTGCTGCACCGCCACTACCGGCCGGAGACCCTCGCGGCGGACACGGCGCGGATCTCGTGGGTCGAGCCGGACCTGGCCCCGCTGTCGGCCACCGCGCAGTAGCGGCGCCCTTCCCGCCCCCCTTGCCCCACACGGACGCGTCGCCGCCCCCGTGCGGGGTGCTCGGCGGAGTTGCGGGCGGAGGCGAGCGCGGCGGCGTGGGGATAGTGCGGACATGAGACGCACCACCCATCGCACCACCCATCGCACCGCCCTCCGCACGGCCCTCTGCGCCGCGCTCCTCGCCGTCGTGTCCCAGACCTCCGCCGTCCTGCCCGCCGCCGCCCGGGAGGCGGGCGGCGGCCACGGTGACCAGCCGTGCGTACGGACCCAGCGGCCGCTCGACGGGCAGGCCCGGCGGGTCCTGGACATCACCCGCAAGGCCAAGGCCGACCTGCGCCTGAAGTCCGTGGAGGTCAAGGTCACCCTCGACGGGCGCGAGGTCCTCACCGACGCGCTCGGCGAGTCCATGACGGGCGTGCCCGCCGAACCGGACATGCACTTCCGGGCCGGTTCGGTCGCCTTCGCGCACATCGGCACGGCCCTGCTCCAGCTGGTCCAGGAACACCGGGTGAGCCTGGACGACACCGTGGAGCGGTGGCTGCCCGACGTGCCCAAGGCGCACGAGATCACCCTGCGGATGCTGGCCACCAACACCACCGGCCTGCACGACTACGTCACCGACCCGGCCTTCCTGAAGGAGCTGGCGGCGCACCCGTTCCGCCAGTGGACCCCGGAGCAGCTGCTCTCCTACCCGTACCGCCACTCCTTCTGGTACGAGCCGGGCACCAGCTGGAGCTACTCGCACGCCAACTACGTGCTGCTCGTCGCCGCCCTGGAGAAGATCACCGGGATGCCGATCGAGGAGTTCGTGGAGGAGCGGGTCACCGGCCCGCTGGGGCTGCGCGACACGCGGAACAACTTCACGCCCGACATCCCGCAGCGGGTGCTGCACGCGTTCACCTCGGAGCGCGGCCTGTACGAGGAGTCCACCTTCTGGAACCCGTCGTGGACCACGGCGCCCGGCGCGGTCATCACCACCCACGTCTGCGACCTGGCCCGTTCCGCCGAGGGCATCGGCAGCGGTGAGCTGCTGTCGCCCCGCGCGTACCGCACCCTGGTGAACCCGGGCACGGTCGGCCTCGGCGGCGGCACCGCCCGCTGCCCGGCCACGGTCTGCCTGAAGCAGACGGAGGCCAAGCACTTCGGCCTCGGCGTCATCGTCGTCAACGGCTGGATCCTGCAGAACCCGTCGTTCTCCGGATACGCGGCGATCCAGGCCTATCTGCCGTCCGAGCGGCTCGCCCTCGCGGTGTCCGCGACCAAGACCCCGACCACGCCCGAGGGCAACATGGCCGAGGTGGTCGCCGAGCGCATCGCCGCCGAACTCGCCCCGGGCGTACCGCTGGCGATCGGCTGAGGACTCACCTTGCGAACGAACGAGCGGGCCGAAGGACCGACGGGATGATCATGGGATGGGATCCGGCCAGCACCCCCTGACGAATGATCAAACCCCGTAGGGGAAAGGGCCGTCGGACGTTCCACGCGCGGCTCATATCCGTCTCATCCGTTGGAGTGAGCGCCTCTTCCGGGCGGAAATCCGGGTCCGGTCCGATTCCTACACTCGTGTCGCCATCCCCCGAAACCACACGGCTGTCCCCTGGATAGCCGTGTGGTCGTCACGCAAAGGAACCGACATGACCCTCGCCCCGCAGAACGACCTGCTGGACCGCAAGTTCGACATGTGCTTCGGGCACGCGGACCAGAACAAGGACGGCGTGGTGGACGCCGCCGACATCCTCACCTTCGCGGCGCGCGTGATCGCGGCCGTCGACGAGCCCTTCGACTCCCCGAAGGCCGCCGAGATGCTGCGGGCCTGTCAGAGCTGGTGGGAGGGGATGGTGGCGGAGCTGGACACCGACAAGGACGGGAAGATCGACCCGGAGGAGTACCGCGTCGGCATGCGCCGGATCGTCGGCTCGCCCGCCAACTTCGACGCCGCCAGCCGCCCTGTCGCCACGGCCCTGTGGAAGCTCTGCGACCGCGACGACGACGGTGACGTCACCGCCGCCGAGTTCAGCGCCGTCCAGCTCGCGTTCGGCACCACGCCGGAGAACGCCCGCCTCGGCTTCGAGAAGCTGGACCTCGACGGAGACGGCTCCCTCTCGGTCGAGGAACTCATGACCGCCTTCCGCGACTTCTACACGAGCACCGACGTCAACGACAACGGCAACTGGCTCTTCGGCGCCGACTTCCAGGCCGCCTGACCCCGCTCCGACGGCGGGGCGGGCGCCGGCCGGCCGCGTCCGGGCGCCCGCCCCGCCGTCGCCGTGCCACGCCGCGCGCGAGGCACACCACCACCCACCACACGGGGCGGCCCCCGGGAAAGCCGAATGAAGCTAGCCGCACTGGACGTCGACGGCACCCTGTACGCGGGCACCCTCGGCTTCGCCCTGCTCGACGAACTGCGCGCCGCCGGCCGGGTGAGCGCCCGCGCCGTCCGGCACGTGCACCGGACCATGCGCGAACACCGCGGGGCGGGCGCCCTGTTCCGCGACACCACCGGACCCGCGAGCTCCGCGTACGGGCGGGCCATGGAAGGCGTACGGCACACGGACGCCGTCCGGGCCTCGCACACGGCCTGGCGGCGGGTCCGCGACCGGCTCCTCGACAGCACCGGCCCCCTGCTCGAACACCTGCGCCGCACCGGCCACACCCCGGTCCTGCTCTCCGGCAGCCCGCAGGAGATGGTCGACCGGCTGGCCGGCGAGCTGGGCGTCACCCACCGCTTCGGCATGCGGCTGACCCACGCCGCCGACGGCACGTACACGCGCGGCTTCGCGGCCCTGCCGGCCGTTCCCGAGGTCAAGTCCGAGCTGCTGCGCGGTCTCGCCCACGGGCTCGGCGCCGATCTGCGCACCGCCCTGGCCGTCGGCAACAGCGCCTCCGACCACGCGCTGCTCGCAGCCGTCGGACACCCGGTCGCCTTCGAGCCGGACGACGCCCTGCGGACCCTGGCCCGCGCGCGCGGATGGGCCGTCGCCGACCGGCACACGCTCGTCGCCGTGGTGAGCGCCCTCACCCCTTCCCTGGAGAGAAACCTTCATGCGCACTCCTCATGACATCGGCTCCCGGCTCATCGAGCGGAAGATCGACGTGTGCTTCGCCCACGCCGACCGCGACCGGGACGCCGTGATCGAACTCGCCGACGTGTCCGTCCTGTTCACCCGGATCCTGATCTACCTCGGCGAGCCGCTCGGCAGCCGCAAGGCCCAGGCCGTGCACGCCGCCTCGCAGGCCTTCTGCGACCACATGGCCGCCGTCACCGGCTGGGCCGCCGACCGCCCGATCACTCCCGAGGAGTGGCGCGAGGCCATGGCGAAGGCGCTGGCCGGAGGGATGGACGACTACGACGCGTACTTCCGGCCGGTCGGCGAGTCCGTCTGGGCGGCCGTGGACCGGGACGACGACGGCATCGTGCGGCTCCCCGAATTCACCGCGTTCCAGCGGGGCATGGGCACCCCCGAGCCCAACATCCGCCTCGCCGCCGGGCTCATGGGCCTGAGCGGCGAGGACGCCGGCCTGCCGATGGCGGACGTCCTGCGCGCCCACCGGGAGTTCTACACCAGCCCCGAGGCCGAGTCGCCCGGCAACTGGCTGTACGGGGACGTGTGGGCGGACGCCTTCTGGGACGGCACGAAGGCCGCGCTGTGACGGCCCGCCCCGGTACAACGGTGACCGCCGCCCGGGCGGCCGTGCTCCGCTCCCGTACGCTGCCGTTCCGCGTCGAGGACGTCACACTCGACGGTCCGGGCCCCGGCGAGGCGCTCGTCCGGATCGCCGGCACCGGCTTCTGCCCCACCGACCTGCTGCCGCGCACCGACCGGCTCGGCGTCGCCCTGCCGCTCATCGCGGGCCACGAGGGGGCCGGGACGGTGGAGGCGACCGGCCCCGGCGTGCACGAAGTGGCCACCGGCGACCACGTCGTCATGTCCTTCGACTCCTGCGGCGCCTGCCGCGCCTGCCTCGCCGCACGGCCGGCCGGCTGCGCGACCTTCTTCCCCCGCAACCTCTCCGGCCGCAGGACCGACGGCACCGGTACGGCGCTCGACGCGGCGGGCCGGGAGGTGTCCGCGCACTGGTTCGGGCAGTCCTCCTTCGCCACCCATGCCGTCGTCCCCGTCCGCGCGCTCGTCCCCGTCTCCCGGGCGCTGCCGCTCGACCTGCTCGGACCGCTCGGCTGCGGCTTCCAGACCGGGGCGGGAGCGGTCGTCAACTCCCTGCGCGTCCAAGCCGGTTCCAGTGTCGTCGTGGCCGGTACGGGCGCGGTCGGGCTCGCCGCGGTGATGGCCGCGCGGGCCGTGGGCGCCACCGTCGTCGTCGCGGTCGACCTCCTGCCGCTGCGGCGCAAGCTGGCCGAGGAACTCGGCGCGACCCACACCCTCGACGGCCGCTCGGACACGCTCACGGAGGAGCTCCTGGAGATCACCGGCGGCGCCGACCACGCGGTCGACACCACCGGGCTGCCGTCGGTCATCACCTCGCTGATCCGCTCGCTGCACAGCGAGGGGTCATGCGGTCTGGTCGGCGTCCAGCACGGCGACCTGACGGTGGATCCGCTGCTCCTCGCCTCCGGCCGCACACTCAAGGGCGTCATCGAGGGCGACGCCGTACCCCGGCTGTTCGTGCCGCGCCTGATCGACCTCTGGCAGCAGGGCCGCTTCCCCTTCGACCGGCTGATCCGCCGCTACCCGCTCGACGAGATCGACCGGGCGGAGCGGGACGTGACGAGCGGCGAGGTGGTCAAGGCGGTGCTGATTCCGTGACACTCGAATCTGTGACGCCTGATTCTGTGACACCTGATCCCCTCGCCCTGGACCCCATCGCCCTGGACCCCGTCGTCCTCGATCCTCATCTGGACCTGCGGGACCTGGCACGGACGCTGCGGGCGCGCGGCAGTGTCGTCCCGGCGCGCTGGCCCGGTGGCGTGGAGTGCTGGGCCGTCGTCGGCTACGCAGAACTGGAAGCGGCGCTCACCCGGCCGGAGTTCGCCCGCTCCCCCGCGCACTGGCGGGCGCTGCGGGACGGGGAGATCCCGCCGGACTGGCCGATGCGGGACCATCTGACCCGTCAGTGGATGCTCACCGCGGACGGCGCCGACCACACCCGGCTGCGGCGGGTGGCGGCGGGGGCGTTCGCCCCGCGGCAGGTCAAGGCGCTGGCGCCGTCCGTCGCCGAGGCGGTCGGGCGGCTGCTCGACGAACTCGCCGCGGCCGCCCGGCCGTTCGACCTGCGCGCGGACTTCGCCCTGCCGCTCGCCCTGGACGTGCTGTGCTCGCTGCTCGCCGTCCCCGACGACGAGCGGCCACGGGCCACGTCCCTGGTCTTCCGGGCGCTCTCCCGGGCCGCGCTCACGCCGGAGGAGTCGCGGCTCCTGAGCGCCGAGATCCGCGCGTACCTCGACCATCTCCTGGACCGGCCGCCGGGCCCCGGCGAGGACGGCGGGCTGGTCGCGGCCCTCAGGGAATCGGCGGAGTCCGGTACGGGGCTGAGCCGGCAGGAGGCCCGGGACACCCTCTGGCTGTTCCTCGCGGCGGGCTTCGACACGACCGTCGCCTCGCTCGTCAACGCCGTACGGGCCCTCCTGGAACACCCGGCCGAGCTGCGGCGCGCCCTCGACGGGGCCGTGACCTGGGACGAGGTGGTGGAAGGGGCGCTGCGGTACGACGCCGGCGTCTTCGCCCTGCCCTTCGCCTTTCCGCGCACGGACGTCACGCTGGGCGGGCAGTCCCTCCGGGCGGGCGACGCGCTGCTGCTGTGCTACTCGGCGGCCAACCTCGACCCGGCCCCGCACGGGGACGGCGCCTTCCGGCTCGGCGAGAACGCCCCGCATCTGGCCTTCGGCCGGGGCGCCCACTACTGCGTCGGCGCCCCGCTCGCCCGGCTCCAGCTCCGTACCGCCCTGTCCGCCCTCTTCACCCGCTTCCCCGCCCTGCGCCTGGACGCGCCCCCGGGCCCGCCCACCTCCTCGCTCACCATCAACACGGTCACCTCCCTGCCCGTGTCGGCCGGCTAGGCGCTAGAGCGTCGTGGCCGTGTGGAGGATCGCGTACAGCGTGACGGCCGAGTTCGCCGAGGCGACGGCGGACGCGGCGGTCCCCACGGCCGCGGCCCAGGCGGCCATGCCCGTCGCCGTGCCGACGCCCGGCCAGGCGCGGGCGACCGGTGCCGGGGCGAGCAGGGCGGCCACCCGCCTCGGGACGGGGCCGGGGGCGGCGAAGCCCGCGAGGGTCGGCGGCGGGGCCCCGGCCGGTGCCAGGGCGGACTTGCCGATGGCGCGGGCGACGACCCGGCGGCTGCCGACCCGGGCGGCGGCCTCCTCGTCGGCCCAGCGCTCGGCGGTGTAGGCGACGGCCGTGCTCAGCGGCCGGAGAAAGGGGTTGGCGCGCGCGGCCACCCGGACGGCCAGGAGGAAGCGGTGGTGACGGCCCTCCAGGTGGGCCCGCTCGTGGGCGAAGAGCGCGCGGCGCTCGCGTGAGGTCAGCCGCGCCAGCATCCCTCGGCTGACCACCACCCGGTCCCGGCGTCCGCCGGGCAGCGCGTAGGCGTAGGGGACGTCGTCGGGCAGGACGGCGACGGCGCGGGCGGGCAGCGGGGCGAGGGCGCGTTCCGCCCGCCGTCGCACCCGCCGGTGCCGCAGCAGCGTGCCGCCGCAGGCGACGAGGACGGCGAGGAGCGCCGGGATCGCCAGCCGGCCGGCCACCTCGTCGTACGGCACCGCCGCCCGCACCTCCGGGTCGGACCAGGCGTCGGGCAGCGGGTTGCCCGGCAGCTGGGCGGTGCCGACGACCATGAGGAGCGCCAGGCACAGCGTGCTGCACAGCGCGAGGACGGCGGCGACGGCGGTCAGCATCCGGGTCGCGGTGCGCGGGTGCAGATGCTGTTCGGCGAGCCGCGCGACCGGCCAGGCGGTCAGCGGGAGGACGAGCGGCAGGAAGACGAAGACCCCCATGGCGTCAGTCCTCCTCGTCCTCCCCGGCCTGGGCCAGGAGGTCCCGCACCAGCCGCTCCTCCGCCGACGAGAGGCCCGTCACGAAGCGCGCGAGCACCGCCTCGCGGTCGGACTCCCCGTCCAGGACCCGGCGCATCCGCAGCGCGGCGAGACCCGCCTCGTCCGCGACCGCCGTCCACTCGAACGACCGGCCGGCCCGCTCCCGCGTCACGGCGCCCTTCGCGTGCAGACGCGTCAGGATCGTGATCACGGTGGTGTACGCGAGCCCGCCACCGAGCCGCTCCTGCACCCACCCCGCGGTGACCGCCCCGTCGGCCGCCCGCAGCGCGGCCAGCACCAGGGTCTCCAGCTCACCCCCACGCCGTCGCGGAACACCCGCCATCCACCTCACCACTCTCCTGGACCGGCCGCCCATCGTACTGACGCGACACCGGACGTCCCACCGGCGTCCCACCGGCGTTGGTCTGGGGGACGCCGGACGGGTGCCGGGGCCCGCGGCCTAGCTCCCTTCCGTACCCGAGGCCAGCAGCCACGTCACCACCGCCCGGGCAGCTCCGGAGACCGCTCCCCCGAGCACGGCGAGGGCAACCTTGAAAGACATGGTGCGTCGCATCGCGAATCCCTTTCCCGTGAGATCAACCGTGCTTCAACTCTGGGTGCGCCACAGGGTGTTGCGCCAAGCGATACGCGTTGCGGATGCTATGGGACACATCGACGCGCTTCTGGGGAGAGACCGGGTGGACAACGAGCCGGAAGAGTACGCCGAAGGGGAGCTGGTCCCCCTCGGGCACGACGCGATCTTCCTCATGAGCGGGCTTCACCCCCTAGCCGATGTCATCACCGGGGAGCGTCGCGAGCTGGCCCTGGCACTGAGGCAGTGCTTCGGCAGCCTCAACATCTCCGTGCGCAGGTACTCCGTGCTGCACAACTACAGCGCCAGTAGCGTCAGCCGCTACCTCAGCGGTGAAACCGTTCCGCCGCAGCGGTTCATCGCCGTACTGATCGACGAGGTCGGCAAGGAACGTGGGCACCCGATGTCGCACGAGGCGCGCAGCCGGCTGACAGGCCTGCAACGGGTGGCCCTCAAGGTGGCCAGCCCACGGGCGTGGAAGGTCCAGGATCTGGAGGACCAGCTGGCATCCGCGCTCCAGGAGAAGGCCGTCGCGCGGACCCAGGCGGATGCGGTGGCGAAGACACTGCTGGAGTACCGCGATCGCGTCGTCGACCTGGAGAGTGAACGCATGGCTCTCACGCAGGAGGCGGACCGCAACCGCACCGCTGCGGTCGAAGTCGACGTGTTGCGCCATGAGCAACAGCGGATACGCGCCGATCGCGAGGCGCTCCTCCGGCGGGTGGCCGAGCTGGAACAAGCCCTGGACTCGGCCGAGCGGCGTGTTGCGCAAGCCGAGCAACGCTGCTCCGAACTTGAGCACACGCTGCTGACAGCCGACCAGGCGGCCGCGGCCGAAGAGCAGCTGGATCGTGTGCGCGCAGGGGACGCGCTGGCCCGCAGCCAGGCCGAGCTGCTTGAGCTCCAACGGGAGGTGGAACGTCTTCGGCAACGCTCTCAGGCAGCCTCGACCGACCTCGACGCTCGGAGCTCCTCACCCCTACGGGACAACGTGCTCAATACGACGATCGTCTCGTCGAGCCTCAGCCGGCCATGGGCGGTCTGGATCGCACAGTGTCTGGAGACACACGGCCACCGTGCCACGATGCAGCGCTGGGCGATATCCGACGACACGACGGTGGAGGGCTACCTGGCAGACCTGCTGCTGGCCCGAGGCCAGGTGCTGCTCGTCCTGGACGACCGGTTCTTCCAGGTCGGCCAGCGCGCGGCCGACGAGTGGAACGAGGCGCTCCGAGGTTTCGTCGCCGCCCACGCGGATCGCTTCGCCGCGGTCAGCATCACCAACCGCTCTCTGCCTCCAGCGGCAGCCCTGCTGGAACCCGCCAGTCTGTGGGGCATCGCCGAGCAGGAGGCCGAGGACCGGCTGCTCCGACGCCTCGCCGTGCAGGCGCGCCGCGCCGCCGAACGACGAGCCCCGAAGGGGTCGTTCGTCCGCTTTCCCGACACCCCGCCCGATATCTGGGGTGAGGTCCCGCGCCGCAACCATCGCTTCACCGGCCGCGACGACCTCCTCACGGAGCTCCAGGAACGGCTCGTGGACGCCGAGCGCGGCAAGGCCGCCTGCACCCTGCTCGGCATGTCCGGCATCGGCAAGACCCAGATCGCCGCCGAGTACGCCCACCGCTTCAGCCTCGACTACGACGTCGTGTGGTGGGTCAACTCCGACGACCGCGACGTCCAGCGCGACCGCTTCGGCGAGCTCGCCGCCGAACTCGGCCTCGCTACCGGCAGCGAGCCGGGCGAGCGCATCCGCGCCGTCCGCGAGGCCCTGCGCCGCGGCGGCCCGCACAGCCGCTGGCTGGTCGTCTTCGACGGCTGGGACGACACCGACGGCGCCGGCGTGCTGCTGCCACAGGGCCCCGGCCACGTTCTCATCACCTCCCGCAACCGCGGCTGGGGCGACCACACCGACATCCTCGAAGTCCCCAGCTTCGACCGGGCCGAGTCCACCGGGTACCTCATGCGGCGCGCCCCGCACATCACCGCGCCCGAGGCCGACGAGGTCGCCGCCGAGTTCGGCGACGTACCCCTGCCGCTCGTCCAGGCCGCCGCCTGGCTCGGCGAGTCCGGCATGGAGGTCCCCGAATACCTGCGCATGGTCCGCGACGGGCTCCCCTCCACCGTCGGCCAGCCGACCTCGGGCGACGGCTTCCCCAACGCCTCCCTCACCTCCTGGTCGACACTGATCAACCGGCTCCGCCGCGCCCAGCCGCAGGCCATCGACGTGCTCAGCCTCTGCGCGTCCTTCGCCCCCGGGCGCATCCCCCTCGGCATCGTCCGCGCCTACCCCCAGGCCGACCTCCCCGAGGACCTGCGCTGGATGGTCACCGACCTGCCCGCCTGGAACCGCGCCCTGGACACCCTGGTCACCTACTCCGTCCTCACCCGTGACGCGCGTGGACCCGCCGGCGAACTGGGTCCGCACCAGGACTCCGTGCACATGCACCGGCTCGTCCACAAGATCATCGCGGAGCTCACCGACGGCGAACACCGCGTCGCGCACCGCAGGGCCGTCCGGAGCCTGCTCGCGGCGGCCGACCCCGGCGACCCGTTGGACAGCCGCAACTGGTCACGCTACGCCGATCTCCTCCCCCACCTGGAGCCGTCCGAGGCCCTGACCAGCCGCGACTTCCGCGTCCAGACCACCGTCCTCAACTGCCTGCGCTACTGCGAAACCAGCGGAGACGTCCAGGCCGGTACCCATCTGGCCGACAAGGTCCGCGCCACGTGGAGCGGTTTCATGAGCCCGCTCGCCCAACCACAGCTGGTCCTGAGCCTTGAGCAAGGCGCGATCCTGCGCTCAAGGGGCGAGTTCCACGACGCCCATGACCTGCACACGGCTCTGCACGAGCGGCTGACAGGCGCGGCCCCGAGAAACAAGAAGGCCATCGCGCTGTGCGAGAACGCCCTCGCCGGCGACCTGCGCCATCTCGGTCACTACAGCGACGCAGAGACCCTGCAGCGCGACGTGCTGGCCAGGACCGCGAGCCTCCTCGGCTACACCGACCCCGTCACGCTCGCCGCCCGCCGCAACCTCGGCGCAGCCCTCCAGGCCAACGGCCACTACCAGGAGGCGCATGACCACCTCGCTGCCGCACTGGCACAGAGCGAGAGGGTGCTGGGGCGCCGGCACCGCCACACCCTTGAGGCGAGCATGGCGGTCGCCCGCAGCCTGCGTCTGCTCGGCGAGTACCACCAAGCCCTCATCCGCCAGCAGGCGACGACACGTCTCCACATCGAGGTTCTCGGTCGCACGCACCCACAGACCCTCAAGGCCCGCGCCGAGCTCGAACAGTGCCGGCTCCACGCGGGAGGGCCCAAGGAGGACATCGCCGCCTCGATGGCCACCCTGCTCGACGAGATGGAGCAGGCCTTCGGCCGAGCGCACTTCGTGACGCTGTCGCTCATCAACGACTACGGCAACCTCCTGCGCGAGACCGGCGACCTCGACCACGCGAGGGAGCTGATCCACGAGGCGGAGGCCGGCTACCGCGCTCTCCTCGGCCCCGCCCACCCGATCGCGACGGGCATGGTCGCCAGCACCGGTCTCAACAGGCACGCGGGCAAGGGCCAGACCGTTCGCGAGCGAGGCGACGCCCTGTCCATGCTGGAGGCCGCGCTCGCCGGACTCTCCTCCTCCCTGGGCCCCGACCACCCCTGGGTCCTGGGCTGCGCCCTCAACGCTGCCGCCGCCCGCAATGTCAACGGCCGGGTGAGGGAAGCCCTCGAACTCAGCGGGGACACATGGCGCCGGGCCCGGCAGAGCCTCGACGCCACTCATCCGCTCACCCTGGCATGCCAATTCGGCTACGCCATCGACCTGCGCGATCACGGCCAGGACGAGGAGGCGAGCAAGCTCGAAGAAGAGGTTCAGCTGGCCCTCGTCCGCACTCTGGGCAGCCTTCATCCGCACACGTTGTCCGCCCTCCAGGGGAACCGGCCCCACTGGGATTTCGAGGCATCCATCGGCTGAGCGATCCGAGCGGGCCGCACGGCCTAGGTCCGGCCTGATTCCGGCCCGATTCCGGCCTAGGTCCGCCGTCCGTCGGCCGTACGTCCACGGCCCGTTACGCGGTGGCCGGCGGCCGCCTACCGTCCTGCCCATGGATACGACAGGGACGCTCGACGAGGCACTTCAGCGCCTCCACTCCGCCGGGCCCGAGCGGCTCGGGCGGCTCACCAATCACGCGCCGATGGCCGTCGAGGCGCTTGCCGCGCATGGGCGGGCGGGGGCGGTGCACCGGTGGCTCGATCGGTACGCGTCGCGGCTGGAGGAGTTTCCGGTCGGTGTCGAGCCGGTCACGGACGACGGCTGGCGGGTCGCGCTGGGGGATCCGCGGCGGGTCGCCGACTGGATCGGGTACTTCGGGCGCGCGGTGGCCGAGCGGCCCTGGCGCGAGGTGCTCGCCGTGTGGTGGCCGCGGCTGCTGCCGGGGTTGTACGGCGGCTCCACGCATCCCGTGATCCGGGTCGGGCACGCCGTGCGCACCCTGCTCGCGGGCGAGGGCACCGCGCCTCGGCTGGCCGAGCTCGCGCACGGCCTCGGCTACTGGGCCGCCCGGCACCGGCCCGTCGAGGGCCTCGCCCCGCTGCCCGGCGCCGAGCGGGCGGCGGACGCGCTCGACGCGGTGCGGCCGATCGCGGTGCGGGACGGCGGCTTCCCCGACCGGCTCGCCCGGGTGGACGCGCTGCCGGTGTGGGCGCCGGGGGTGACGGACCCGGAGGAGGCGCGGGCGCTGCTCGCCGAGCTCGTGCGGGCGGCCACCCACCGGTACGCCACGCACGGGCACGGCGAGGAGACGATGCTGGTCCACGCGGCGACGGCGCCCAACGCGGTGCTGCGGACCCTGTCGGCGCTCCCCCGCGAGCTGTGGGCGCCGAGCCTGCGGGCCGCCTGGACCGCGTCGGCGGCGGTGACCGCCATGTACGCGCCCGACGCCCCCGTCGCGTACACCCCGCCGGGCTCCCTCACGGCCGAGGAGGTCTTCGAGCGGGCCCTGGCGCACGGCGACGAACACGTCATCAAGCTGACGGACACGGCCCTGGACATCGGCGACGGGCCCGCCCTCGCGGCGGCCCTCCGCGCGATCGAGCTGAGCGAGCCGCTGCGGTAGGGGCGGGAACCGGCGGCGGGCGGGGCCGGAACCTCCCGCCGGGCCTCGCCCCCCTCACCCGTTCGGCCGACCCCGCCTGGTCGCCCCGCCCGATCGCCGTGAGGCTCGGGACACGGCGGGGTCGTCGGTGGGCGGTCCGGATCGCCGCCCGTTTCCTGGCCGAGGAGCTGCCGTGTGCCCGGTGCGCCGTTATCCGCCGATCGCCGACCACGGGCTCGTGGGCGACCTCCAGACCGCGGCGCTCGTCTCGTCGGACGGGGTGGTGGACTGGTTCTGCTCGCCCCGGTTCGACTCGCCCAGCGTCTTCGCCGCGCTGCTCGACCATGAGCGCGGCGGGCACTTCGCGGTCACCGTCGACGCCCCGGACGTGACCACCCGGCAGCTGTACTTCGCCGACACCGCCGTGCTCGTGACCCGGTTCCTGACCGCCGACGGGGTCGGCGAGGTCGCCGACTTCATGCCGGTGGACCGGCCGGAGACGGCCACGAGCCGGCACCGGCTGATCCGGGTGATGCGCGTGATGCGCGGCCGGGTGCGCTTCTCGGTGGAGTGCCGGCCGCGCTTCGACTACGGGCGGGCCGGGCACGAGCTGAGCCTCGACGCCTCGGGCACGGCCACCTTCGTGGGGGCCGGGGTCAAGGCGGTGCTCCAGACCGCCGGGCCCGTCGAGCTGCGGAGCGACGGGCGGGACGTGCGCGCGGCGGTGGAGCTGGCGCAGGGGCAGGCGGCGGCGGTCGTGCTGACCCTGGACGAGGCGGGCGGCGCGGCGCCGCCGCCGGTCGACCGGGCGTCGCTTACGGAGGACTTCCGGCGGACCCGCGACTTCTGGCACCGCTGGATCCGCCGCAGCCGCTACCGGGGCCGGTGGCAGGCGGACGTCAACCGGTCGGCGATCACGCTGAAGCTGCTCACGTACGCGCCGACCGGCGCCCCGGTCGCCGCGGCCACCATGGGTCTGCCCGAGCAGATCGGCGGCGAGCGCAACTGGGACTACCGCTACACCTGGGTGCGGGACGCCTCCCTGTCGGTGCACGCGCTGCTCGGTCTCGGCTACGAGGAGGAGGCGGACGCGTTCCGGCGGTGGCTGGGGGCGCGGCTGCGCGAGCAGCGGACGGTGACCGGCGAGCCGTTGCAGATCATGTACCGGGTCGACGGCGATCCGTACCTCACCGAGGAGACCCTGGACCACCTGGAGGGGTACCGCGGCTCCGCCCCGGTCCGGCGGGGCAACGGTGCCGCCGGGCAGCTCCAGCTCGACATCTACGGCGAGGCGGTCTTCGGTCTCGCCCGCGCCGGCGGGTCCGGCACGCGGCGGATCGACTGGGACGGCTGGGTCGCCCTGTCGGGTGTGCTCGACTGGCTGACGACCCACTGGGACCGGCCCGACGAGGGCATCTGGGAGACCCGGGGCGGGCGGCAGGACTTCACGTACAGCCGGGTGATGTGCTGGACCGCCTTCGACCGGGGCGTCCGGCTCGCCACCCGCTTCGCCCGGCCCGCCGACCTCGCGGGGTGGGGCGCGGCGCGCGACGCGATCCTGCGTCAGGTGATGGAGCGCGGCTGGAGCACGGACCGCCGGGCCTTCGTGCAGCACTACGGGAGCGAGGTGCTGGACGCCTCGCTGCTGCTGATGCCGGCGGTCGGCTTCATCTCCCCGTCGGATCCGCGCTGGCTGTCGACGCTCGACGCGATGGGCTCGGAGCTGGTCACCGACAGCCTCGTCTACCGGTACGACCCTGCCGCCTCGCCCGACGGGCTGCGCGGCGCCGAGGGCACCTTCTCGCTGTGCAGCTTCCTGTACGTGGCGTCCCTGGCCCGGGCCGGGCGGCTGGACGAGGCGCGGTACTCCTTCGACAAGATGCTGACGTACGCGAACCACGTCGGGCTCTTCTCCGAGGAGATCGGCCCGACGGGCGAGCAACTGGGCAACTTCCCGCAGGCGTTCACCCATCTCGCGCTCATCTCGGCGGCCATCGCCCTGGACGAGGAGCTGGACGGGGAGCCGGGCGCCGAACCGTAGCGACGCGTGCTTGCACGGATGCGGTCCGCCGTTCAAGGCCGATCAGGGGAGGTCAAGGTCACAGCGGATCCCCCTGCGCTCCTTTGTGAGGCTGACCTAGCATCCGAGCATGACTGTGCTGCCTGACGACGGCCTTCCGCTGGCCGCCGAATTCCCCGCAGCGACCCATGCGCAGTGGCAGCGCCTCGTGGCGGGCGTACTGAGCAGGTCGGGCAAGGACGTTCCGGACACCGAGGCCGAGGACGTCCTGTCCACCGCGCTCGGGGACGGCCTGCGGGCCCGCCCCCTGTACACGGGCGACGACGCTCCCGACACTGCCGGGCTGCCCGGGTTCGCGCCCTTCGTCCGGGGCGGCCGCGCCGAGGGCAACACGGCGAGCGGCTGGGACGTGCGCCAGCGGCACTCCGTGGCCGACCCCGAGGCGGTCCTCACCGACCTGGAGAACGGCGTCACTTCGCTGTGGCTGGCCGTGGGCCCCGACGGCATCCCCCTGGGCGGGCTCGACCGGGTCCTGAAGGACGTGTACCTCGACCTGGCCCCCGTCGTCCTGGACGCCGGGGCGGAGACCCCGGCCGCCGCCGCCGAACTCCTCGACGTCCACGCCCGGCGCGGGATCGCGCCCGAGGCCGCCCTCGGCAACCTCGGCGCCGACCCGCTGGGCACCGAGGCCCGTACCGGCGCCGCGTACGACGGCGACGGCTTCCCCGCCACGGTCGCCCTCACCCGGCTGTGCGCCGAGTCCTACCCGGGGCTGCGCGCCCTGACCGTGGACGCCCTGCCGTACCACGAGGCCGGCGGCTCCGCCGCGCAGGAGCTGGGCGCCTCGCTCGCCACCGGTGTCGCCTATCTGCGGGCGCTGACGGCGGGCGGGCTGACGGTGGAGCGGGCCCTCGGGCAGCTGGAGTTCCGTTACGCGGCCACCGCCGACCAGTTCCTGACGATCGCCAAGCTGCGCGCCGCGCGCCGGCTGTGGGCGCGGGTCGCGGAGGCCTGCGGGGCTCCGGCGGCCGGGGCGCAGCTCCAGCACGCGGTGACCTCGCCGGTGATGATGACGGGCCGTGACCCGTGGGTGAACATGCTGCGGACGACGCTCGCCACCCTGGCGGCCGGTGTCGGCGGCGCCGAGTCGGTCACGGTGCATCCCTTCGACCACGCCCTCGGTCTGCCGGACGCCTTCGCCCGCCGGATCGCCCGCAACACCTCGACGATCCTCATCGAGGAGTCGCACCTGGCCCGGGTGATCGACCCGGCGGGCGGCTCCTGGTACGTGGAGCGGCTGACCGACGAACTCGCCCACGCTGCCTGGGAGTTCTTCCAGGGCATCGAGCGCGACGGCGGGCAGGCGGCGGTGCTGCGCTCGGGCCGGATCGGCCGGGACCTGGCCGCCACCTGGGCCGAGCGCTCCACGGCGCTGGCCAAGCGCCGCGAGCCCGTCACCGGCGTCAGCGAGTTCCCGCACCTGGGCGAGAAGCCCGTGGTCCGCGCGCCCGCCCCGGCCGGGCCGACCGGCGGCCTGCCGAAGGTGCGGCGCGACGAGGCGTACGAGGCGCTGCGCGCCCGCTCGGACGCGCATCTCGCGGCGACCGGCGCCCGCCCGAAGGTCTTCCTGGCCGCGCTCGGGTCCGCCGCCGCGCACACCGCCCGGCTCACCTTCGCCGCCAACCTCTTCCAGGCGGGCGGCATCGAGCCCGTCACCGAGGGCTCCTTCGAGGACAGCGGCGCCGTCGAGGCCTGTCTGTGCTCCAGCGACGCGCTCTACGAGGAGCGGGCCGAATCCGCCGCCGCCGAGCTGCGGGCGGCCGGTGCCGGGCATGTGTCGCTGGCCGGGCGGCCCGGCGCGTACGCCGGTGTCGACACGTACGTCTTCGCGGGGTGCGACGCGGTCGCCGTGCTCTCCGCCACCCTCGACCGCATGGGAGTGTCCTCCTGATGGGAATCCCCGACTTCACCGGGATCGGCCTGGGATCCCCCTCCCCCTCGGGCAGCGCCGAGGAGTGGCGCGCCGCCCTCAAGCGGGCCTCCGGCGGGGACGACCTGCTGTGGGAGACGCCCGAGGGCATCGGTGTGAAGCCGCTGTACACCGGGCGCGACCTGGAGGGCGTGGACTTCCTCGGCGCGTACCCCGGCGTCGCGCCGTATCTGCGCGGCCCGTACCCGACGATGTACGTCAACCAGCCGTGGACCATCCGGCAGTACGCGGGCTTCTCCACCGCCGAGGAGTCCAACGCCTTCTACCGGCGCAACCTGGCGGCCGGTCAGAAGGGCCTCTCGGTCGCCTTCGACCTGCCGACGCACCGCGGCTACGACTCCGACCACCCTCGGGTCACCGGCGACGTCGGCATGGCGGGCGTGGCGATCGACTCGATCTACGACATGCGCCAGCTCTTCGACGGCATCCCGCTGGACAAGATGTCGGTGTCGATGACGATGAACGGCGCGGTGCTGCCCGTACTCGCGCTGTACATCGTGGCGGCCGAGGAGCAGGGGGTGCCGGCCGAGAAGCTGACGGGGACCATCCAGAACGACATCCTCAAGGAGTTCATGGTCCGCAACACCTACATCTACCCGCCGAAGCCGTCGATGCGGATCATCTCCGACATCTTCGCCTTCACCTCGCGGAACATGCCCCGCTACAACTCCATCTCCATCTCGGGCTACCACATCCAGGAGGCGGGCGCGACGGCCGACCTGGAGCTGGCGTACACGCTGGCCGACGGGGTCGAGTACCTGCGGGCGGGCCGGGAGGCGGGGCTCGACGTGGACGCGTTCGCGCCGCGGCTCTCGTTCTTCTGGGCGATCGGCATGAACTTCTTCATGGAGATCGCGAAGCTGCGCGCGGCCCGGCTGCTGTGGGCGAAGCTGGTGAAGCAGTTCGACCCGCAGAACGCCAAGTCGCTGTCGCTGCGCACCCATTCGCAGACCTCCGGCTGGTCGCTGACGGCGCAGGACGTCTTCAACAACGTCACCCGCACCTGTGTCGAGGCGATGGCGGCGACCCAGGGGCACACCCAGTCGCTGCACACCAACGCCCTCGACGAGGCGCTGGCGCTGCCGACGGACTTCTCGGCGCGCATCGCCCGCAACACGCAGCTGCTGATCCAGCAGGAGTCGGGCACCACCCGGGTCATCGACCCGTGGGGCGGCAGCGCGTACGTGGAGCGGCTCACCTACGACCTGGCGCGCCGGGCCTGGCAGCACATCCAGGAGGTCGAGGCGGCCGGCGGCATGGCGCAGGCCATCGACGCGGGCATCCCGAAGCTGCGCGTCGAGGAGGCCGCGGCGCGGACCCAGGCGCGGATCGACTCGGGGCGGCAGCCGGTGATCGGCGTCAACAAGTACCGGGTGGACGGCGACGAGCAGATCGAGGTCCTGAAGGTCGACAACTCCTCGGTGCGGGCCCAGCAGATCGAGAAGCTGCGGCGGCTGCGCGAGGAGCGCGACGAGCGGGCCTGCCGGGACGCGCTCGACGACCTGACGCGGGCCGCGGGCGGCGAGGGCAACCTCCTTGAGCTCGCGGTGCGCGCGGCGCGCGCGAAGGCGACGGTGGGCGAGATCTCGGACGCCCTGGAGAAGGTGTACGGACGGCACGCGGGCCAGATCCGTACGATCTCCGGTGTGTACAGGAACGAAGCGGGCGCGTCCCCGTCCGTGGACGGCACCCGCGCCCTGGTGGACGCCTTCGAGGAGGCCGAGGGGCGCCGGCCGCGCATCCTGGTGGCCAAGATGGGCCAGGACGGGCACGACCGCGGCCAGAAGGTGATCGCGACCGCCTTCGCCGACCTGGGCTTCGACGTCGACGTCGGCCCGCTCTTCCAGACCCCCGCGGAGGTCGCCCGGCAGGCCGTCGAGGCGGACGTGCACATCGTGGGCGTCTCGTCGCTGGCGGCGGGCCACCTCACGCTCGTGCCCGCGCTGCGGGAGGAGCTGGCCGCGGAGGGCCGCGAGGACATCATGATCGTGGTCGGCGGGGTCATCCCGCCCCAGGACGTGCCGGTCCTCCTGGAGATGGGGGCCGCGGCGGTCTTCCCGCCCGGCACGGTGATCCCGGACGCGGCGGCGGACCTGGTACGGCGCCTGTCGGCGGAGCTGGGGCATGTGGAGCCGGGGCACGTGGGGGCAGGGCACGTGGGGGCAGGGCACGTGGGGTCGGGGCACACGGCTTCGAGCCACACGGCGCCGGACCACACGGCGCCCGGCCACACGGCGCCCGGCCACACCGAGCCCGGCCACACCGAGCCCGGGCGGCCCGCGGGGCACGGCCGCTGATCCATGGCGATCGACATCGACACGTACGCGAAGGGCGTACGGGACGGCAGGCGCGCGCTCGTCGCGCGGGCCATCACGCTCGTGGAGTCCACCCGGCCCGACCACCGGGTGCTCGCCCAGGAGCTGCTGACCCGGCTGCTGCCGCACAGCGGGCGGGCGCGGCGGATCGGGATCAGCGGGGTGCCGGGGGTGGGCAAGTCCACCTTCATCGACGCGTTCGGGTCGATGCTGACGGGGCTCGGGCACCGGGTCGCGGTGCTCGCCGTGGACCCGTCGTCGACCCGTACCGGGGGGTCGATCCTCGGCGACAAGACGCGGATGGAACGGCTCGCGGTGGACCCCGCGGCCTTCGTCCGGCCGTCCCCCAGCGCGGGGACGCTCGGCGGCGTGGCCAAGGCGACCCGTGAGTCGATCGTGGTGATGGAGGCCGCCGGGTACGACGTGGTGCTCGTGGAGACGGTCGGGGTCGGGCAGTCGGAGACGGCCGTCGCCAACATGGTCGACTCGTTCCTGCTGCTCACCCTCGCGCGCACCGGCGACCAGCTCCAGGGCATCAAGAAGGGCGTCCTGGAGCTCGCGGACGTCGTGGCCGTGAACAAGGCGGACGGCCCGCACGCCACCGACGCCCGCGCGGCGGCGCGCGAGCTGTCCGGCGCGCTGCGGCTGATGCACGGCGGGGACGCGGTGTGGACGCCGCCGGTGCTCAGTTGCAGCGCCCGCGAGTCGACCGGCCTGGACACGGTGTGGGAGCGGCTCGAACAGCACCGCACCCTCCTCGACGCCACCGGGCGGCTGACCGCCCGGCGCCGGGAGCAGCAGGTCGACTGGGCCTGGACGATGGTCCGCGACGAGCTGCTGGGCCGGCTGCACGCCGATCCGGCGGTGCGGGCGCTCGCCCCCGAGGTGGAGCGTCTGGTCCGGGACGGCGAGCTGACGGCGACGCTGGCGGCGGAGCGGATCCTGGGGGCGTTCGGGGACGGCGCGGGGGCCTGACCCGCCCCGCCGACCCGGGGACATCCGGCCGCGCGCGGCCTAAAATGCCCTGAGGGTTCCACGGGGGAAGGAGCAAGGCGTGAACTGGATATGGGTGGTCCTCATCCTGTTCTGGACGGGCGGTTTCGCCTGGGCGGCCGACAACGTCAGGACGGCGCTGAAGCACCGGCACGAGCGCAGGATGGAGGTCCTGGAGGCGGCCAAGCAGGAGCGGCTCGCCCTGGAGGCCTCCCACAAGACGCCGGAGCCGGTCTGCGGCTGCACACACCACCTCGCCAAGCACGACAAGCAGGGCCGGTGCCACGAGCGCGTCGAGATCCCGACCGCCTGGGACGAGCACAAGAAGCCGGTGCGGTACGAGGCGGGGCAGTGCAACTGCCAGCAGTACGTCGGCCCGCAGCCGCTGTCGCAGATCTACGCGGACGAGCTCACCGACCTGGGCTGAGCCGGGGCCGGCCACTCCTTCGAGTGCAGCGGGCCCGCGAGCATTTGCGGGACCCACGGGCCGCCGTGACGCTGGGGGTGAGAGGAGCACACCCAGATGAACAAGGACCCGTTGTACGCGCAGAACCTGACCAACGCCGTCTGGCGCAAGAGCAGTCACAGCGCGACCGAGGGCTGTGTCGAGGTGACCCGCCTGGGCGCCGGGGCCGTCGCCCTGCGCGACTCCCAGCACCCCTACGGCGGAGACCTCCGCTTCACCGCCGACGAGTGGGCGGCGTTCTGCGCGGGGGTGCGGGCCGGGGAGTTCCCGCACGCGTGAGCGGTCTCGACGCGGCGGTGCCCGAGGGAGCCGGACGGGCGGTGCGGGCACCGCGCCCCCATCGCCCGTTCGGGTGAGCCCGGACCGCTCGGCCGACGCCCGCGGTGCCCGCGTTCCCAGGCCTCCGCCCTGCCGGCCGCCCCCCACCCGAGACCTCGGCGATCCGGGGCTGACGTACGGTCATGCCGCGATCACGCAAGGACATCGGGTGCAGGAGGACGTGGACGTATGAGCATCACCTTCGTCGTGGGAACCGGCCGTTGCGGGTCGACCATGCTGTCCCGCGCGCTCCAGGCCCATCCCGACGTGCTGAGCATGAACGAGTTCTTCACCTCCGTGGCCTGCCGGGGCACCCTCGGCTTCGGCGACCGGCAGGTGGACGGCCGCGAGTTCTGGGCGGTCCTGGGCGGGCCGGTCCGCCCGCTCGACGCCATCGCCGCCTCCGCGTACCCCATGCCGGAGCTGCTCTACCCCTACGGGAGCGGGCGCTTCCGGCCCGAGACGGGCGTGCCCACCGTCTCCCACATGACCCTGCCCGCGCTCACCGACACCCCCGACGCGCTGTACGACGCACTCGCCGACGCCGTGTCCGGCTGGCCTTCCCGGACCCTGCCCGACCAGTACCGCGCGCTCTTCGCGGATCTCCGGCGGCGCGAGAACACCTCGGTGGTGGTGGAACGTTCGGGCGCCTCCCTCGCCTTCCTCCCCGCGCTGCGCGCCATGTTCCCCGAGGCCCGTTTCGTGCACCTGAGCCGCTCGGGGCCGGACGTCGCCCTGTCGATGAGCCGGCACATCGGCTTCCGCGCGCTCCTTCTGCGCACCGAGGCGATGGCCCTGCTCGGTCTGGCCTCGCCGTTCGAGCTCGGCCCCGAGCACGTCCGGCTGCTGCCCGACCACCTCGCCCACCTGGCCGACGACGTGGACTGCGACCTCGTGATGCGCTCCCCGATCCCGCTGGCCGCGTTCGGCGCGTTCTGGTCGCGGCTCGTCGTCCGGGGCGTCGAGGAGCTGGCGCACGTGCCGGCCGACCGGCGGATGTCCCTCTCCTACGAGGAGATCCTCGACGACCCGGAGGGGCAGTTCGCCCGCCTGGCCGCGTTCGCCGGTGCCGACCCGCACCCCGGCTGGCTGCGCGGGGCCGCGGCCTCCGTCCTCCGCACCGACCGCCCGCCCGTCACCGACCCGGACACGCTGACCGCCTGTGAGCCGGGCACCCGGGCCCTGGCCCACCAGGCGACCCTCTTCGCCGATACGGCCGATACGGCCGATACGGCCGGTGCCGTCGATACCGCCGACGCCGTGCCCGCCGCCACCCGCTGAGGCGGGACCCGGCGGCGCGCCCATCCGCCGTCTCCGGTTCACCCGGTCAACCCCCGCGCGCCACACGGTCCTCACCCTCGGTCTGGACCATCCCCGCCATGACCACCGCTTCTCGCATGCTCCGCGGCGCCGCCGCCGTGCTGCCGCTGTCCGCCGCCCTCGCCCTGACCGCGGTCGCCTGGCCCGCCGAGGGTGCGCCCGCCCCGCACGGCTCCCCCGCCCGGGTCGTGTCCACCGCGACCCTGCCCGACCTTCCGCTGGCGGAGTTCAGCAACCGGCTGCTGCCGGGAAGCGTCGCCGACGACCGGGGGGTCGACCTGGGCGGCATCGGCAGCGACCTGTACCCGGCGGGGCGGCGCGGCGAGTACTGGACGGTGACCGACCGGGGGCCCAACGGGCAGATAGCGGTCGGCAAGGAGAAGCGGCGTACCTTCCCCGTGCCCGGCTTCGACCCGGCGATCGTGAAGATCCGCGCGGTGGGCGACCGGATCGAGGTGCTCAAGGCGATCCCGCTGACGACGGCCTCCGGCGCCCCGGTGACCGGTCTGCCGAACCTGCCGGGGCGTGACGAGGCCCCGTACACGTACGACGCGAAGAGCCCGCTGTCCTACGACCCGAACGGTCTGGACACCGAGGGCCTGGTCCGGGACCGGGACGGCAGTTTCTGGCTGGTGGACGAGTACGGTCCGTCCCTCGTGCACGTCTCGGCGCGCGGCCGGGTGCTCGCCCGGCACGTGCCAAAGGGGCTCGGGCTGACCGGGACCGACTACCCGGTGATCGAGTCGCTGCCCTCGATCTACCTCCAGCGCAAGATCAACCGTGGCTTCGAGGGGCTCGCGCTGCTGCCCGACGGCGACCTGGTGATGGCGTTGCAGAGCCCGCTGCTCAACCCCGACAAGGAGAGCGGCGAGAACTCCCGCACCACCCGGCTGCTGCGCTTCTCGCCGCGCACGGGGCAGGTCACCGCGGAGTACGCGTACCGCTTCGACCCGGTCGGGGAGGTCGAGCCCGGTCAGACCAAGACCTCCGAGCTGAAGATCTCGGCGCTCGTCGCGCTGGGCGGCGACCGGCTGCTGGTCCAGGAGCGCACGGACAAGGCGGCCCGGCTGTACGAGATCCGGCTGCGGCGCGGCTCGGACATCCTGGGCTCGGCCTGGGACACGGCCGGCACCAGCCCGGCCCTGGAGCAGCTCGACGACCCGGCGGCGGCCGGTGTCCCGGTGCCGGCCAAGCGCCTGGTGGTGGACCTGGGGACGGTCGAGGGCGTGCCCGGCAAGATCGAGGGTGTCGCGGTGGAGGGCGGGCGGACCCTGGTGCTGCTCAACGACAACGACTTCGGGATGACCGACGGGCCCGGCGCCTTCGACGCGGCCGGGCGTCTTGTCGACAGCGGGATCGAGACCCGGCTGGTGAAGGTGCGGCTGGACCGGCCGCTGCGCTGACCGGCGTACGGAGGGACGGGTGCGGCCCCGGGGTGGGGGGATCCCGGGGCCGCGCGCGGGGCTACCGGCTCGCGAACTGCCGCTCGACGGGCGCCGCCACGGGGGGCGCGGTCGCGGGCGCGGTCGCGTCGCAGGAGCAGTCGGGCTTGACGGCGTAGCGGGTGAAGCCGGGGAGTTCCTCGGCCCTGCGTAGCCCGCCCTTGTGGAGGGTCACTCCGTAGACGTTCGGTCCGTCGGTGCGCCAGCAGACCAGGGGGGTGCGGTAGACGTCGCCCTCGGGGGTGGTGAACACGGCGACGTAGCCGTCGGCGGACAGCATCCGGTCACGCTTCCTTCGGTACGGCGCGGAAGAGGCGCCCGTAGTCGGTGATCCGCGCGGCCGTGTCGGCGGCGCCCGCGAGGTGCAGGGCGTGCCACAGGACGGCCTGGTTGGCGGTCAGGACGTGGAAGCCGAGTTCGTCCTCCAGGCCGCGGATCGTGCCGACGGCGCGGATGCCGTTGCCGGCGACGAGGATGGCCTCGGGGCGGGCGTCGGCGACGGTGGTGCGGATCCACTCCGACAGGTTCCGCGGGGTGATGGCGGTCTGCTCGGAGGGCAAGCCGACGGGGCCGTGGTGGACCACGGTGAAGCCCTGCGCCTCGAAGTACTCCTCGCCCTGGGTGGACAGCTTGTCGTCGAACCAGGGCGGGTTGACGATCGCGATCCGCTCGGCGCCGAGGGCGCGGAAGCCGGCGACGGCCGCCCTGGCGGTGCCGGTGAGGGGGATGGAGCGGGTGAGGGGGGCGAGCCGCTCGTAGAGGGCGTTCTCACCGTCCACGCCAAGGACGTACGAGGAGCTGGTGAAGCCGAGCACGAGTGCGTGCAGCGGCGAGTCGGCCAGGAGCGTGACGGCGTTGTCGACGGCCGGGGGCTCGACGAACGCCGTGATGGGGTCCTGGGGGATCTTCTCCGCGACCATGTGCCCGCCGGGGAGCATCCCGCCGAAGTCGATGCGGGAGGCGTGGATCGTCACCGAGTCCGGGGCGAGGGCCTGGAGTTCGGCCTCGGGGCCGATGTCGGCCGAGGGGACGACGACGCCGATGCGGGTGGTGGCGTCCCAGCCGTCGGACGGCGAGGTGGTGGCGCTGCTCATGCTCTCGGGTCCTTATCTGCCGGAGTCGGCGGGCTCGGCGGCGGTGACGGTGCCGGCCTCGGCGGCCAGCGAGCCGCCCTTGACCGTGCCGCTTCCCTCGCTGCTCAGGAAGTTGGGGTGCTTGGCGCGCATGGTGGAGATGACGAAGTCGTACGGGACGTCGTCGAAGGAGCCGTGGTCCTTGAGGAACTCCATGGAGCCCTTGCCCTCCCCGCCCGCGTAGGGGTGGTAGAGGGAGTCGCCGGTGCCGTCGAACTCCAGGGCCTCCATGCCGTAGAGGCGGCAGAGCAGCTTGTTGAAGACGGGGGTGGCCTTGACCCAGCGGCCGTCCAGGTAGACCTGGGTGAGGCCGTGGAAGAAGACGTCGCCGCCGATGTGGGCGATCAGCCGGGGGCTGGCGAGGTGGTTGCGGACGTCGCCGTAGACCAGCTTGGAGGGGATGCCGAGGGCGCGGACGGCGGCGGCGTAGACGACCGACTTGTGCAGGCAGAAGCCCTGGCCGGCGGTGAGGACGCTGGAGGCCTTGAGGCCCTCGGGGCTGAGGTCGGTGTCGTAGACCTCGTAGTCGAGTCCGTCGCGGACGGCGTAGTAGAGCTTCACGGCGTTCTCGCGCCGGTCGGCGGCACGGTCCTTGACGACGGAGTCCACGAAGTTCTGGACCGCGTCGGACTCGTGGTCGAGGAAGTCCGTGGGCCGGGTCAGTGCGTGCAGTTCGTCGAGGGCGATGCTCATGACGGGAGAGCTCCTAGCTCAGAGTCCGAGGAGGGCGGCCATGCGGTTGCGCTGGATCTCGCTGCTGCCCGAGTAGATGGTTCCGGCGACCGAGTTGCGCAGGTCGCGCTCGATTCCGTACGAGGTGAGGACGCCGCGGCCGCCGTGGATCTGGACGGCGTCCAGGGCGGTCTGCACATTGGCCTCGGAGACGACGATCTTGGTGGAGGCCAGGTCGAGGGAGATGTCCTCGCCGCGCTCGGCCTTGGCGCCGGTGTCCGCGAGCCACTTGGCGGCGGTCTCGACAGCGATCCGCATGTCGACGATCTTGTGGCTGATGGCCTGGTAGCTCGCGATGGGCTGCCCGAACTGGGTGCGCTCGGTGGCGAACCGGGTGACGGTGTCGAGCCGGTGGCGCATCTCGCCGAGGGTGAGGGAGAAGGCGTAGAGGATCTCGCGCTTCATCACGTAGTCCAGGACGAGGAAGCCGGCGCCCTCGGCGCCGACCCGGTTGGTCACCGGGACGCGCAGCCGGTCGAAGCCGAGCCGGCCGAGGGGGGAGGTGCGCAGGCCCAGCTTGTCGAGGGGTTCGCCGATCTCCAGGCCCGGGGTGTCGCGTTCGACGAGCAGGCAGGTCAGGCCGAACGGGCCGGGCTTGCCGGTGCGCACGTACAGCAGGAAGAGGTCGGCGACGGGGGCGTTGGTGATGAACATCTTGCCGCCGTCGACGACGTAGTGGTCGTCCTCGCGGACGGCGACGGTGGTGATGTTCATGGCGTCGGAGCCGCCGGACTCCTCGGTGATGGCGTGCGCGGTGATGGCCTCGCCGGAGAGGATGCGCGGCAGGTAGCGGGCCTTCAGCTCGGCGGAGCCGAACTTCTCCAGCGGGGTGGCGAGGGAGACGATCTGGGTCGAGGCGGAGAAGGCGACACCGGCGTCCCGGCAGTGCCGGCCGAGCCCTTCGAGCACCTTCATGGTCTCGGTGAAGCTGCGTCCGCTGCCGCCGTGCTCCTCCTTGAAGGGGGTGCGCAGGATGCCGCTGTCCTTGATCGCCTGCCATTTGGCGCGGGAGAAGACGGCTCCCGCGTCGAGCTCCGCGAGGTCGGCGTTGAGGACGTCGGCGTAGGGGGCGACGAGTTCGGTGAGCGGGCCGTCCCGGTCGGTCAGGGGCGGCAGTACATCGGCGGTCACGGTCTTCCTTCCTGGTGCGGGCGGGGCGGGCGTTCCCGGCCGGGCCGTGTCGCGCCGACGGCCCGGCCGGGAACGTGGGGCAGTACCAGGGCAGGGCCTAGTACTGGGAGAAGCCGTCCTCGGAGAGTCTGTGCTGCTCCGCGCCGGTCAGCGGCGGGTTGAAGACCGAGATGAGGTGCAGGTCCTCGTGCTCGGAGGCTATGAGGTAGTGCGGGTCGTGGTCGTCGAGGACATAGATGGTGCCCGGGTTGATCTTGAAGACGGTGCCGTCCTTGTGCACGACCGCGCCGGAGCCGGCCACGCAGTAGCAGGCCTCCAGGTGGTTGCGGTACTGGAGGGCGGAGTTGGTGCCCTTGCGGACGAGCGTCTTGCAGACGGTGAAGCCCATCTTGTCGGTCTCGGTCAGCAGCCGGTGGCTGGTGCCGTTGCCCCACTCGACCGGGGTGACGTCCTCAAGCGTGCGCGTGAACATGACTGACTCCTCAAACGGGATGTGCGGATACCGGAAGGGGACGTTCAGAGGGCGGTGTTGTCCGTGATGGTCTTCGTGATGGCGTCGATCGTGCGGAAGTTGTCCGGCCCGATCTCGATGTCGTCGACGGGGACGCCGTAGGTGTTGGCGATGTACTGGATGAGCTTCACGAGGCCCAGCGAGTCGACGACGCCCGACTCGATCAGCTCGTAGTCGCCGGGCAGGTCCTCGGCGGTGATGTCCTCGCCCTTGAGGTACTGCGTGAGCAGGTGGGCGCGGATCTCTCCGGCGATGTCACGGGTGGGGGCGCTCATGCGCTGATCTCCTCCTTGATCTTGTTGCGGTCCGGCTTGCCGGTCGAGGTGCGCGGCAGCGGGATCTCACTGATGCGGACGCTGGACGGAATGGCGTGGCGGGGCAGGTTCGCTCCCGCGTAGGAGCGGATCGTGAGGGAGTTGAGGCCGGCTCCGGCCCGCTTGGTGAGGCGGGCGTGCAGCCTGACCCCGGCCTCCGGGTCGGGGAGGGCGACGACGGCCGCCTCCTCGACGTCGGGGTGCTGGGCGAGGACGGATTCGACTTCCTGGAGGTTGGTGCGCACCCCGCGCACCTTGACCTGCCAGTCGGAGCGGCCTTCGAGGTGGTGCAGGCCGTCGGCGTCGCGGGTGACGATGTCCCCGGTGCGGTAGAGGACCCGGCCCTCGCGGACGAGGAACACGTCCGGGTTCAGGGATTCCTGGAGGTAGCCGGTGGTCTGGAAGGGGGTGCGGACGACGAGTTCGCCGGTGCCCGGGCCGGTCAGCTCCTCTCCCCGGTCGTCGAGGACGGTGGCCTCGACACCGGGCAGCGGCCGGCCGATGGGGATCCTGCCGTGCTTCTCGTACACCGTGCGCGGGTCGACGGGGTGCAGGAAGCTGTCGTTGGTCTCGGTGCATCCGTAGACGTTGTGGAAGCGCGCGTGAGGAAACGATTCTGCCGCGCGTTCCAGGAGGTCACGCGGGACGGCGTCCCCGGTGAGGACCACCTCGCGCACCCGCTCGAAGCTCCCCTCCCCCTCGGTGAGGAGGCGGTAGAGCAGCGGCACCCCCTGGACGAAGGTGACCGTGCCGTCCGCGACGAGGCTCCGCAGGTACGGGGCGTCGGTGGCCTTGTCGCGGTCGACCAGGACGACCCGCGCCCCGGCGCCGAGGAAGGTCCACACGTCGAGCAGGGCCAGGTCGAAGTTGAGCGGCGCGTAGGACAGGGCGCCGTCCGCGGCGGTGATGCGGAACTCCTCCACGGCCCAGGCCGCGAAGGCGTCGAAGGCCTTGGTCCCGATCGGCACCAGTTTGGGGGTGCCGGTGGAGCCGGAGGTGGTCAGGAGCAGCCGGGCCGCGTCGGCGGCGGGCCGGCCGAAGCCGTCCGCGGCCGCCGCGTCCTCGGCCTGCCGCAGGACGGTCAGGGTGCCGTCGGCGGCGGCCGAGAGCCGCGCCGAGACCCGCGCCTGGCGGCAGATCCGGTCGAGGGCGTCCTCGCCGAGTTCGGCCGAGGGGGCGAGGACGACCAGGGGCCGGCCGAAGGCGGCGAGCATCAGGGCGACGGTCGCCGGGTCCTTGCGGGCCGGTACGCACACCGGCCGGTCGGCCGGGAGGTCCGCCGCCTCGATCCGCTCCGACAGGAGCGCCACCAGGGCGGCGAGTTCGCCGTACGTCACCCGCTCGTCGTCGAGTACGAGTGCCGTCAGGGAAGGCTGCCGCTCGGCGTGCGCGGCGATGTTCTGGGCAAGGCTGGGCGATGGCACGTTTCCCCCGCATGGTCTGGAAAAGACTGGGCCAAGCACCGTTCGATTCGTCCGGCCTTCGGTGATCGAGTTTCCGATCCCCCGTTCGAACCGATCTGCGCCGAAGCAAGACATTACCGAGTTTCCATGCACGGTCAAGCATATACCGAGCGGTCGCGTTGTGACCTAGCTCACCGCTTGTGCATGCAACTAACAATCTAGGTCAAGATCATTAAGACGGTGCTGCAGGCGTGTGAACGCAAAAAGGCCGCGCCCTTCCGTCTCCGGCGGGAGGAGACGGTGGGAGGCGACGGCCAGGGGGACGAGGGTGCGGGGGTGCGCCGGGGGTGCCGGAGGTGCCGGGGGCGCGCTTGAGGCGGAGCGGGAGGGTTACGCCGGGCGGGCGCTGCGCAGCGACGCCACGGTGGCCGCGAGGGCGGGGTCGGAGCCCTGGGAGTTGAGCGCGCCGGAGAGCACTTCCGCGTAGGTCGCGCGGGCGGCCACATAGCGGCTGCGGCCCTCGTCCGTGATCACCGCGTAGACCCCGCGCTTGTCCGAGGGACAGAGGTCCTTGAAGGCGTAACCGGCGCCTTTCAGCCGCTCCACGAGCCGGGTGACCGAAGACTGCCCAAGCCCGATCTTGTCCGCGAGCTCCTGCATGCGCAGCTCGCTGGTGGGCGAGGAGGACAGGTTCTCCAGCGCCCGGTACTCCGAGAGGCCGATGCCGTGCCGGCGCTGGAGCGCGTTGGCGAGCTCCCGCTCCACCCGCGCGTGGAGGGTGAGCACACGGTCCCAGACGGCCTGGTCCGAGGTGGGCGCGGGAGACGTGGTGGTGGCGTTGTTCATGTGCCTCTCCTCAAAAGGGGGTTTGACAACAGGTTATATGACCATGCAAGATCCTAGCTAACACCGTGCCGAACTTAGGAGCTTCACGATCCTAAGGAACTTGCACGCACAAACAACTATGGAGGCATCGTGTCCGCCGAGCAGACACAGAAGAACCAGAACATCGGCTGGGCCTGGCTGCTGTTCTCGTCGCTCTTCGAGATCACCTTCGCCCTCTCCACCGAGGCCACCCACGCCTTCACCCGCCTCGGCCCCTCGCTCCTCACGGCCGCGGCCGCCTCGTGCGGCATCTACACGCTCTCCCAGGCCCTCAAGTACATCGACGTCGGCGTCGGCTACACGGTCTGGGCCGGCATCGGCGGCGTCGGCACCGTCATCTTCGGCACGCTGATCTACGACGAGCCGATGACCATCTGGAAGGTCCTCGCCTTCGTCCTGATCATCGGCGGCGGCACCACGCTGCGCATCACGGACAAGATCGCCGCGGACAAGAAGGTCGCCGCGGAGAGCGTCACGGAAGAGCGCGCCAAGGCCACGGTCTGACCCTGATCGCCCGTCCCTCCCCACCCAACTCCAGTAGAGAGAGCCGCTCCCATGACCTGGGTCTACCTCGGCATCGCCATCGTCTTCGAGATCCTCTTCGCGCTCGGCACCAACGCCACACAGGGCTTCACCAAGCTGTGGCCCAGCGTGCTGACCCTGCTCGCCGCGGCCGGCGGCATCTACACGCTGTCCCACGCCCTGCTCGAACTGGACGTGTCGGTCGGCTACACGATCTGGACCGGCATCGGCGGCGTCGGCACCGTCGTCTTCGGCGCGATCATCTTCAAGGAGAAGATCACCCTCGCGCGGCTGCTCTCCTTCGCGTCGATCATCGGCGGCGCCATCATCCTGCGCGTGACCTCCGTCTGAGCCCCCTCATGACGACCGCAGCCAAGGACCACCTGACCAAGCAGGTGGAAGAAGCAGTCCGGATCAGCCGCGAGCACGTCGCCTCGGGCGGCATCCCCTTCTCCGGCATCGTGGTCCGCCACGACGGCCGGGTGCTGGGCACCGGCTTCAACCGCGTCCGCGAGGAGCGCGACGCCTCCGCCCACGCGGAGGTGGTCGCCCTGCGCAACGCCACGAAGCAGCACGGCTCGTTCGCCGTGCACGGGGCGACCCTGATCGCCTCCGGAGAGCCGTGCGCCCTGTGCTACCAGGTCGCCCTCTACTTCGGGGTCGAGCACATCGTCTACGCCGCCGACCGCCGGACCGCCGCCCAGTACGGGTTCGACTACGCCAGCTCGTACGGCATCTACCGCACCGACCCGACCGAGTGGGGCATCAGGACCACCCATCTGCCGGTCGAGGGACACGAGGTGCCGTTCCAGGAGTACCTGGCCAACCGAGGGAGCATCCACTCGTGAGCACCGAGACCGCGGAGACCACGGAGACCACGGAGACCACCGAGAAGGTACGGATCCAGGTCTGGTCCGACTACGTGTGTCCCTTCTGCATGCTGGCCGAGGGCCCGCTGGAGGAGGCCGTCGAGGGCCTCGACGTCGAGATCGAGTGGAAGCCCTTCGAGCTCCGCGCCGAGCCCAAGCCCACCCTCCGCCCGGAGGACCCGTACCTGCCCGAGATCTGGAAGCGCGCCGTCTACCCGATGGCCCGCCGCCTGGGCGTGGACATCACCCTGCCCACGGTCTCGCCGCAGCCCTACACCCGACTGGCCTTCGAGGGCTGGCAGTTCGCCGTCGAGCACGGTCTGGGCGACGCGTACAACCAGCGCATGTTCCGGGCCTTCTTCCAGGAGAGCCTGGACCTCGGCCGGCTCGACGTCCTCGTCGGTCTCGCCGAGGAGATCGGCCTCGACGGGCCCGCGTACCGCAAGGCCCTGGAGGACGGCACGTACTACGAGCGCCACCAGGACGCCCTGCGGGACGCCGAGGCCAACCGCGTCCAGGCCGTCCCGACCATCCTCGTCGGCGACACCCGCCTGGAGGGCGTGCCCAGCACCGCGCAGATCCGGAAGGCCGTCCTGGACGAGCGGGCCAGGCTCGCCGAGTCGGTCACGGTCGAAGGCGTGGTCTGTCGCGCCGACGGCACGGGCTGCGCGTAGCGCGTACGCCGCTCACGGAAACACACGTCAGAGAGACAGGCACAGCACCACACAGCACTACGCAACACAAAGGGGACCCTTCATGACCACCTCCTCGCACCCCGGTGCGCCGGCGTTCTTCGACCCGACCCTGCTCGCACTCGGCGAGGAGGTGTCAGAAGCCCTGGCCCACGGCAGACCCGTCGTGGCCCTGGAATCCTCCGTCCTGTCCGGCTTCCCGTACCCCGACAACCTGGCACTGGCCCGGGAGATGGACGCCGGGATCCGCGCCCAGGGTGCCGTACCGGCCCGGATCGCGCTGCTCGGCGGGAAGCTGCGGGTCGGCCTGGACGACGACCTGCTCCAGGAGTTCTGCGCGTACGGGAAGGTGCCGAAGGTCTCCACCCGGGACATCGGCATCACCCTGGCGGCCGGCGGCCCCGGCGGGACCACCGTCTCGTCCTCGCTGCTCGCCGCCGAACTGGCCGGGATCCGCGTCTTCGCCGTCGCCGGGATCGGCGGCGTCCACCGCGACGCACCCGCCAGCTTCGACATCTCCACCGACCTCGTCCAGTTCACCCGCGCGCGGACCGCCGTGGTGTGCGCCGGCGCGAAGTCGATGCTGCACCCCCAGTGGACCCTGGAGTGGCTGGAGACCGCGGGCATCCCCGTCATCGGCTACCGCTGCGACGACTTCCCCGCCTACCTCTCGGTCTCCAGCGGCGTGCGCAACCCGCACCGGCTCGACGACCTCGCCGAGATCGCCCGCGCCACCTGGGCCCACTGGCGCTCCGGCAACGACACCAGCGTCCTCGTCACCCACCCCATCGCCGAGGCCGACGGCATCCCCTCCCAGGAGATCGCCGACGCGCTCGCCGAGGCCACCGAGCGGGCCGGACGCGAAGGGATCACGGGCCCGGCGGTCACCCCGTACCTGCTCAAGGCCATCGCCGAGGCCACCGAGGGCCGCACCGCCGACGCCAACGTGTCGGTGCTGAAGTCGACCACGGCGCTCGCCGCCGAGTTCGCGGTCCACGTCGCCAAGGAGGAGCAGCGGTGAGCGCGGTCCTCTTCGACCTGGACGGCACCCTGCTCGACACGCCGTCCGCCATCGCCGACACCCTGCACGCCACCCTCGCCGAGCGGGGCCGCAGCGCCCCGGAGGCGCGGGTGCGGGCGACGATCGGCCGGCCGCTGGCCGCGTCCTTCGCGCAGCTCACGGAGCTCCCCGAGGACCACCCCGAGGTGCTGGCCGCGGTGGAGCTGTTCCGGCGCCTGTTCCGCGAGCGGGCCGTGCCGCGCGCCCGTGAGCTGGTCTTCCCCGGCATCCGCGCGCTGCTCGAAGGGCTGCGCGACGAGGGGCACCAGATCGCCATCGTGACCAGCAAGATCCGGCCGAGCGCGGAGGAACTCCTCAGGCCCGCCGGGCTGTACGAGCTGTTCCACGCCGTGGTCTGCCACGGCATGGCCGAGCGCGGCAAGCCGCACCCGGACCTCGCCCTGCTGGCCGCCCGGGAGCTGGGCCGGGGCCCGGAGGCCTGTGTCGTGGTCGGGGACGCCGTCGACGACATGCGGATGGCCCGGTCGGCCGGCATGCGCGCGGTCGGCGTCACCTACGGGGTCGCCACCGAGGAGGCCCTGAACGAGGCGGGGGCGCACACCGTCGTCCGCTCCGTGGACGCGCTCACCGACGCCCTCGGCACCCTGACCGCGCCGCCGCGGCCCGCACCGCACTAGAAGCCCGAACCAGCGAACCGTAGAGACCAGGGGACATGACAGCCACACTCACCTCCACACCGAAGCGGAGCGTCACGGGCAGCCTGCTGACCATCTCCGCAGCGCAGTTCCTGATCGCACTGGACTTCTCCGTCATCTTCGTCGCCATGCCCAGCATGAGCGCCGACCTGGACCTGTCCGGCTCGGCCATGCAGTGGGTGGTCAGCGCCTACAGCGTGTTCTTCGCGGGCTTCCTGATCCTCGGCGGCCGGATCGCCGACCGGATCGGCCCCCGCACCCTGTTCATCGCCGCGCTCGCCCTCTTCGGCGTGGCCTCGCTCGCCGGCGGTCTCGCGGCCGGCGCGGCCGTGCTGCTGATCGCCCGGGCCGCGCAGGGCGTCGCCGCCGCCGCGCTCCAGCCGTCGATCCTCGCCCTGCTCAACACCAGCTTCGAGGCGGGCCGTGAGCGCACCCGGGCGATGGCCGTGTGGGGCACCGTCGGCGCCAGCGGACTGGCCGCCGGGGTCGTCGTGGGCGGTCTGCTCACCACGGTGTCCTGGCGGTGGACCTTCTTCGTCAACCTGCCCTTCGCGCTGATCTGCGTGCTCGCCGCGCCGCGCTTCCTCGCCCAGGCGACCGCCCGGGCGCCGAAGCGGCTGAACGTCCTCAGCGCCGTGGTGTGCACCGCGACCGTGCTCGCCTCGGTCTTCGGCCTGACCTTCGCCGCGGGCGAGGGCTGGGGCGCGCCGTCGACGCTGATCTCGTTCGGCGCCGCCGTGGTCGGCCTGGTGGTGTTCGTGCTGCGGGAGCGCGGCGGCGGCGGGGAGCCGCTGATCGAGCGGTCCCTGCGCGGCACCCGCACCCTGCTCGTCGGCTGTGGCGCGACGGCGCTGTACATGGCGAGTGTCGCGGGCGTCGAGTTCTACATGGTGACGCTCTTCCTCCAGGAGAACCGGGGCATGGCCCCGCTCGCCGCCGGCATCGCCTTCCTGCCGCTGGCCGTCTGCATCACGCTCGGCAACATGATCGCCGGCCGGATCATCCCGAAGGTGGGGGTCGGGGTCAGCACCCCGATCGCCTTCCTGGTCGGCGCGGCCGGTCTGGTGCTGCTCGCCCTGGGCGTCCACACCACCTCGTACTGGACCGGGATGCTGCCGGGTCTGATCGTCTCGGGCCTGGGCCACGGCATGATCTACACGTCGATGTTCGTCGGCGGCACGCGGGACGTGGACGACGCCAACCAGGGTGTCGCGGGCGCTCTCATGACGACCAGCCAGTACGCGGGCGGGGCGCTCGGCGTGGCCGTCCTGGTCATCCTGCTCGGCGACGGTCCCGCGGACTCCCGCTTCCTGCCGGGCTTCCTGCTGGCCGCGGCCATCGCCGCCGTCGGCGCCCTGTGGAGCTGGCGGGGCTTCGCGGGTCTGCGCGGGAAGGACTCGGTGGCATGACGCGCCTGGGCATCCTCGTCATCCACAACGACCCCGTGCCGGAGACCGAGATCTGGCGGACGGCACCGGACGGCACCAGCGTCCACACGGCCCGCTTCGAGTGCCCCCGGCTCGACGACGCCGAGTACACCGGCAGTACGGCGCGGCTGCTCGCCGACGCGCCCGACGTGGTCCGCTCGCTGGACTTCCTCGGCCGGCTCGGCGTCGACCGGATCGCGTTCTGCTTCGGCTCGCCCAGCTTCTTCGGCGGCGAGGGCTTCGACGCCGAGTTCGCCGAGGCCGCCCTGGCGCACTCCCACGGCACGCCGGTCTACACCTCGGGGCAGGCGCTGACCGAGGCGCTGGAGGCGGTGGGCGTGCGGCGTCCGCTGGTGGTGATGCCGCCGTGGTTCACCCCGCCGACCCACCGCGCGGCGGCGGCGTACCTGACGGCGCACGGTGTCGAGGAGGTGTTCGTGCACCCCTTCGAGCTGGGCCCGGAGTGGGCGCACGTCCCGCCGTACAACGCCTTCGACGAGGGCGCCCGTTGGGTGATCGACGCCGACGAGGTGCAGCGGCAGACCGTCGCCGCGTTCGAGGCGCTGGACGGCCGGGCGGACGGGGTGCTCGTGCCCGGCAGCGGCTTCCGCAGTCAGGCGCGGGTGTCCGCCCTGGAGGAGGCGCTGGGCGTGCCCGTCGTCACCGCCAACCAGTCCGTGCTGTGGTTCGGGCTGCGCGCGGCGGGCGAGAAGGGCGACGAGCGGCACGGCCGGCTGTTCGGCTCGCTCTAGCCCTCCCCCGAGTCCCCTAGGTCCCCAGAGTCCCGTGCCCCGGTGCGCCGTCCCCCGCCACCGGGGCACGGTCATGCCCGCTTCCTGGGGCGGGGCCGGGGCCCGACATGCGCGCTCTCGAAAATTCGGAAAAATATTCTGGCGGGGAGCGATGAGTTCTGTCCGGGCCGGTCGTCTACCCCTATGACTGGCTCACCACCGAGGAGAACACCATGGCCGAGACCGACACCCGCATCCTGGAGACCGTCGGCGCGACCGTCCACTACGACGTCCGCCCCGGCACCGGGACCGACCCGCGCCCGCTGCTGCTGATCGGCTCCCCGATGGACGCCACCGGCTTCACCACCCTCGCCTCGCACTTCACCGACCGCACGGTCGTGACGTACGACCCGCGCGGAGTCGGCCGCAGCAAGCGCACCGACGGCGCCACCGAGAACCTTCCCGAGGAGCACGCCGACGACCTCGCCCGGATCATCGAGGCGCTCGGCGCGGGCCCTGTCGACCTCTTCGCCAGCAGCGGCGGTGCCGTCAACTCCCTGGCGCTCGTCGCCGCCCGCCCGGAGCTCGTGCACACCGTCGTCGCGCACGAGCCGCCCGCCGCCCCGGTCCTCCCGGACCACGAGGCCGCCCTCGGCCTCTGCGCCGACATCCACGCCACCTACCTGCGCGACGGCCAGGGCCCGGCGATGGCCAAGTTCATCGCGCTGGTCAGCCGGACGGGCCCGATCCCGGCGAACTGGGCCGAGGAGCCCGCGCCCGCCCCGGAGGCCTTCGGCCTGCCCACCGAGGACGACGGCACCCGCGACGACCCGCTGCTCGGCCAGAACATGCGCGGCTGCACCTCGTACGCCCCCGACTTCGCCGCCCTGCGGGCCGCGTCCACCCGGATCGTCATCGCGGCGGGCAAGGAGTCCGGGGACACGTTCTGCGCCCGCACGGCGGTGGGCGTCGCCGAGGGCATCGGCGTCCCGGTCTCCGTCTACCCCAGCCACCACGGCGGCTTCCTCGGCGGCGAGTTCGGACAGCAGGGCGCCCCGACGGAGTTCGCCGAGGCCCTGCGCGTCTCCCTCGAAGGCGCCTGAGCGACGGACCCGGCCCCGGCCGGGAGGCGCCGCTCGGGCCTCAGGCCCGGGTGGCGGCCTCGGCGGCGGCCTTGGCGGCCGTGACGAAGGCGTGGATCCGCTCGTGGTCCTTGACGCCGGGGGCGGACTCGACGCCGCTGGAGACGTCGACGCCCCAGGGGCGGGCCTGCCGGATCGCCTCGGCGACGTTGTCGGGGGCGAGACCGCCGGCGAGCAGCCAGGTGCCCTCGGGGCGGGCGGCGTCCAGGAGGGAGAGGTCCCAGCGGGCGCCGGATCCGGCGCGGGGCGAGTCGAGCAGCAGGACCTCCTCCCCGTAGGCGCCGACGCGGGTGTCGGGCCTCTCGTCCAGGGAGGTGGCCCGCCACAGGCGGGGGAAGATCCGGGCCGCCTCGTCGAAGTCGGCGCGGGCGTAGGCGGGGCCGTGCAGCTGGAGGGCGTCGACGCCGAGCTCCTCGGCCGCGCGGGCGGCGTCGGCGGCGGGCGTGTCGTTGACGACGAGGACGGACCGTACGTGGGAGGGCACGTGGGCCGCGAGGCGCGCGGCCGTGTCCCGGTCGAGGCCGCGGACGCTGGTCCCGCTGATCACCAGGCCGACCGCTTCGGCCCCGGCCTCGGCGGCCACGTCGATGTCGGCGGTCGTGGCGAGCCCGCACACCTTGACGAACACTGCTTCTCCTCGCTCCCGGACGGCCCGAAGGACCCGAAGCCCCGAAGGGCCCGTGCGAGCCTACCGCCCGCCGGTCACGCGTCCTCCGGCTCCTGGACCAGCTCGTCGGCCGCGTACGGGTGTACGTAACGGTCCTCGCCGAAGGGGGTGAACCAGGTGCCGAAGCCGAGGACGGCCGGCTCGTCCGGGGTGTCGCCCGTGTCGTCGAAGAGCCATTCGAAGTCCTGGTCCTCGTAGACCCCGGTGGCGAAGCACTCCAGCGCCGCGGTGACCTCGTCGTCGAGGAGTCCGTACAGGTCCAGGGTGACGTGCGCCTGCTCCAGGAGGAACTTCAGTACGAGCTCCTCGGCCAGGCAGCCGAGCCGTTCGAAGCGGCCGTCGGTGAAGCGGGTGGTGAGGGCGACGGCGGTGACGAGGAAGCGGCGGGCGAACAGCTCGTCGTAGCGGGCGGCGTAGCGGACCGGCAGCTGGTCCAGGTGCCACAGGTGGCCCTCGCAGTCGGCGACGTTCGTGTCCTCCTCGGCGAGCGCCTGCACGTCGTCGAAGAGCTCGTCGATCAGGACCTCCGCGCCGTAGACGACGGCGCCGGCGGCCAGTTCGGCGGCGCCGGGGCCGACGCCGAGCTCGTCCACCGGGTCGACGACCCCGAACGCGGCCGGGGCGAAGGACCGCAGCCGGGCCGCCATGGCCCGGATCTCGGCCTCGGGGTCGTGGGTCTCCTCGGCCGGTTCGAAGGTCTCGTCGGCCTTCAGGGCGTGCTGGGCGCGCCGCGCCTGTGGGTCGCTGGGCGGGGCGTCGGGTCCGTCGGCCGCCTCCAGGCTCTCCCGGGCCAGGTCGGTGTGCAGCTTGACCTCGCTGCTCTCCACCACCCATTCGGCCAGTACCTCGGAGCGTTCGAGGACCTCCTGGGTCACGGAGCCGACCGCGTCCTCGGCGACCTCCAGCGAGGGCGCCTCGACGAAGACCTTGAGGACCGCCCCGCCCGGGTGGACCCCGACGACGACGTCGAGGACGTCGATCTCGACCCCGTCGGGCCCCTCCACCCCGGCCACGGAGTCGAAGCCCCGCTCAAGGAGCGTCCCGGCCCCGACCCTGCGCAGCTCGTCCAGCTCGGGAACCCCGTCGGGTATGCACGTTTCCACGGTTACGACGTACGTCACGACGGCAAGCGTGCCAGCTCGCCGCGCGCGGATCGAGGTGATCGCGCAATCTCGTACCGGACGGGCCCCGGCGCGCCCATGGGGGCGGCTCTTCGGCACCACTTCGGCGCCACTTGGGCGCACGATTCGCGTCAAACCACCGTCAGGGGTACGTCAGGGGGGCTTCCGGGCGCGCGGGGCGGGCGTAGCTTCGGCTGACGGCCCCGGGGCGCACGTCGCCGGGGCGCACGCCCGTTCCCTGGAGGAACCATGCCCCACGTCCAGTGCGGTGAGCTGTACGGCGACGATCCCGAGCCTTCTGAACAGGTGCCGGCCGGACGGCTCTGCGTCCCCGTCCGCCCGGCAGCCCACGGCTTCACCGTCCGCCTGTTCCGCACCCCCGTCGGTTCCCGCACGACGGTCGCCTTCACGACCCCCGCCCGACTCCGTGCCGTCCTGGGCGCGGACCAGCCGTGGACGGCCCTCGCCGAGCCGGCGCTGCGGGCGCTGGTGGCCCCGCTGGGCATCGACGGCCTGACCGTCGACCCGGCGAGCGCCCCCGCCCGCCCGCTGACCGCCTCCGCGCGCTGAAGGGTGGTGCCGAGATGACCGTGACGCCGCTGCCGCCGGTCGCCGTTCCCTCGGGGGACCTGTCCGTCTGGCCCGCCAGTACCGTCGAGCGCCCGTACGGACGTCTGTCCGTCGGCGGGGTGCCGCTGGACGAGCTCGCCGAGAGCCACGGCACCCCCGTCTACGTCCTCGACGAGGCCGAGGTCCGCGACCGCTGCCGCACCTACCGGGACGCCTTCCCCGAGGCCGACGTCCACTACGCGGCCAAGGCGTTCCTGTGCCGCGCCCTCGTCCACTGGGTCGAGGAGGAGGGCCTCGGCCTGGACGTCTGCTCCGCCGGGGAGCTCGAACTCGCCGTCACCACCGGGTTCCCGCCCGAGCGGATCCTGCTGCACGGCAACGCCAAGTCCCCGGAGGACCTGCGGACCGCGCTGCGGCTCAGCGTCGGCCGGATCGTCATCGACAGCCCCGCCGAGATCGCCCGGATCGCCGCCGCCGTCGGCCCCGGCGAGCGGCAGCGGGTGATGCTGCGGGTCACCCCCGGCATCAGCGCGGGCGGCCACGCCAAGATCCGTACCGGCTCCGACGACCAGAAGTTCGGGCTCTCGCTGCGCGACGGGCACGCCCAGCACGCGATCAGCCGTGTCCTCGGCCAGCCCCGGCTGCGGCTCACGGGACTGCACTGCCACCTCGGCTCGCAGATCACCGACGTCAAGCCGTATCTCGTCGCCGTCCGCCGGATGGTGGGGCTGATGGCCCGTACCCGGGACGCGCACGGGGTGGTGCTGTCCGAGCTCGACCTCGGCGGCGGGCACGGCATCGCGTACCGGCCGGGCGACCGGGCCCTCGACCTGACCGCGCTCGCCCGCCGGGTGCGGTCCGAGCTGGTCGAGAGCTGCGCGGGCGCCGGGCTGCCGGTGCCCCGGCTGATCGTCGAGCCGGGGCGGGCCGTGTCGGGCCCGGCGGGGGTCGTGGTCTACCGGGTCCTCGCGGTCAAGGCGACGCCCGAGCGCTTCTTCGTCGCCGTGGACGGGGGCATGAGCGACAACCCGCGCCCGGCGCTGTACGGGGTGCGGTACGCGCCCCGGCTGATCGGGCGCCGGTCCGAGGCGGAGGCGCGCCGGGCGACGGTCGTCGGACGCCACTGCGAGGCCGGGGACGTCCTGGCGGAGGACGTCCCGCTGCCTGCGGACGTGCGCCCCGGCGACCTGCTGGCGGTGCCGGTCGCCGGCGCGTACCACCTGTCGATGGCCTCCTCGTACAACCTGGTCGGCCGTCCGCCCGTGGTCGCCGTCGCGGCGGGGACGAGCAGGCTGCTCGTACGCCGGGAGACCCAGGCCGATCTGCGGGCCCGCGACGTGGGCCTGTAGCGGGGGACGGCGGGGCGGGGCCGGACCGGGGGTCCCCCCGTCCTACCGTCCCGAGGTCCAGACCGTGCCGCGGGCCTCGTACTCCAGCATCGTCTCCAGGTCGGTGGCGGCGTCGGAGCCGAGTTCGCGGCGGACCAGCCACAGGGCGAGTTCGAGTCCCGAGGTGACGCCGGCGGCGGTGACGAGGTCGCCGTCGTCGACGACCCGGGCGTTCTTGACCTGGCCGCCCTGGGCCGCCAGGTCCGCCTTGGCCTTGTGGTGGGTGGTGCAGGGGCGCCCCCGGGTCAGCCCGGCCGCCGACAGGAGCATGACGCCGGTGCACAGGGCGGCGACGGTGAGCCCCGGGCGGGCGGCGGCCCCGAGGGCACGGGGCAGGGTGCCCCGGTCGATCTCGGCCCAGACGCCGGGGCTGTCCCGCCGCGCGTACCCGCCGCCGGGGACGACGAGGACGTCGGCCTCCTCGGGGGCCCAGGGCCGGAGGCCCCGGACGGCGGTCCCGTACGCGGCGGTGACGGAGCGGGCGCCGGTGGCGGAGACGTAACGGACCTCCACCGGGCGGGTGGTGAAGAAGCCCGCGGCGGAGAGGACCTCGTAGGGGGCGGCGAAGTCGAGCTCCTCGACGCCGTCGAAGAGGGGGACGTGCACGCGCAGCGGCCGGTTCGCGGCGCGGGCGGCGGGGGCGGCCGGGGCGGCGGTCGCCGTTCCGGCCGTGGCCGCGAGGGCGCCCGTGGCGCCGACGGCGGTGGTGGCCCCGGCGGCGGTGGCGCGGAGTAGCTGCCTGCGGTTCATGGGTGGCTCCTGGGGTGGATGTGACAGATGGGGTGGGAGGTGTCCGTGTGTTCCGGGAAAGGGGTCGGCCATGGCCGCCCACGGGTTCCGGCGCGTCCACGGGAACTCCCGGGCCGCACCGGCCGACTCCTCCCCCGCCCCGAGCCCGAGAGACGGGGCGGAGGGGCAGGAGCGGGGCATGGGCGGACTGGACATACGCATGCGCGGAGTCGGCTGCCGCCACGGGCGTACGGAGGCGGTCACCGACGTCGATCTGGTGGTCGCGGCGGGCGAGCGGGTGGCCCTGACCGGCACCAACGGCTCCGGGAAGACGACCCTGCTGCGCGCCGTCCTCGGGCTGCACCCGCACACCACCGGCACCATCGAGGTCGGCGGCCGGACCGCCCGCTCGGCGGCCGAGTGGGGCGAGCGGCGCCGGGCCTGCGCGTGGATCCCGCAGAAGCCCGCGGCGGGCCGGTTCCCGCTGCGCGGCGACGAGCTCCTGGCCAGCGGCGGCGCACCCGCCGAGGCCGCCGAGGCGGCCGGGCGGCTCGGTGTCGGCGGGCTGACGGGCCGCCCCGTACACACGTTGTCCGGCGGCCAGTTGGCCCGCATGTACCTCGCCCGGGCGCTCGGCTCCGTGGCGGCCGGCGCGCAGGTGCTGCTCGCCGACGAGCCGACCGCCGCGCTGGACTTCGCGGGTCAGGAGGAGGCCGCCGACGTGCTGGCCGCGCTGCCGGTGACGCTCGTGGTGGTGACCCACGACCGGGCCCTCGCCGCGCGCTGCGACCGGGTCCTGGAGATGGCCGCGGGCCGGCTGCGGGAGGCGCGGTGAGCGCGCTGGCCACCGCCGACCTGGGCGTCCTGCTCGATCTGGTGCCGGTGCGGCGGGCGGGGCTCGCGCTGCTGCTCGCGGCCGTGGGGCTGCCGGTGGTCGGCGTGGTGATCGTCGGGCTGGACATCATGCCGGTGCGGTTCGCGATGATGCACGTGGCCCTGCTGGGCATCGCGGTCGGGCTGCTGACCGGGCTCGACCCTATGGTGTGCGCGCTGGTCGCGTGCGCGCTCTCGGGCGCGGGCGTGGCCCCGCTGGCCCGTACCCCGGACGGACTCTCGGGCGCGATGGGCCTGTTGATGAGCCTGGCCATCGCGGGCGCGCTGCTCGTCCTGGCTGTCTCCGGCGTCAACGCGTCCGGCGCGTTCGCCCTGTTGTGGGGGTCGATCCTGTCGGTCGGCACGGCGGACCTCGTCGTCCTGGGCGCGCTCGCCGTGACCGTACCGGCGCTGCTGTGGTGGCGGCGGCGCGAGGTGGCGCTGCTGCTGTACGACCGGGAGCTCGCCCAGTGTTCGGGGGTGCCGGTGCGGCTGCTCACCACGGTGCTCCTGGTCCTCGTCGCGGTGGCGGTGGCCGGGGCGATCAAGCTCACCGGCGCCCTGCTCGTCGACGCCCTCACGCTGCTGCCCGCGCTCGCCGCGCGGCGCCTTGGCCGTTCGCTGCGGTCGATCGCGCTGTGGGCGGTCGGCATCGGCGTCGGCGTCAATCTGACCGGCTTCCTGCTGGCCCTGTGGCTGGACTGGCCGCCGGGGCCGGTCCTGGTCCTGACGGCGGGGCTCGTCGTCCTCGCCGTCCATCTCGTCCCCGAACGGAGAATCCGCCCATGGCGCGCTGCCGCGTCCGTACCGCCCGCTCCGCACCCCTCCTTCCCCTCCTCGCACTGAGCGCGGTCCTGCTCCTGACCGCGGGCTGCGGGACCGCCGACCCGGCCCCGGACCGGGGCCACGCGGCGACCGGCAGGCCCGGCGGGCCGGTGGTCGTGGCGACGACCACCTGGGAGGGCGCCTTCGCCAAGGCCGCCGGGGCCGAGGACGTCACGGTGATCGTGCCGCGGTCGGTCCATCACGCCCCCGACTACGACCCGAGGCCCTCGGACCTGGCGGCCGTCGCCGGGGCGGACTTCGTGCTGTACGCGCCGTTCGAGCCGTACGCCGCGAAGATCAAGGAGGCGGCCGGTTCGAAGGCCCGGCTCGTCGAGGTGGCCCTCGACAACGAGCCCGCGAAGGCCGCCGCCGAAGTCGCGCGCCTGGGAGCCCTGTTCGGTACGGGGGAGGCGGCGGCGCACTGGAAGACGGGGCTCGACGCGGAGGTGGCGAAGCTGCGCGGCGAACTCCGCGAGGCCTGGCCGGGCGGCCGGAGCCCGGCCGTCGTCACCCAGGTCTTCACCGCCTGGGCGGCCGGCCTCGCGGGCGCCACGACGGTCGGCTCGTACGGCCCCGAACCGGTCACCCCGGCCCAGCTCGCGGCCCTGTCCGCGAAGAAGCCCGCGCTCGTCCTGGACAACGCCCACATGTCGACGGGCACGGTGCTGCCCGACTCGGGCGCCCGGCAGGTGGAGATCGCCAACTACCCGGATGAGGATCTGGACCTGCTGGCGGTGTACCGGGGCGCGGCGAGGGAGCTGCGGAAGGCGATGGGGTGAGGGACAGGGTCAGGCGGCCCGGCGGCGCAGTTCGGCGCGGTCGGGCTTCCCAGCGGCGGTGAGCGGGAGCGCGTCGAGCAGGAGCAGCAGCTCGGGGTGCTTGTGGCGGTCGAGGCCGCGCGCGGTCAGGTGGGCGCCGAGGTCCGGGAGCTCCGGAGCCGCGCCGGGCCTCCTGGGCACGACGCAGGCGGCGAGCCGCTCCCCCATGAGCGGGTCGGGGACGCCGACGCACACCACGTCGCGGATCCGGGGGTGGGCGGCGAGGGCGCGTTCCACCTCGGCGGGGCTGATGTTGGCGCCGCCCCGGATGACGACGTCCTTGAGCCGTCCGACGACGTGGAGCAGGCCGTCGGCGTCGAGGTAGCCGAGGTCACCGGTGCGGACCCAGCCCTCGGGGGTGCGGTAGCGGGCGTCGAGCTCGGGGGCGGCGACGTAGCAGAGCGGGGTCATCGGGCCGCGCGAGACGATCTCGCCGATCCGGCCGTCGGGCAGCGGACGGTGGGTCTCGGGGTCGGCGACGCGGATGTCGGCGACACGGGGGTCGGGTCTGCCCACGACGACGCCGGCGGGCGTGTCGTCGGTACGGGACGGGCACGCGGCCGGCGTCCGCCCGGTGATCCCCGTATGGCAGTTGACGCCGTCCGCCGACCCGTACAGGTTGACGACGGGGCAGCCGAAGGCCTCGGTGGCGGCGGTGGCGGTGGCCTCGTCGAGGGGGGCGCCGCCGAGGACGAGGGCGGTGGGGGCGGGCAGTGGCCCGGCGGGGCCCTCGGCCTCCAGGCGTTCGAGCATCATCCGGATCATGGTGGGGACGCCGAGGACGTGGGTGGGCGCGTGCGCGCGGACGGCCGCGAGCGCCGCCTCGGGCGTGAAGTGGTCGAGCAGGACGAGGGTGCCGCCGTGCCGGGCGAGGGTGACGGCGGTGCCGCTGGAGCCGAAGGCGGAGGCCAGGGGGGCGAGGAAGAGGCAGCGCGGCGGGGTGGTGTCGGGCATGAGGGCGGCGAGGAAGTTGCCCCGGCCGCCAGCGAGGGCGTTGTGGGAGTAGGCGACCATCTTCGGGGCGGCCTCGGAGCCGGAGGAGACCAGGATGCGGGCGGCGCCGTCGGGGTCGGGGCGGGCGGGGACGAATCCGGTGGGGTCGGTACGGAGCAGGCGGGCCAGCGGAATCGTTCCTTCGGGGGCGGGGCCCGGGCCGGCGGAGATCACGTGCCGCAGGGCGGGCAGGGCGGGCGCGAGGGCGAGCAGACCGGCCGCGCGGGTCCGCCCCCGGTGCTCGGTTGCGGCGATCACGGCGACGGCCTCCGCACGCCGCAGCAGCTCCTCGGCCTCCGGCGCCCCTCGGCCGACCGGGAACGGCAGGGCGACCGCCCCCAGGGCCGCGAGCGCCAGATCGGCGGCGACCGCGCCACGCCCGTCGGGAAGCTGGACCCCGACGACGTCCCCGGGCCCGACCCCCAGCCCCCGCAGCCCCTCGGCGAGACATCGCACCTTGCGGTCGAGCGCCGTGCGGCAGAGCGCCCCTCGGGCGTCGATCACGGCCGTCCGATGCGGCTCGGCGACGAGCCGGGCCCGGAACAGGCTGTACAGATCGAGATCGGGGCAGAGCCCCTCCACCGCCCAGGAACGGCGCAGCCGGGCGGGCAGCAGATCGCGCAGGACGACAGTCACACGAAGCTCCAGGGGTCGGGAACGACGGGCGCCCCGCGCCGGTCCCGCCCGATCGGGGCGGGGGTGGGGGCGCGGGGGGTGGTGCCGGCGGAGGCGGGGTCGGCGTGGGTGGGGTCGGCGTGGGTGGGGTCGGCGCACGTGGCGCTGGCGCACGTGGCGTCGGAGCACATGGCGTCCGCGCCCACGACTTCAGCGCCCACGGCATCGGCGCACATGGCATCGGCGCATATGGCGATCCCGCACGTGGCGTCCGCGCCCACGGCCTCGGCGGCCGTCCTCACCCCGTCCAGCAGCGCGCCCAGGTCGGTGACCACGCCGGTGGCGGCCAGGCCGTGGGTGCGCAGGAGGGTCAGGGCGTCGGCGGTGGGCAGGGTGTGGAGTGGGTACGTGGCGGCTGCGGCGGCCGAGGTGTCGGTGGGGGTGAGGTGGCCGTCGGCGGTCGCGAGGGGGCGCCGGAAGCCGGGCGGTCTGCGGGGGGCGGCGCCCCCGGCCGCGCGGCGCAGGAAGGGTGCGAGGAGGGTGTCGGCGGCGCCGAGCAGGGAGGACTCCACCCGTACGCCGTGGCCGGTGCGTTCACGCAGGAGGAGTCCGGCGAGGACGGCTTCGGCGCCGTGCAGGCCGCCGAGGAGGTCCAGCAGGGTCATCAGCGACGGCACGGGCGGCTCGCCCTCGGGGTGGACGGCCTCGCCCACCCCGGTGCGGGCCTGCACCATGAAGTCCGTACCCATGGGCGCGTCGGGCAGGCGCCCGGCCCAGCCGCCGGTGTAGGCGTGGACGAGGGCCGGGTTCACGGCGGTCAAGTCGGCGGCGTCGAGGCCGAGTTCGGCGGCCTTGCCGGGGGCCCAGTTGTGCAGGAACACGTCGGCGTCGGCGGCGAGTGCGCGCAGCGCGTCCCGGTCGCCCGGCGACTTGATGTCGAGCTCGACGGCCTCCTTGCCCCGGTTGAGGGCGAGCCAGCGGGCGGAGACCCCGGCGCAGGCGGGGGGCATGCCGCGCAGCGGGTCGCCACCCGGGGGCTCGACCCGGATGACGCGGGCGCCGAGCAGCCCGAGGAGATGGGCGGCGAGCGGTGCCTGGATCCGCCGCCCGGCCTCCAGGACGGTCAGCCCCTCCAGCGGCCGGCCGCCCAGGGCTGTGGCGTCGCTCCGCCACCCGCCCGGTCCGAGCGCGCGTACGTCCCACGGGTCGGCCCCGTCGTCCTCCCGGGCCCGTTCGGCGAGCGTCCGCAGCCGGCACACCTCCGCGCCCGAGCGGGCGGCGGCGCGCCGGATCCGCGCGATGCCGTGGGCGAGGGCGGTCGCGTGCAGGGCGGGCGGCAGGGGCGCGCAGGCCGTCGCGTACCGGAACTGGAAGGGGCGCCATCCGTCCCGTACCGCTTCGGAGGGCGCGTCGAGCTCCCGCCAGAACGCGGCCCAGGCTCCCGGGTCCAGCGTCTCCAGCTCGAAGACGACGCCGTCGTGGGAGGTGAACGGCGGTCCGCCGGGGGCGAGTTCGACGACCTCGGGTTCGTCGGCGCCCGCGGCGGCGAGGTACTGGGAGACGAGGAGGAGTCCCGTACGGTCGGCGGCCGTGTCCACGCGGCCGACGGGCGCGGCGCCCCGGGCCCGGCCGATCAGCGCGGCGAGCAGTCCCTGGACGGTGAGGACTCCGGTCGCGGTGGCGAGGAGGTCGACGCCCAGGCCGCGCGGGGTGCCGTGGCGGCGCCCGTGCACGCTCATCACGCCGGTGGCGGCCTGCGCGGTGGCCTCGTCCTCGACCCCGGAGCCGGGCGCGCCCCACCGGGTCCGGGCGCGGACGGAGCCGAGGCCGCCGCCCGTGAGGAGGAAGCGCCCGTGGCCGGGCGGGGGCCCGTCGGCGCGCCGCCCGGCCGCCGCGCCCAGGCGGCGCAGGTGGTCGTCGACCACCCGGGTGAGCGGCGCGGGCCCTGCGGCCTCGAAGCGCAGGCCGTCGAGGGGCCGGACGGGCCCCGGGTTCGTGGTCTCTGACGCCATGCCGCTGCTCTCCTGGCACGTCTCGGGGCGGGAACGGGTGTCGTGAATCGGGGGCGGGAATCGGGGGCGGGAACCGGGGACGGGACGGCCCCGACCTCTTCCACGGGCAAGGGGTCGGACGCGCGTTCCGCCCAGTTCCCGACAGGTGCGGCCGACGGAGGCGGGAAGGGAGGCGAGCGGAGACGGTGACGGATCAAGCAACCGCGGCCGATGGGGAGCCGCTGCGGGAGCGGGTCGCCGCTTTCGTGAGGGAGCGGGTCTTCCCGTACGAGACACGCCTGGACGCGGGCGGCCCGGACGCCGCCGGGATCCGGGCGCGCCTGCGGGAGGAGGCGCGCGAGGCGGGCCTGTGGGCGCTGCCGCTCCCGGCCGAACTGGGCGGCGGGGGCCTGCTGTTGAGCCGGTACGCGTCCCTCGCGGAGGCGGAGGGCGCGAGCGACCACGGCCCTGCGGCGCTGGGATCGGCCCCGCTCCTGGACGTGACGATGCTGTCCCGGCACGGCTCGCCGAGGGTGCGCGCCGAGTACCTTCCCCTCCTGGTCTCGGGGGAGCTCCGCGCCTGCTACGCGATGACGGAGCCCGACACGCCCGGCACCGAGCCGGCGCTCACGGCCACGCGCGCGGAGCGGCGGCCGGGTGGCGGATGGAGTGTCAGCGGGCGCAAGTGGTTCGTGTCGCACGCGCGGGACGCGGACCTGGTGACCGTCCTGGCCCGGACGGGCGGTTCCCCCGGGGACCGGGACGGCCTCTCCCTCCTGCTGCTCCCCACCACCGCCCCAGGCTTCCGTGTGGTGCGCGAACTGCCGGTGCTCGGCGCGACGGGGCAGTACGAGCTCGCCCTGGACCGGGTGCCGGTCGACGAGGACCATCTGGTGGGCCCGCCGGGAGGGGCGCTCGCGGTGGCGGGCGAGCGCCTCCAACTGGGCCGTACATTGCGGGCGTTGCGCTGGCTCGGGCAGGCAGGGCGAGCCTTCGACCTGCTCTGCGGGCGGGCGGTCGCCCGGCAGGGCGGCCGGGGTCCGCTGGGCGGCCACCAGCTCGTCCAGCGGCACGTCTTCGAGGCGCTGCTCGCCCTGCGCTCGACCCGGCCGCTGGTGTACGAGGCGATGGCGCTGGTCGCCGAGGGCCGCGACGCGCACGTGGAGGTGGGCCTGGCGAAGACGGCGGCGGCCCGGACCCTTCAGGACGTGGCGGACCGCGCCGTCCAGGTGTTCGGCGCGGCGGGCCTGGGCCCGGACACCCCGCTCCCCGCCCTGTTCCGCTCGGGCCGCACGGCCCGTGTCCTGGACGGCCCCGACGAGCTGCACATCACGTCGGTGGCGCGCAGGGTGCTGCGCGACAGGGGAACTTCCCAGGACTCCCGCCCGTTGCCGAGGGCGACCTGACCGCTGGAAGAAGTGAGCACGACCATGGCCATGGTGGGCCTGTTCTGGATCGCCGAGGGCGATGTGTACGTGGGCGCGAAGCCGTCCGGGCACGCGCCCGGGGTACGCCTGACCCCCGAGGCGGTGGTGGGCCTCGGCGACGGGCAGTCCCGTCTCCATCTGTGGGAGGACATACGGGACCTGACGGTGTCGGAGGTCCCCGAGAGGACCCTGATGCGGCAGGTCGGCGCGGTCAGGGACCTGGCCCTCGGCACGGTCCTGGAGCTGGCCATGGCCGGCGGCACGGGCCTGGGGGGCGAGGCCCCGCCGCTGATGAGGGTCGGTGTGCGGACCCCCGACGGCGTCCACGAACTGATGACGTACGTGGCCGCCGCCTCCGGCTACTCCCCGGCCGAGACCGACCTCTCCCGCGCCCTGCTGTCCCGCCTGACGGAGGGCGAGGCGACGCTGGAGACGACCCTGGCGGCCATGTCCCAGTGGGGCCGCACCCACGAGGGCGGCACTCCCCGCCGCTCGGAGCGCGAGGAGCTGCTGCGGGAGTGGCTGGGGTAGGGCGCGGGCTCGCGGGGCCCGCCGGAGTCAGAGGAAGCGGAAGCCCGCTGGGATGTGTCCGGGGCCTTCCCGCTCCAGGGCGCGCAGTGCCAGCGTCGTCTGTTCGGCTCTGTGGGTGTCCGAGACGGCGGTGAACAGGCCGGCGGCGTGCCGGTACGCGGTGGCCGCCTCCTCGTGGCGGCCGAGGCCTTCGAGGGCGCGGGCGATGACCTGGTGGGCGCCGGCCGGGCCCCAGGCGTCCTCGAAGGTGTGGAAGAGGTCGAGCGCGGCGCGGGCGGTGGTGAGGGCTTCGGGGTGGCGGCCCTGGTCGGCGTAGACGCAGGCGGTGCGGTAGTCGGCCATGGCGATGCCGCGCGCGGTGCCGAGTCCGGTCCAGATGGTCCGCGCCCGGGCGAGCGCGTCGAGGGCCTCGTCGAAGTGTCCGGCGAGCCGGAGGGCCGTGCCGAGGTGGCTGAGGGCGCTCGCCTGGCGGGCGCGGTCGTCGTTGGCCTGGGCGAGGCGCAGGTCGGCGCGGTGGCATTGGACGGCGTCGGTGTAGCGGCCCAGGCCCCAGTAGGCGAGGCCGGTCTTGGACAGGGCGTCGGCCTCCTGGTACCAGTCGTCGGCCCGGCGGGCGGCGGCGAGTGCTTCCCGGTGGTGCTCGACGGCCTGGGCGTGGCGGCCCTGTTCCAGGCGGGCGAGGCCGAGTGCGTTGAGTCCGGCGGCGCGTTCGGCGTCGTCCTCGGCGCGGGTGGCGGTGGTCCGGCCGGCCTCGGCCATGGCCTCCCAGCGGCAGCGCCGGTCGAAGTACCAGCTGAGCACGGTGACGAGGGGGGCGAGGCCGACGGGCCAGTCGCGGGTGCCCGGGGCGGTTCTCATCAGGCCGAGGAGCGTGGCCTGTTCGCCGTCGAGCCAGCTCAGCGCGGCTTGTTCGCCGCCGGGGAAGGCGGTGCGGGCCGGGGAGAGGGCGCTCGCGGCGCGGTGGGCGGTGTCGACGAGCCAGTGGTGCAGGCGCTGGGCGGCGGCTGCCCGGGCGGCGGGGCGGTCCTGGGCGGCGGACTGCTCGGTGGCGTACAGCCGCAGCAGGTCGTGGAGCTGCCAGCGGCCGGGGGCCGGGGCGGGGGTGAGCAGTCCGGCCTCGGCGAGGTCGTCGAGGGCTTCGGCGGCGTGCCGGGCGTCGCGGCCGAGGAGGGCGGCCGCGGCCTCGGTGCCGGTGTGCGGGGCGGGGACGAGCGGCAGGAGTCTGAAGAGCCGGGCCTGGAGGGGCGTCAGATGCCGGTAGGTGCAGGCGAAGGCCTGGCGGATGTCGCTGTCGCCGGCCTTGAGCAGGGACAGCCGGGTGCGTTCGTCGCGCAGTTGGGCCGAGAGGTGGGCCAGGCTCCAGGCCGGGGAGACGGCGAGGCGGCTGGCCGCGATGCGTACGGCCAGGGGCAGCCCGCCGCAGCCGGCGACGATGTCGGCGGCGGCGTCGGGTTCGCGGGCGGTCCTGCCGGGTCCGGCGATGGCGGCGAGGAGGGATTGGGCGTCGGTGTCGGGCAGCGGGTCGAGCGTGAGGCGGTGGACTCCGGCGAGTCCGGAGAGCCGGGCGCGGCTGGTGACGAGGGCCCGGGAGCCGCCGTTCCCCGGCAGCAACGGTCTGACCTGGGCCTCGCCCGCGGCGTCGTCGAGGATGACGAGCACGCGCCGGTCGGCGAGCAGGCCGCGCAGGAGGGCCGAGCGGGCCGGGATGTCGGCGGGGATCCGCTGGTCCGGTACGCCGAGTCCGGACAGGAGGGTGTGGAGCGCGGCGGCGGTCCCGGTGTCACCGTCCGTCCGGGCCTGGGTGCCGCGCAGGTCGGCGAAGAGGTGTCCGTCGGGGAAGCGGTCGGCGGTGGCGTGGCCGACGTGCAGGGCGAGGGTGGTCTTGCCGATGCCGGGTGGTCCGGAGACGACGACGGGCGCGGCGGCCGGTCCGGTGAGCAGGGTGCGCAGCGCGGCCACGTCGTCGGAGCGGCCGCTGAAGTCGGCGGGGACGGGCGGAAGAGCGGCGGTCGGCCGGACCACCGTGAAACCGGCGGGGGCAGGGGCAGGGGCGGGGGCGGGCGGCAGGGCGGCGGCGGGGCGGACGGTGACGGTGCTCAGGGCGGCTTCTGCGGCCAGGGCGGCGTCGGCGACCAGCAGTTCGCGCCGCAGGGTCCGTAACTCCCCTTCCCGTAGGCCCAGTCGGCGTTCGTAGAGACCCAGGGTGTCGTCCGACGGAACGCGCCGGGCGTGCTCCCAGTCGCCGATGGAGGTGTGCGAGCTCATGTGCAGCAGCCGGGCGAGGGCCCGTTGGGAGAGGCCGTGTTCCCGCCGGGCGCGGCGCAGGGCGAGGGCGAGGCGCTCGTGGGGCGGGGGCGCGTCGGCCGTGGGCGGGTCCGTCGGCGTGGGCATGGTCGGAGTCTGGTCGGCGTGTGGTCGATCCGCTAGTGACCGCCCGGTCCGTCCGGATTCACTTCGAGGCATTCCCCGGCGGACGGGGACGAGGACGTCGGCAAGGAGAGGAGAACGCTGATGAGTCGGCGGGTACGAGCGACGGTGGCGATGGTGACGGCGGTGACGGCCATGTCCCTGGTGTGGGGCGGGGCTTCGGCCGCCCAGGCGACGGAGAGCGCGACGAGCGGCCCGGGGTGGTACCGGGTGAACGCCACGGACGGGGTGTTCACCCGGTACCAGCCCAGCTACGGCGCCGCCGTCGTCGGGTCGGCGAACTACGGGTCGTACGTGTACGTGGTGTGCCAGGAGGCCCACGGCGGCTGGGACAACGTCCACATGCAGTACGGCAGGCCGTTCACGACCTGGGACCGGCTCAGTGACGGCACGTACGTCTACGACTGGTGGATGGACACCCCGATCGTCGCCGAGGACGGCCACTCGCCCGGGATCCCGGCCTGCGTCTACGCGCCGTGAGCCAGGGGCGGCGCCCCCACCCGATGGGGGCGCCGCCCGTCCTACACGCGGGTCAGGTCCACGTCGCCGCGGAGGGCCGCGAGGCCGAGGGCGAGGAAGAAGTCGCCCCAGACGAGTTCGTGCCAGACGGCGGTGCGTTCGGCCGAGTCGTAGCAGCCGTCCAGGAGCATGCCGCCCGGTCGCGTCCCGCCGGACCGGGTGAGGTGGGCGTGGGAGAGGCGGTGGAGGATGGCGTCCGAGCGGGCCGTGCAGGCGGTGGCCCAGGGGGCACCGGGGACCAGGGCCAGTTTGCGCAGCGCGACCGCCGCGATGGCGGCGGCGGAGGTGTCGAGGGGGCCGGCGCGGTGGCGGGCGTCGGCGGGCGGGACGAGGGGTCCGGTGAGGAACTCGCCGGTGCAGAGGAGCTGTTCGGCCGCGTCGGCCAGGGTCGCGGTGCCCGGCCGGCGGTCGGGGGCGGGCCCGGGCTCCTCGGCGCCCACGCCCAGCAGGCCGTCCGCCACCGCGAGGAGCAGCCAGGCTTCGCCGCGGGTCCAGCCGGGGCCCGGTTCGGGCTCCGCGGTCCAGGCGGCGGCCGTCTCGTCGTAACGCCAGGAGGGCTGGGGGCGCCGCCCGTCCCCGGGCAGGCACAGGTCGAGGTGGCGGCGCAGATGCGCGTCGGCCGCCCGGGCGCCCGCGGGTCCGGCGGCCGCGAGGAGCGGTACGAGGCCGGGCACGCCGTCCGCCCTGGCCCGCAGCCGCTCGCCGCCGAGCGCCGCGCCCCACGGGACCAGGCCGTGGCGCGGCTCCCACGCATCGAGGACGGTCCGGGCCGCGCGGGCCCGCAGCGCGTCGGCGCCCTTGTCGGCGAAGGCCAGCGCGGTCCCGTACCAGAGGATCAGGCCGCGGGTCGCGGTGTCCGCCGTGACCCAGGGGGCGAGGCGGGCCGTGCAGGCGGAGGCGGCGAGGACGTCCGACGGGGCGATGCCGGCCCGGTGCCGGGCGCGCAGCCACAGCAGCCCGGCCCAGAAGCCGCCGGTCCAGGAGCCGCGGCCGGTCGTCGTCCAGCGCCCGTCGCCCGGCTCGGCGTACAACGGGAAGCGGGAGCCGATCTGTTCGGCCGTCCGCCCGGCCCGGTGGAGGAGCAGCGCGAGGGCCGACTCGGCCCAGTCCGGGGCGGTCACGCGACGCGTTCCCGGGTGCGGTCGCGGGTACGGCGGTCCCGCAGCGCCCAGGTGTACGCGACGGCCCCGGCGACGCCGAACTCGGCCGCGACCAGGAGCCAGCCCTGGTCGTAGCGGCCGCGGGCCGCGAGCGTCCCGAAGAGCGGCGGGCCCACCGCGAATCCGGCGAAGAATCCGGCGGCGACGAGCGCCGAGTCCTGTCCCGCGCGCCCGGGCGCGGAGCGCTGGAGCACAAGCACCATCGAGACCGCGTTGCCCGCGACCGCGAACCCGCCCACGGCCACCGCCCCCGCCCACACCAGGGGTGTGGCGTGTTCGGCGAGGGCGAGGAGCAGGGCGGCGGCAACCGCTCCGGCGGCGAGCCCGCCGGGCAGCCACGGGGCCCGGCGCGGTACGGCGGCGCGGGACCAGCCGACGCGGCCCGCGACGCCCGCGACGCCGAGGACGGCGACCAGCGCGCCCGCGACGGCCGGGCCCAGGCCGAGCCGCCCGGCACCGTACAGCGCGAGGTAGGTGTTGACGGAGGCGATGCCCGCGCCGAGGAAGAACGAGAAGGCGCCGAGGGCGGCGAGCCAGGCCACCGGGCCACGGTCCGCCGCGCCGGGGCCGCCGGGAGGGGTGGGGGCGGGAGACATGTGCGGCGGCACCATGTGCCACGCCCACACGGCGGCGAGCAGCGCCGCCCCGGCCGCCGCCCACACCGCGCCCCGCCAGCCGAGCACTCCGGCGGCGGAGGCGAGCGGCAGCCCGGCGGCGAACGCGCCCCACTGCACCCCGGACTGCTTCGTCCCCGTGACCGCGCCCCTGCGCGCCGCCGGGACGGCGGCCAGAATGGCCTTGTTGGTCGCGGGGTTGGCCAGTGCCTGCGGTACGCCGCCGAGCGCGACCCCGGCCAGCAGGAGCCCCGGTCCCGGTGCGGCGCCGATCAGCGCGAGGGCGAGCGCCGACAGCCCGAGCAGGGCGACGAGCGTGTGCCGGGGGCCGACCCGGTCGACGATCCGTCCGCCGAGCGGCGACAGGACGGCGGCGGTGCCGAAGCCGACGGTGGTGGTCAGACCGAGCAGGGTCTCGGAGACGCCGAGCCGCTCCACCAGACGCGGCCCGAGCGCGCCGAGCAGGAAGAGCTGCATCATCGAGAACGCCATGGCCGTCGTCAGCAGCGCGGTCAGCCCGCGCGCCGGGCGCTGCTCGGTCACCCGCGGCCCCTCCCCCGTACCGCGCCCGGTGCCTCCGGCCGCTTCCGGGAGGAAGAGTCGGCCGGGGCCGCCGGGGAGTTCCCGGGCCCTCTTGTGGGACGGACCACATGTCGCGTAGGCATGGGTCCACGGGTCGAGGGGGCGGGCAGACCACCGGGGAGGGGTGCGAGGATGGGCACGCCATGACACCGGGCCGATTAGCGCGTGCGGTACGGGCCGCCCTGTTCGCGGCCGTCTGCGTGCTGCTCGCCGCGACCGGCCACGTCCTGATGTCGGGCCGTCCCGTGGGCGGTTGGGCGCTGGGCGCGGCCTTCGCGGCGACCGCCGGGGCGGCGTGGGCCGTGGCCGCCCGCGAGCGCGGCCTGTGCGCGGTGACGGCGGCGGCCGTGGGCGTCCAGACGGTGCTGCACTCGGTGTTCTCCTGGGCGCAGTCCGGTGGCGGGGCCGCCGGGTCCGGCGCGGGTGTGTTCTCCGGCCCCATGGTCCGTCCGGCCATGAGCCATGTGCCCGACGTGGGGCTCGACATGGGTACCGCCGGTCACATGGGGCACCTCGCCATGGCGCATCTGCCGGCGGCCGCCGACGCCCACGACATGACATCGCTCGCGAGCCTCCCAGGGCTCCCGGGCCTCCCGGGCCTCTCGCTCTCCTCGTCCTCCGGCATGTTCGCCGCGCACCTTCTGGCCGCGCTGCTCAGCGGGCTGTGGCTCGCGTACGGCGAGCGCGGCGCGTTCCGGCTGCTGCGGGCGCTGCCCGCGGGGCTGTTCCGGCCGCTGGCCCTGCTGCTCGGCGCCGCGCCCGTCCCCGTGCACCGGCCGCGGCTGCGTCCCGTACGCCCGGGCGACGAGCGTGCGCCCCGGCAGCCGCACCTCGCCCATTCGCTCGTCTCACGGGGTCCTCCGCAGGCAGTCGCTGTCGTCTGATCCGACAGCCGGTTCCCCGGGCCCGCCGGCCGCCGCACGGCCGCCGCTCGGGCCTCGGCCGTGCCCTCGGGGCAGGCCGGAACACCCCTCTGTCTCCCTCAAGGATCGAAGGACCTGTGGCGATGACTCCTGCCCGCACACCCGCCGGCCCCGCCGGCCCCGCCGGCCCCCCGGCCCGTACCCACCACTCCGCCGAATCCGACGCCGCCACGACCCTGCTGGCCCTCGCGGCCCGGGACGGGGACCCCGCGAAGGCCGATCAGTTCGTCCGCGCGCTGCACCGTGACGTGTGGCGGTACGTGGCGTATCTGAGCGCCGACCGTCAGGCGGCCGACGACCTCACCCAGGAGGTGTTCCTGAGAGCCCTCGCGGCCCTGCCCCGTTTCCAGGGGCGTTCGTCCGCGCGGACCTGGCTGCTCTCGATAGCGCGTCGCACCGTGGTCGACAGCCTGCGGCACGCCGCCGCGCGGCCCCGGCTCTCGGACCGTGACGACTGGCAGACCGCCGCCGAGCACGCGCAGCCCCGTGACCTGCCCGGTTTCGAGGACGGCATCGCGCTCGCCGAGCTCCTGTCGGCCATCCCGGGTGAGCGCCGTGACGCCTTCGTCCTCACCCAGCTCCTCGGTCTGCCGTACGCGGAGGCCGCCGAGGCCATGGGCTGTCCGGTCGGCACCGTGCGTTCACGGGTGGCACGGGCCCGGGCCGCACTGCTCACTCTGCTCCGGCACGACGAGGGCGTCACCAACTCGCCCGCCATGGCGGTGGCCTGACGGATCGCCATGCGTGAGGACGGCCGGTGCGGTGGGCGCACCGGCCGTCCGGCGGCTCACCTCGTGACCAGGACCGTGCCCACCACGGCCGCCGCCACCCCCACGACGACCGCCACGGCGCTACAGCCGAAGTCGAGTCTGCGGGACCGGTTCTCGGCGCCCATGTCCAGGACGAATTCGGACGGGTCGGCGGGCGTGTAGCGGACCGTGAGGAGGCGGCCGCGCGAGTGGACGGGGTCGGGCAGACCGTCCGGGCAGTACGCGGTGACGGCGGTGCCCTCGTGCGTGGTGAAGGCGACGACCGGCCGGTGGTGGGTGAGGGTGTCGCCGTCCTCGTCGATGGTGACGTCCCTGAGCACGGCGACGACCCGGCCGGGCACGGGGGCCACGGAGGTCAGCTCTTCGGCGCGGCGGCGCGTGACGCGCACGGAGCCGGGCAGATAGGTCACGGCCAGCAGGGTCCAGGGCACCCCGAAGCCGATGAGGGCCCACGGCCAGCCCCAGTCGACGGCCGCGACGACGACCAGGCCGACGTAGATCAGGAAGACCGCGAAGTTGGGCCAGCCGAGCCCGCTCCGGCCCTCCTCCGGGTCGCTGATGAACCGGTAGGCGTGCGGCCGGCCGGGGGGATAGCGGAGGCCGACCTCCCGTCCGGTCCAGGCCGCGCGGATCAGATCACCGCGCTCGCCGTCGTTGGTGACGGTGAACTCCTGTCCGGTGGCCGGGTCCTGGAAGGCGACGACGACGGATATCCCGTCGCGCCCCGAGCTTCCGTGCCGTGGCTCCGTGACCCGCTCGATCCTGCCCATGACCCTGACCGCCCGCTGGCCGGCGGTCACCCCGGCCAGCGACCGCCCGTAGCCGACCAGCGCCACCGTGCCGAACACCCCGCACCACAACGCCAGATACCCGTGCCAGCCCATCCGTGTTCCTCCTGCTCCTCCTGGTCCGCCTGCTCCGCCTGGTCCGCCTCGTCGTCAGTGTGCCGAGGTGCGCGAGACCACCCTGCCGTCGCCGTCCGCCTCCAGCGAGCCGGCCCCGTCGGCGCCGGTCACGCCGATCCTGAGGGTGAGGGATCCGGTGAGGCTCTCGGCGGTGAGCTGCCAGGTCTGCGGGGAGCGGACGCCGAGGCCGGTCCTGGCCTCGCGGACGAGTGCGGGGATGCGCGCGTAGGGCAGCGCGTCCAGGTCGAAGCCGGGGGCCTGGGTGCCGGTGGGGGCGAACACGACGGTGAGCAGCCGGTCCTGCACGACGACGGTGAGTGCCTGGCGCTTCTCGTCGCCCTGGGTGAGCTGCGTGACGGCCAGGCGCAGGGCGCCCGGGTCGAGCATGGACTGGCCGGGGCCGAAGGAGACCGTACCGGTGGACGAGGAGACGCCCGTGGTCGACGAGGGGGCGGCGGCCGACGGGGGCGGCGCGTCGGTGTCGGGGCCGAAGAGTTCGGCGCGGTAGAGGAAGACGACGGCGGCCGCGGCGAGCAGCAGGGCGAAGAGGTTGACGAAGCCGGCGGCGGAGCTGCCCTCGGGGAGCGACTCGGTCAGGGCGGGTCCGGGCACCGAGTCGATACGGGCCCCGGCCGCGCGGTCCTCCCCCTGGGGCGTCGGCCGCTTCACGATCTCGACCTTCCACGGCCGGTCCGGCGGATACCGCACCACGACCGTGCCGCCCGGCTGGTAGTCGGGCAGGTCGACGACGTTGATGAACTGGGTGAACTCGACGCGGTACGGCGGCTCGTCGTCCGGCGCGACGGTGGCCTCGAAGCGTACGAGGACGTCGCTGGTGTCGCCGCCGCCGGTGGCCTGCCGGCTCTCGATCTTCCCGAGGGCGGTGCGGTGGACGACGGCCGCCTCCCGCCGGCGTGCGGGTGCTCCGGCGGCGAGGACGAGCAGGCCGTAGACGAGGGGCACGACCAGGCCCGCGACGAGGAGCGGCGGGTTCTCGATGACGGTGCCGACGACGAGCCCGGCGAGTGAGCCCCCGATCACGGCGCTCGTCAGGATGCCGCGGGCGAAGTGGAGGAGGGTGCGGCGCGTCCGCTGAGCGCTCCGGGTGACCGGGGTGATCGTCATAGGGGGATTGTGTCGGGCCCGGGCGGCGTCCGGTAGGCGTTCGGCCCGCCAGTTCGCGCCCCGTTCCCCGCGTGCCCGCCGATCGGCCTTCTCGCTCCCAACGGCAGGGCGTAGGGTGGGCGTTGCAGCTGGTTCGCCCCGTCCGCCAGGCGGGATGCGTCGTAAGAGGGAACCCGGTGGGAATCCGGGACTGCCCCGCAGCGGTGAGCGGGAACGACCGCCGTCAACAGCACTGGGCCCTGGGGGTCCGGGAAGCGACGGCCAGTAGGTGTCCTCCACGAGGAGGGCGTGCCCGCGAGTCCGAAGACCTGCCACTGCCCGTGCGTGACGACCGCGCGCGGAGATTCCGGTGACCTCGTGGGCGGGTCGGCGACGGTACGGGCACGGCGCATGCGCCGTCTCCCGGGTTTCCTCGCTCCTTTCGCGCGCTCGTGGTCCCACCGGGGTCCTCCCACACGACTCGCGAAGGAGAGTCCCGTGACCAGCACGACCACGACCGTGTACGGATACCCCCGCCAGGGCCCGGACCGGGAGCTCAAGAAGGCCGTCGAGGGCTACTGGCAGGGCAGGGTGACGGCCGATCAGCTGCGCCGGACGGGGGCGGAGCTGCGCCGCGCGGCCTGGCGGCAGCTCGTCGAGGACGGTGTCCGCGAGGTGCCGACCGGCGACTTCTCGTACTACGACCATGTCCTGGACACCAGCGTGATGGTGGGCGCGGTGCCCGCCCGGCATCGTGCCGCGGTCGCCGCCGACCCCCTCGACGGGTACTTCGCCATGGCGCGCGGTACGCGGGAGGTGGCGCCGCTGGAGATGACCAAGTGGTTCGACACCAACTACCACTACCTGGTGCCGGAACTCGGCCCGGGGACGGTGTTCTCGGCCGACGCGCGCAAGCAGGTCGGCGAGCTGACCGAGGCCCTGTCGCTGGGCTTCGCGGCCCGGCCGGTGCTCGTCGGGCCCGTGACGTTCCTGCTGCTCGCGAAGCCGGCCGCGGACGCGCCCGCCGACTTCGTCCCGCTGACGCTGCTCGACCGGCTGCTGCCGGTGTACGCGGAGGTGCTGGCGGATCTGCGGGCGGCGGGCGCGGAGTGGGTGCAGCTGGACGAGCCGGCCCTGGTGCAGGACCGCACCCCGGCGGAGCTGAACGCGGCCGCCCGCGCGTACCGGGATCTCGGGGCGCTCACCGACCGGCCGCGGCTGCTGGTGGCCTCGTACTTCGACCGTCTCGGCGAGGCGCTGCCCGTGCTCGCGAAGGCGCCGGTCGACGGTCTGGCGCTGGACTTCACGGGTCCCGCGGCGGCGAACCTGGCGGACCTCGCGGCGGTCGGCGGGCTGCCGGGCAAGCGGCTCGTCGCGGGGGTGGTGGACGGCCGGAACGTGTGGATCAACGATCTGGAGCGTTCGCTTGCGACCCTGGCGACCCTCCTCGGCCTGGCCGACCGGGTCGACGTGGCGGCCTCCTGCTCCCTGCTGCACGTGCCGCTGGACGCGGCGGCCGAGCGGGACGTGGATCCGCAGGTCGCGCGCTGGCTGGCGTTCGCCCGGCAGAAGGCGGAGGAGGTCGCGACGCTGGCGCGGGGGCTCGCCGAGGGGCCCGGCGCCGTCGCGGCCCGGCTCGCGGCCAACCGGGCCGCGCTGGGTTCGCGTACCGCTTCCGCGCTGACGCGGGATCCGGCGGTACGGGCCCGGGCGGCGGCGGTCACCGCGGCCGACACGCGCCGCGCGCAGCCGTACGCGGAGCGGGCGGCGGCCCAGCGGGTCCGGCTGCGGCTGCCGCTGCTGCCGACGACGACGATCGGGTCCTTCCCGCAGACGCCGGAGCTGCGCGCGGCCCGCGCCGGTCTGCGCGCGGGGCGGATCGGGGCCGCCGCGTACGAGGAGCGGATCGAGGCGGAGATCCGGGAGGTGGTCGCGTTCCAGGAGAAGGCGGGCCTGGACGTGCTGGTGCACGGGGAGCCCGAGCGCAACGACATGGTGCAGTACTTCGCCGAGCGGCTCGACGGCTTCCTCGCGACCCGGCACGGCTGGGTGCAGTCGTACGGCACGCGGTACGTCCGGCCGCCGGTGCTGGCCGGTGACGTGGCGCGGCCGGGGCCGATGACGGTGCGCTGGACGGGGTTCGCGCAGTCGCTGACGGCGCGCCCGGTGAAGGGGATGCTGACAGGTCCGGTGACGATGCTGGCCTGGTCGTTCGTCCGGGACGACCAGCCGCTCGCGGAGACGGCCCGGCAGGTGGCGCTGGCGCTGCGGGACGAGGTCGCGGACCTGGAGGCGGCGGGCACCTCGGTGGTGCAGGTCGACGAGCCGGCGCTGCGGGAGACCCTGCCGCTGCGGGCGGCGGGCCGGGCGGCGTACCTGGAGTGGGCGACGGAGGCGTTCCGGCTCGCGACGAGCGGGGTGCGGCCGGACACCCAGATCCACACGCACATGTGTTACGCCGAGTTCGGCGACGTGATCGGCGCCATCGACGAGCTGGACGCGGACGTGATCAGTCTGGAGGCGGCCCGTTCGCGCATGCGGGTGGCCCGGGAGCTCGCCGCGCACGCCTATCCGCGCGAGGCGGGGCCCGGTGTGTACGACATCCACTCGCCCCGGGTGCCGGATCCGGAGGAGGCGGCGGCTCTGCTGCGGACGGGACTTTCGGCCATCCCCGCGGAGCGGCTGTGGGTGAACCCGGACTGCGGTCTGAAGACGCGCGGCTGGCCGGAGACGCGTACGGCCCTGGAGAACCTGGTGGCCGCGGCCCGCACCGTACGGACGGAGCTCGCACCCCCCTCCGTATGACGGGAGTGCGGGGTGTGACCGGAGAGAAGACGGTGACGCGACAGGGATGACCGGTTCCCGGCGACGTGACGACCACCTCGCCGGGGACCCCTTGAAGGACCCGATGGCGGTCGGGTTAGCATATGAGCACTGCCTAGCTCGAAAGTTGCACTGTGACTGTCAACGAGGACTCGTTCACCAACTGGAAGCACCGCGAGGAGATCGCGGAGTCCATGATTCCGATCATCGGGAAGCTGCACCGCGAGCAGGACGTCACGGTCCTCCTCCACAGCCGCTCCCTGGTGAACAAGTCGGTGGTCAGCATTCTCAAGACCCACCGATTCGCCCGCCAGATCGACGGCGAGGAGCTCTCGGTCACCGAGACCCTGCCGTTCCTGGAGGCGCTGACCACGCTGGACCTGGGCCCGTCCCAGATCGACATCGGCATGCTGGCGGCGGAGTACAAGGCCGACGACCGCGGTCTCTCGGTGGCGGAGTTCACCGCCGACGCCGTCGCCGGTGCCATCGGCGCCAACAAGATCGCGCGGAGCGACGGCCGTGACGTCGTCCTGTACGGCTTCGGCCGCATCGGGCGCCTGGTCGCGCGGCTGCTCATCGAGAAGGCCGGCTCCGGCAACGGTCTGCGGCTGCGCGCCATCGTCGTGCGCGGCGGCGGTGACCAGGATCTCGTCAAGCGCGCCTCGCTGCTGCGCCGCGACTCGATCCACGGCCAGTTCCAGGGCACCATCACCGTCGACGAGGCGAACAGCACGATCGTCGCCAACGGCAACTCGATCCGCGTGATCTACGCCAACGACCCCTCCGAGGTCGACTACACGGCGTACGGCATCGAGAACGCCATCCTCATCGACAACACCGGCAAGTGGCGCGACCGCGAGGGCCTGTCCAAGCACCTGCGCCCCGGCATCGACAAGGTCGTGCTGACGGCTCCGGGCAAGGGCGACGTCCCGAACATCGTGCACGGCGTCAACCACGACACGATCAAGCCGGACGAGCAGGTCATCTCCTGCGCGTCCTGCACCACCAACGCGATCGTCCCGCCGCTCAAGGCCATGGACGACGAGTACGGTGTGCTGCGCGGTCACGTGGAGACCGTCCACTCGTTCACGAACGACCAGAACCTGCTGGACAACTACCACAAGGCCGACCGCCGTGGCCGGTCCGCGCCGCTCAACATGGTGATCACCGAGACCGGTGCCGCCTCGGCCGTCGCCAAGGCGCTGCCGGAGCTGAAGGCCCCGATCACGGGCAGCTCGATCCGCGTCCCCGTCCCGGACGTCTCGATCGCCATCCTCAGCCTGCGGCTGGGCCGCGAGACCACCCGCGAGGAGGTCCTTGAGTACCTCCGCGACGTCTCGCTGCACTCGCCGCTGAAGCGCCAGATCGACTTCACCACGGCTCCCGACGCCGTCTCGATGGACTTCGTGGGCTCGCGCCACTCGTCGATCGTGGACGCCGGCGCGACCAAGGTCGACGGCGACAACGCGATCCTGTACCTGTGGTACGACAACGAGTTCGGCTACTCCTGCCAGGTCATCCGGGTCGTCCAGCACGTCTCGGGCGTCGAGTACCCGACCTTCCCGGCTCCGGCGGTCTGAACCGACTGACGGACCGAAGAGACCGACGCGAACGGCGGCGGGGCGAGAGCCCCGCCGCCGTTCGGCGTTCCCGGGCGCCACTCCCCCGGTGTTACGGGGCGGGCGCCGGCCAGCGCCGGTGCAGGGCGTCGATGTGGAAGGCGTGGGTGTGGGGTCCCGGGGCTCCGGCCAGGTGCGGGTGGTCGGCCGGGAGCTCGGGGTGGACGTGCGCCAGGTCGACGGGGTCCGCGCGGGGCCAGAGGCGGGCCGCGGCCAGCGCGCCGAGCAGGGCGAGCCCGGCGAGCACCGCCGCCGCGGGCGCGGGTCCGGCGCGGGTGACGAGGAGCCCGGCGAGCGGGTAGGCGAGCAGCCAGCAGGCGTGCGAGAGCGAGAACTGCGCGGCGAAGGCGGCGGGCAGGTCGCCTGAGGCGGCCGAGCGGCGCAGCAGCCGCCCGCTGGGGGTGAGGACGGCGGAGGTGGCGGCGCCGACGAGGAGGTAGCCGGCGAGCAGTCCCGGCCAGGTCCAGGCGCCCGGCGGGGCGGCGAGCAGCAGGGCGAGCGGGCCGAGGGCGCCGGGCAGGGCGAGGGCCCCGGCGAGCATGAGCCGGCGTTCGTCGAGCCGGTCGAGGAGCCGGGGCAGCAGCAGGGCGACGCCCATGGAGCCCGCTCCGTACGCGCCGAGCGCGAGCGGCACGTCGCCGGCGGGCCGGCCCAGGGTGTCGCGGACCAGGACGACGGTGCCGACCAGGACCAGGGCGCCCGCCGCGGCCACCGCCAGGTCGAGGGCGAGCAGGGCGCGCAGGCGCGGGGTGGCGAGGAAGAGGCGGGCGCCGAGGCCGAAGGTCCCGGAGCGGCGTCCCGCCGGGTGTGCGCGGGGCGCGGGCGGCCTGGGCAGGGCGACGGAGAGGACGAGCAGCGCGGAGGCGAGGAAGCCGGCGGCGGTGCCGGTGAACAGCCAGGGGTACGGGACGAGGGCGAGGAGCGCGGCGGCGAGCACCGGTGAGACGAGGCTCTCCAGGTCGTAGGCGAGCCGGGAGAGCGACAGGGCCTCGGTGTAGGCGCGTTCCTCGGGCAGGACGTCGGGGACGGTCGCCTGGAAGACGGGGGTGAAGGTGGCGGAGGCGGCCTGGAGGAGCAGGATCAGGCCATAGATCTGCCAGACCTGGTCGACGAAGGGCAGGGTGAGCGCGGCGCAGGCCCGGACGAGGTCGGCGGAGACGAGCAGGGCCCGCCGGGGGACGCGGGCGGCGAGCGCGGCGGCGAGGGGGGCGACGGCTACGTACGCGCACATCTTGAGGGCGAGGGCGGTGCCGAGGACCGCGGCGGCGTCGGCCCCGGCGAGGTCGTAGGCGAGCAGGCCGAGGGCGACGGTCGCGAGGCCGGTGCCCAGGAGGGCGACGGTCTGGGCGACGAAGAGGTGCCGGTAGGTGCGGTGGCGCAGGACGGACAGCACGGTTCCACGGTAGCGGACATGTGCGCGCTTGCGCACATGTTGACGCCAGATGGCCGCCAGGCCGGGCGGGCCGGATGTCCGCCCCCTCAGTCGTGCCAGGGCTCTCCGCTCACCTCGTGGTCGGCCCGGCTGACCGCCTCGACCACCAGCCGTCTGAGGTGCCCGTCCGGCATCGCGTACACGACCCGCCGGCCGTCCCTGCGGGACTGGACGAGGCCGCCGATCCGCAGCTTGGCCAGGTGCTGGCTGACCGCGGGCCGGGAGGCCCCGCACGCCTCGGTCAGGGCGCTCACGTCGGCCTCGCCCCTGGTGAGCAGCCAGACGAGCTGGAGGCGGGTGGGGTCGGCGAGCAGGGCGAAGACCGCGGCCGCGGCGGCGAGTTCGGGCGGGCCCGGGGTCCGCTCGTGTGTTTGACGTTCCGGCATGCCGTCATCGTAGGCAGCGGCGGGAACCGACCGCTCCCCTGGTACGTTCTACAGGCCAGTAGAATTAACCGACGTATGGAGTGCGCGCACATGGCCCTGTGGGACCGCATCAAGGAGTCCGCATCGACGATGCAGACCCAGCTGGTGGCGAAGAAGAACGACCTCAAGAGCGGCGCCTTCCGCGACGCGAGCATGGCGATGTGCGCCCTGGTCGCGGCGGCTGACGGTTCGATCGACCCGGCCGAGCGGCGCCGTGTCGCCCAGCTCATCGCGTCCAACGAGGTGCTGCAGAACTTCGACGCGACCGATCTGCAGCGCCGCTTCGACGCCAACCTCGACAAGCTGGCCGCCGACTTCGACTTCGGCAAGGTCAGCGTGCTCCAGGAGATCGCCAAGGCGAAGAAGAAGCCGGCCGAGGCCCGCGCGGTCGTGCAGATCGGCATCGTCATCGGCGGCGCCGACGGCGACTTCGACAAGACCGAGCAGGCCGTGGTCCGCGAGGCCTGCTTCGCGCTGGACCTGCCGCCGCACGAGTTCGACCTCTAGCGGGCGAGAGGTGCCACGGCGCACCGCCGCCCTCGGGGCCCGGTCGGGGGTTTGGGTCCGGGGAGGGGGCGGTGCGCCGTGACACCCGTTCCAGGGATACGCCCTAGGGGGCGGGCCGGCCCGCGACGCCCGGGTCGAGGGCGGGGAGCACGCCCGGGTCCTCGTGATGGCCCGGGTAGACCGCGCAGGCGAGGGCGGTGGCCTGACGGAGCGTCTCGGTGAGGTTCTCCCAGTCGAGCGCGGGACGGTCGTCGGCGCGGGCGGAGACGAGCGAGGCGTTCCAGCGCATCCGGGGGACGCCCGGCAGCGGGCGCAGTCCGGTGGCCTCGCGCGGGGAGGCGGCGAGCGCCATGGGGAGCATCGCGCAGCCGAGCCCGGACTGGGCGGCGGCGCGGACTCCGGCCATGGAGCCGAGTTCATGGATCTCGGGCGGTCCGTCGGAGCGGAGCCGGAGGAATTCGGGCAGCCAGCGCTGCGAGGGACAGTCGGGGTCCGCGATGACCACCTGACGGCCCGCCGAGGCGCGCCCGCGGGCCCGGGAGACGCCGGTGACGGGCACGAACTCGACTTCCTGGAGCCGTACTTCGGTGAAGTCGTCCGGTCGTTCGGCGCGCGGCTGGTCGGGCAGTCCCGCGGGCTGCGCGGTGGGGTCCTCGGCCTCCACGACGGTGAGGACGAGGGCGCCGTCGATGGCTCCGGCGCGGAAGGCGTCGTGGATCTCGGCGGTGCCCATGACGCGCAGGGCCAACTGGACGCCGGAGAGCAGCCGTCGGCCGATGTGGGTCACCCGGGCGAGCTGCTGCCCGTACGCGAGGGCGGGGACGATGCCGACGGTCATCCGCGGCGGATTGGCGGCGGGGCGGCGTAAGGCGGTCTCCATCTCGCCGACGAGGGTGAGGATCTGGCGCGCGTACTCGGTCAGGACGGTGCCGGCGCGGGTCAGGCGCACACCGCTGGGCAGCCGTTCGAAGACGGGCTCCCCGATCTGGCGTTCCAGGGCACGCATCTGCGCCGTGACGCTGGACTGCGAGTACCCGAGGCGGCGGGCCGCCTGGGTGAAGGACCCGGTCAGGGTCACCTCGCGAAACGTTCTCAGGGTTCTTGCGTCGATGTCCACGTGAACAACCCCCTCGCCACCCACCGGTGGCAGCCGGCACTCGGATGGCAGGTCACGCCACCCGTTCGATCGCCCCAGTCGGTCTGTCGACACCACAGGGGTGCCGGCACGCTCCCTCGCGCGCCGGCACCCCTGGTCGGCCGCGAAGGACTCTACTCGGCGAGCTGGGCCGGGACCAACGGAAAGTCCAACTCCGGTTGCGCAACGTGATTGAAGAAGTTGGACAGCACGTTGAGCGCCACATGTCCGACGATCTCGGCCAGTTCGGCGTCGGTGACGCCGGCGGCGCGGGCGTCGGCGAGGGCGGCGTCGCTCACCCGGCCGCCGCTCTCGATGATCGCGCCGGTGATCCGCAGCACCTGGTCCATGTGCGGGTCGCCGGCGTCGCCGCCGCGGCGGGTGTCGAGCAGCTCCTGCTCGCTCAGGCCGACCTTGCCGCCGCGCAGGGTGTGCGCGGAGACGCAGTAGGTGCAGTCGTTGCGCTGGGCGATGTAGAGCGCCAGCTGCTCGCGCTGCCGGGCGCTGAAGGCGCCGCCGACGAGGGACTCGCGCAGGGCGAGGTAACCGCGCAGCGCGGCCGGGCCGTTGGCGAGGGCGGCGTAGAGGTTGGGCAGCTTGCCGAGCTGCTTGAGGGTGCCTTCGAGCAGCTCGCGCTGCTCCTCGTTGGCGGTGTCGACGGTCAGTTGGGGCAGGCGGGGCATGGAGCTCTCCTTGAGCCGGACCAAAGACGGAACTGATCGGTACCATCCTGACGGTACCGATCGGTTCCGTCTCGCGCAACGGGAGGCGGTGGGTCCGGTACGGGGAGCCCTCCGCTACGGAACCGAGTGGTACCGTCTGGTATGGCCACGAACGCTAAAGAACGGCTCCTCAGCGCGGCGGAGCGGCTCTTCTACGAGGAGGGCATCCGGGCCGTCGGCATCGAGCGGATCCTGTCCGAGTCCGGGGTGGGACGCGCCTCCTTCTACCGCCACTTCCCCAGCAAGGACGACGTGGTCGTCGAGGTGCTGCGGCGCCGCGACGGCATGTGGCGGGCCTGGCTCGACGGCCGGATCGAGGCCAGCGGCCGCGACCCGCAGGAGCTGCCGCTCGCCCTCTTCGACGGACTCGCCGAGCGCTTCGCCTCGGCCGACTTCCGCGGCTGCGCCTTCATCAACACGATGGTCGAGACGGCCGACCCCGAGAGCCCGGCCCACCACGTCGCCGCCGAGCACAAGGAACGCGTCATCGCCCGCCTCGACGGCCTCCTCGCCGACGGCGGCTACCGCGACCACGAGACCCTCGCCCGCCAACTCGCCCTCCTCGGCGACGGCGCCATCGTCACGGCCCTCCGCGAAGGCACCACCGAAGCCGCCGTCCGCGCCCGCGCCGTCGCCACGGTGCTGCTGCGCACGGCGGAACGCGGGGCGGGCGGGACGGCCTGACGGCCGGGGCACGCGCTAGCCGACCACCCCCACGCCCGGCCGCAGCGCCCCCCTGCGCACCTTGCCCGAGCGGGTGCGGGGCAGGGCCGGGAGTACGTCCACGCCGTGGGGAACGAACACCGGGGCCAGGCGCTTCGCGGCGAGGGCGATCAACTCCCGTTCCAGGAGCTCGGGAGGGTAGGTGTTACGGGTCTCCACCACGGCGTACGGGGCGAGGCCGCCGAACTCGTCGCGGCAGGGGATCACGGCCGCGTCGGCGACCGCCGGGTGGGTGCGCAGGACCGCCTCGATCTCCATCGGGGAGACCCGGTGACCGTACGACTTGAACACCTCGTCCATCCGCCCGAGCAGCCGGATCGACCCGTCGGCGCAGCGCTCGCCCCGGTCGCCGGTGCGGTAGAGGCCGTCGGCGAAGACGGCCGCGGTACGGGCGTCCTCCGCCGAGTCGCCGGAGCCCGGATCGCCCGGCGCCCGGTCGACGTACCCCCGCATCAGCCCCGGCGGACGTTCCGTCAGGTCGACGCACACCTCCCCCGCCTCCCCCGCGAGACCCGTCTCCGGGTCGCGCAGCACGATGCGGTAGCCCGGCAGCGGGTGGCCCAGCGGGGAGAGCGGGGGCGGGGTGTCGGGGGTGCGGCCGATGAGGGCGGTGGCCTCGGTCTGGCCGTAGCCGTCCCTGACCCTGACCCCCCAGGCCACCTCGATCCGGTCCGTCACCTCGGCCGTCAGCGGCTCCCCCGCCGCCGTCGCCTCCCGCAGCCGGGGCGCGCCCCTGCCCTCCGTCACGTACGGCAGCATCGCCCGCCAGGCGCTCGGCGGGGCGCAGAGGCTGCTGATCCGCAGGGTGGCGAGGATCCCGGGCAGGACGGACGGCGGGAGGCCGCCGTCCGGGGGCGCGACGACGGTCGCGCCGGCCGTCCACGGGACGAAGAAGCTGGACCAGGAGTGCTTGGCCCAGCCGGGCGCGGACAGGTTGAGGTGCCGGTCGCCGGGGCGCAGCCCGCTCCAGTACAGGCTGGAGAGGTGGCCGACGCCGTACCCGGCGTGGGAGTGCTCGACCAGCTTCGGCAGCGAGGTCGTACCGGAGGTGAAGTAGCAGAAGGACGGATCGGCCGAGGGGGTCGGGACGGTGGGGAGGAAGGGGCGGCGGCGGTCGGGGTCGCGGGTGTCGGGGTAAGCGGTCCAGCCCGGCACCCCCGCCGCGCCCGGCGCCATCCGCAGCCCGGGGATCGGCAACTCGCCCAGCAGATAGATGAGTTCGGGTGCGCAGACGACATGCCGGATGCCGCCCCGCGCGATCCGGTCGGCGGCCTCGTCGCGGGTGAGGTCCTGGTAGCCGGGGACGACGACCGCGCCCAGCTTGATGCAGCCGAGGAGCGTCTCCCACAGCTCCGTACGGGTGCCGAGCAGGATCAGCACCCGGTCGCCGCGCAGCACCCCCGCCTCCGCAAGGGACACCGCCAACTCGTCCGAGCGGGCCGCGAGTTCGGCGAAGGTCACCCGGTCGGCCACCGGGACCGAGCCGTCCGGCGCCGGGCGGCCGAGGATCTCCAGGGCGGTCCGCGCGTTGCCCTCGGCGACGACGTCGAACCACTCCAGGGCCCAGTTGAAGTGCCGGGCCCGCGGCCACCGGAACGCCGCCGAGGCCGCCTCCCGGTCGCCGCGCAGCCGCAGCAGCAGGTCCCGGGCGGCCCGGTACTCCTCGTGCGCCGCCGTCGCGCGATGCTCGGCGTACGCGGCGCCGTGCCGTACGGTCACGCTCATTCCGCCGCTCCCATCAGCGCCGACGCGATGGCGTCGGCGTCCTTGACGAAGGAGCCCCACGGGCCGGGGCGCCCGCTGCCCACCTGGGTGAACCAGCGGGTGTGCTCGCTCGGGATGCCGAGCACATGCGTGGCCCGGTCCGGCTCCCCGTCCGCGCCGACCGGGTGGAACGGCGCGTCGGTGCAGTCCATGCCGCCCGTCGCGAACTCCGCCGTACCGCCCTCGGGCCGCTCCGCCGCGTTGACGAAGGGCCGCACCCGCCCGTCGGCCAGCAGGCCCCGGATCAGCGGATCGCGGTCGGCGGTCAGGTCCGTGGCGGGGACCCGGGCGTCCACGAGGACGTCGAGCGCGGTCCACGAGTTCTCCACCCGGTCCGACTCGACCGTGAAGCGTCCCTCGACGGGATCGGCGCCGAACCGGGCGCCGGGACCCACCGGTTCGAGCACCCCGGCCGCGAGGAGCGCCAGGAACTGCTCGGACCGCAGCGGTGGCGGGCCCGTCGACACCAGCGAGGCGACCGGCCCGAACGCGGCGAGGAACCAGCGGTGCGAGTCCGGGGTGAGCCCGCCGAAGTCCACCACCGAACGGATGGTCTGCCGCACGTCCCGCAGGACGTCCGCCGCCGCCTTCATCGGACCGTCGGCGTTGCCGAGCCGGGCATCGCCCAGATCGGCGCGCAGCCACTCGGTGAGCACCTTGTGGAACTCGGCAGGCGAGCCGAACCTGCGCTCGCCGAACGGCCGGGCCAGGGCGTCGAGACCGGTCAGCGGCAGCGGGTCGATCCGGTAGCCGGCGGCGATCCGCTGGAGCGCCGCCGGCTCCGGCGCCCGGTCCGGCGCCTCCTCCGCGCGCTCGGTGAACTCCCGGGCCGCGTCGGGCCCGTGGACCTGCCGGATCCGGGTGGCGAGCAGCACGATGTTCACCTCGGCGAGCAGCCAGGGCAGCACGGACCGCTCGAAGTCGAGCGGCGCGTGCCCGGCGCGCAGCCGCGCCATCCGCTCCGGCGTGAAGAGCACCGGACGGTAACGGTGCGTCGGCGCCTTCTGGTTGGCGCCCCGGGTGAGCAGCGGCACCCCGCCGCGCGAACCGGCGTGGATCCTCGGCTCCTTGCCGCTGGGCAGGTAGAGCAGCCCGTCGCCGCCCTCCGTGAAGGTGCCGCCGCGCCCCAGGGTGAGCTCGGCCAGCACGTCGTAGAAGGTGAGCCCCATGCCGATGACGCCGACGCTCGCGCCCGCCGGGATATCGGCCAGCGGCATCTCGTCGGCGGAGCCGCCGGGCACGTACCGGACGGGGCGGGCGGGGGTCGAGTGGGTCCGGGCGAAGCGCAGCCACTCGCGCTGCCGCGCGTCGGGTTCGTTGAGCGGATGGCCGGTGGTGAGCACCAGCCGATCGACGGTGAGGACGTCACCACGGTCGAGGCGCAGCCGGTGCGTCCTGTCGCCGACGGAGCCGACGGGGCCGACGGAGCCGATGGAGCCAACGGGTCCTACGGAGCCGACGGAGCCGATGCCGCCCGCGCCGCCTGCGCCGCCCGCGCCGCCCATGCCGCCCATGCCGCCCATGCCCGCCGCGATCCCCGGGCCCCCCGCGCCGTCGCCGGCGCCCTCCGCCCGGTCCGCGCAGATCACCCGGGCCGGGACGCGGTGCACCGTCAGGCACGGCGGCAGGGTCGCCTCGACGCGCTCCATCACGTACGTCAGGTAGCGGCCGTAGACCCGGCGCGGCGCGTACCCCTCCGGCTCCGCGTGCTCCGGGTCGTCCTCCGCCCACCACTCGGCGAGGCTGGGACCCGCGCCGGGCCGGTGCGGGCCCGCGTCCGCCGGTCCCGAGAACATCGTGACCTCCTGCGCCGGGGTGTTCATCAGGAACCACGGCGACTGCTCCGTGCGCCAGATCCTGCCCGCCCCCGGCTCGTGCGGATCGATCGCGTACGCCTCGATCCGGCGGCCCGGCGGGTGCTCCGCGCAGTGGGCGGCGAGCCGTTCCAGTACGGACAGGCCGCGCGGCCCCATGCCCACGAAGGCCACCCGCAGCGGCGGGCGGACCGGGTCCGCGAGGCAGCGCTGCACCGGCGGCGGCGCGGGCTCGGGCGGCGGGTCGGTCTCGGCCGCCAGGTCGTGCTCGCGGGCGACCCGACCGAGCATCCCGGCGAGCTGACGCGAGGTCATCGGGGTGGTCCTCCGGCTGGTGGTGAGCAGCGGCAGCGCGCCCAGGTCGGTCCACTGGAGCCGGCCGTCGGCGGCGACGGCCGAGCGGGCCTCGCCCCGGTTGTCCGGGTGCAGGCAGAACGGGACGTCGAGCAGGCCCCGGTCGAAGGCCTTCAGGAGCGCGCCGCCGATGTCGTCGGAGAGCGCGAGGACGGCGCCGACCAGGGCGCGGGCCTCGGCCAGGATCTCCTCGGCGTCCGCCCCGGCCGGGCCCGTGCCCGGCGGTCGGGCGGCGTGCGGCCGGGCCCGGGCCGCGCGGGCCGCGTCGGCGGCGACCCTCAGCGCGGTCAGGTTCTCCTGGACGGTGGGGATGCGGTGCGCCTCGGTCTCGGTCTTCACGATCAGCCGCTGGGCCCCGCCGCGTACGGCGAGTTCGGCGCTGCGGCGCAGCAGCAGCCGGGCGCCGGGCACGGTGCGCGGATAGACGCCCATGTACGTGTAGAGCACGAGGTGCCGGTCCACGGCGGGCGGCAGCAGTTCGTCGGCGAGCGTCCGCAGCGCGGCGAGGGCGCCCGCGTCCTGGGCGGCGTGGGTCTGCTGGGCGTACGAGAGGGAGACGCTGGTGGCGCCGTTCTGCGCGAAGAACAGGCACTCCAGGACGGAGACGGCGACGAGCAGCGACGGCGGGCAGAGCTGCCCGAGGAGGCAGCCGCCGAAGGACTCCAGGTGGGCGCGACGGCCCTGGTTCCGGCTCTCCTCGGTGAGGAACTGCACGGAGTCCCGCCAGGCGGCGACGGACCGGGCGAGCGGGGTACGGCCGTAGGGCAGGCAGTACGAGACGGGGCCGCCCTCGCTCGCGGCGAGCCCGGCGGCGGTCATGGTGCGGAAGATGGCCATCGGGTCGGCGGAGCCGTGCCTGACCTGCACCGGGGTGCGGCGGCCTGCGGCGGAGGCGACCCGGGCGGTGGTCCTGGGCCCGTGGCTGACCAGGGGGAAGCCGTTGAGGGGCTGCCCGCTGCGCAGGGCGGCGGTGGCGGCGGCGTGGTCCCCGACCCGGGTGTAGCTGTCGATGGTGAGGGTGGCCACGGTCCGCTCGGGGAGGTCGGCGACGGCGGTGACGCCGGCGGCCATGTCCTCCGGGGCGACCATGCCCATCCGGGGCTGGACGACGAGCTCTCCGGCCTGGGCGGCCTCCTGGACGAACGCCCCGAGATCGGGCTGCGCGGCAGGGGTCACGCCGCGGCCCGCCCGGTACACGCGCCTCTCGGCGGGGCGCCGACCTCGCCGAGCCGCCGCAGCAGGGCGGTGGGGCCGGTGCCGTCGGCGTACACCTCGTCGTATCCGGCGTCGAGCAGTTCGGCGGTGCGCTGTTCGGCACCCTCGGGCGAGATGCCGAGGAGCCCCCCGATGACCATCGGGATGTCCTGGGTGCGCCGGTCCGCGCGCAGGGCCCGCGCGGCGCGCAGCCCGTCCTGGTGGCCGTGTCCGTTGACGGAGGACAGCACGACGAGGTCGGGGTGGGTCATCCGGGCGGTGTCGACGAGCAGCCGCTCGGGCACGCAGGGTCCGAGGTTGAGCACGGAGTGCCCGTGCTCCTCCAGGAACAACTGGAGGTGGACGAGGTTCCAGGTGTGCGCGTCGGAGGATCCGGTGGTGAGCAGGACCCGGCGCGGACTGTCGCTGCCCGGACTGTACGAGGGATGCATGGTGGCTCCAATGCCGGTGCGGATGCGGGGTGTGCGGGACGCACGGTGCCGTGGGGCTCGTTGGAGGGTGCGGGTGGCCGCGAGGTCGTACGGGGTGTGCGGGGCGCACAGGGTGTACGGGGTGTGTCGGGGTGTGCAGGGTGTGCGGGGCGCACAGGGTGTACGAGGCGTGCCGGGTGGGTCGGGTGTGCGGGGCGCACAGGTCGTACGGGGTGTGTCGGGGTGTGCCGGGTGTGCGGGACGCACAGGGTGTACGAGGCGTGCCGGGTGGGTCGGGTGTGCGGGACGCACAGAGTGCGCGAGGTGTACGGGGTTGCGCTGGGCGTACGAGATGCCCGGCGCCGCGCAGCGCGCGCGAGGCGCGCGGGACGCGCAGGTGGGCGCGGCGTCGACGCGCCGGTTCGTGCGCGGCGCGCGGGGCGTTCGGCGGCGTGCGGCGGGACGGTCCCGGCGTGCCCGGCCGGGACGGCCGGGCTCCGGCTCGGGCGGCCCGGCTGCCGGCCGCGGCGCCCGGCCGCCGTCTCGGCGGCGGCCCGGCGTCGGGCGGTGGTGGCCGGACGGAGTCAGGCCGCGTCGGCGGGCGCGCCCGCGCCGACGCCGGTGGTGATCTCGCCGGGCAGCGGCGTCCGCGCGGACGCCGGGCGGGCGCGGACCGCGAGGACGGTGCAGCCGGTCGCGCTGGACATCTGGTGACGGGTGCCCGGCTCCTCGATCACCAGGTCGCCGCGGTGGAAGCGGCGCCCGTCGCTGTGGTCGAGGGTGCCGTCGAGGACCAGCATCAGCTCATGGCCGAGGTGCTCGTGGAAGTCGCCGTGGGCGCCGGGCGGGAAGCGGAGGAGGAGGGAGGCTGAGTCTTCCTCGCCCGCGTGGCCGGGGCCCCACAGGACGACGAACTCGACGCCCTCGCGGCCGGGTTCGGCCCACGGCACCCAGGCCAGGTCGGTCTGCTCGAAGCCGTTGCGCAGCACATCGCGGAAGACGGTGACGTCAGGCACGGGCGGTGACCTCCGAGGGGGCGCGCTGGGCGACGATCGACGGGATGCCGTCGGGGCCCCACGGCTGGGGGCCGTTGACGATGGGCGCGCCGATGAGCGAGCCGAACTCCCGCCAGGCGCCGTCGTAGTTGCGCACGTCGGGCAGGCCGAGCAGCTCGTGCAGGACGAACCAGCTGTGGGCGGAGCGCCAGCCGACCCGGCAGTAGACGACGGTGGTCCGGTCGGCGGGCAGGACGCCGTAGGCGGCGCGCAGCTCGTCCTCGTCGCGGAAGGTGCCGTCGGGGTGGATGGCGGTGTGCCAGGGCAGGTGCTCGGCGGAGAGGGCGTGGCCGCAGCGGACGCCGGTGTCCTCGGGTACGCCGGGCGGGGTGTTGCTCTGCCCGAGGTACTCCTCCAGGGAGCGGACGTCGAGCAGGGTGCGGCGCCCGATGTGGTCGAGGACGTCGTCGCGGCGGGCCCGGATGGACTCGTCCGCCCCGGCCGGTACGGGGTAGCGGGTGGCGGACCGTTCGGGCGCCTCGGTGGTGAGGGCGCCGCCGATCGCCTCCCAGCGGGCCCGCCCGCCGTCGAGGATCCGCAGCTCGCGGTGGCCGTAGAGGCGGAACTGCCAGTACCCGGCCGCCGCCCACCAGTTGTTGTTGCCGCTGTAGAACACGACGGTGTCGTCGGCGCCGATGCCGTGCCGGCCGAGGAGTTCCGCGAAGGCCTCCGGGCCGATGAGATCCCGGCGTACCGGGTCCTGGAGGTCGCCGGTCCAGTCGAGGCGCACGGCGCCGGGGATGCGGCCGGGGCGGCCGCCGCCGTCGTTGCCGCCGTCGGTGATCTCGACCAGGACGAGTCCGGCGGGCCGTACGAGATGCTCCTGGACGGCCTCGGCGCTGACGAGCAGGGTCTCTCGGTTCATCGGGCTCACCACCAGTACGTCGGGTATTTGGCGATCACGGCGGCCTTGGAGGCGAGCAGGCCGAGGAGGACCAGCAGGACGCTGCCGATCGTGAGGAGCACGAGGAAGCGCAGCGGCGCGGGGTGCTGGAGGACGGCGAGGGCGGCGGTGGCCGCGGCCGGGGCATGGATGGCGCGCAGCAGCAGCATCAGGCCGACGCTGAGCCCCGCGGCGACGGACGCGACCCACAGGTTGTGCCCGAAGAGGGCGACGGCGGCGAGGCCGAGGGCGCCGGAGCCGACCTGGCCGAGGAGCACGTTGCGGGGCTGGGCGGGCGGCAGCGCGGGCGTGCTACAGATGATCATCGCGGTGGCGGCGAGCGGCGCGATCATCAGGAGGTTCCCGGTGGCCTCGCCGAGCGCCACGAGGACCAGCAGCGAGACGGCGGTGGCGAGGGTGCCGAGGACGGTGGCCCTGGCACCGGGGAACGGCGGGGCGCCGCTGCCCGTTCTGGGCGGGGTGGCGTTCTGGGTCTGGGTCATCGTTCGTCTCCTCAGCGGTGCGTGCCGGTGAAGTAACACTCGGCCTGGCGGTGCACGACCCGGCCGATCCTGTGGCCCATCTCGATGCCGGGCTCGTTGTCGAAGCTCCAGTGCATGCCGCCGTACACCCGGGAGATGCCGGCCTGGTGGGCGGCCTCGCTGAAGGTGGACCAGGTGAGGACGACATCGGTGCGCGGGGTCAGTCCGGGCTCGACGGTGGAGGCGCCGGCCTTGAAGCGGTACGAGTCGCCGAAGGCGTCGGTGCCGGTGAAGCGGCGCAGGAACTCGGCGGCGGCGCCGGAGAAGGTGCTGTGTCCGGAGACGGTGGCCGGGAACGGCGGCACGGCCACGTACGCCTGCCAGTCGACGCCGTCCATGGCGACGGCGCCCCGGCCGGGGCCGCCCCAGGCCTGGATCCGCTGACCGCGCCGGTCGTACGGGATGAGGGTGGAGGGCCGCGCGAAGTCGTACTGGGCCTTGACCGCCCAGGAGCCGATCGCGGCGTCGCACTCGGCCATGTTGAGGCCGAAGAACAGCTTGGCGTCCTCGTCGACGTCGTGGCCGTCCCGGGCGGAGACGTAGCGGCCCCACATCTGCTGGGCGCCGGGCGGGGTGACGTCGTCGTTGAGCCAGAACTCGGCGACGCACTTCTGCTCGTCCGTCAGGTTCGCGCTGATGTCGAGGAGTTCCTCGATGGCGGCGGTCATCCGGACCGAGGGGTACGCGGGCGGCGCCGCGACCGTGAACTGGTCGGGGCGGCTGAGCGCGAAGGGCTTCATGACGGCGAACTGCGGGGTGAGGTAGCGCTGGGTCTTGCCGCCGACGATCAGCGGGCTCCAGTGCTCGGGCGCGACGACGATCGACGGGTCGAAGGCGCCGGCGGTCTGCGGCGGGTTCTTCGGCTGGTACCCGGTGGTGTCGGTGTACGCGGGGGTGCCGAGCTGGTTGGCGCCGTCGGCGTGCCGGTAGTCGAGGACGGCCTGGGCGGTGCGGCGGCCGATCCACGCGGGGCTCTTGGGGGCCGGGTCGGTGAGCGCCGGGTCGTAGCCGAGGCTGCGCAGCATCGAGTCGATGGCGACCTTGTACTCGGGGAAGAGGTCGAGCAGGGCGCGGTGGGCGGCGTAGCTGATGGCCTCGTTCTTGTTGTCGAGGGTGCGCTCGGCGCGGGGGCGGCGCAGGGAGCCGCCGTAGCGGGTGCCGGTGGCGACGCGGTCGTAGCAGGCCCAGGCGTCGTAGACGCAGTTGTGGATGATCGCGAGGGCGCGGGCGTTGACGGTGGCGGGGCCGAAGCGGTTGCCGGCGGCCTGGTAGCGGCCGAGGATCGCGTCCATGGCGGCCTGGTTCCAGCGCACCACGACGCTGGGCTCGGCGACGGCGCCGGGCGCCCGGCGGCCGGTGCGGGTCTCCGCCTCGAACCGTGCGACGGGGGCCTCCGCCCAGGCGGTGCCGGTCCCCGAGGCGAGCGCGAAGGCGCCGGCCGCGGCGGCGGAGGCGGTGAGCACCCGGCGCCGGGTCAGCGGCGCGCGGGCCGCGGGGGCTATCGGGGCGGTGGAGACGGGTCGCTGAGACATCCCTGGATTCCTTCGCGTGTGGTGCGGGGCGGGCGCGGACGTCTCGATCCAGACGATCGAGACGATCGGACACAGTTCGAACAGACCTCAGGCTGGCGAGATCCGTTCGCGTGGGGCAACGGCCTATCGGCTTCTTCCATCGGAGGCATGCAAGGAGTCGATGGGCGTCGCCGTGGCGCCCGGGAAGTGGCTAGCGTGGGTCGGCACCAGGCGCTGTCCCGCCCGCCGACGGGCGGGAGACCGCGCCGCCGGGCGGACCGGTGGGGCCGCGCCGCCGGGCGGGCGGGTACGCCGTACCGCCGGGTGGACGGGTACGCCGTACCGCCGGAGGGTGGCACCCGGTCCCGCCGCCGGGGCGGGGCGCACCGCCGGGCGCGGCGGGGTGGCCGGTTCCCGACACGGGAGCCGCGGCGGCCGCCCCGACCGCGGCAGCCCCCGCCCCGGCCCCCGCACAACCGCGGCCCGCACCCGCGGCCCGCACCGCACCCCGCACCCTGCGGCCCGCACCCGCGCACCAACACCCCGCAGTCCGCACCCGCGGCCCGCACCCCGCATTTCCGCACCGCCGACCCGGCTCCCCGGGCCCGCACCCCGCATTTCCGCACCGCCGACCCGGCTCCCCGGGCCCGCACCCCGCTTTTCCGCACCGCCGACCCGGGCTCCCCGGGCCCGCACCCCGCATTCCCGTACCGCCGACCCGGTCCCCCCGGGTCCGCCCCGGTCATCCCGGCCACCCCGGCCGCCCCCGTTCCCGAGGGGCGTCGTGGGCCGCCGGCCGCCGGACGCTCCCCCAGGACACGCGGCCCCGGCCCGCCCCGGGCCGTCGGCGCCGCGCGTCCGCCCCGACCTCACCGATCCCGCACCGATCCGTTTGGAGTGGCCGCGCATGACCGTTTCCTCGCAGGTGACCCCGTCCACCCGCAAGCCCGCCCGTACGACGTCCCCGACCGCGCAGACCCCGCAGGCTCCCCCGGCCGCGCCCGTCGCCCTGTTCGAGCGGTTCGCGCCGCGTCTGCACCGGCTCGGCCTGGTGCTGCTGCGGGGCGGGCTCGGCGGGGTGTTCGTCTGGTTCGGGGTGCTGAAGGCGATCGGGATGAGCCCGGCGGCGCAGCTCGTCGTCGACGTCATGCCGTTCGACACGGGCGGCTGGTTCGTCCCGGCGCTCGGCTGGGCCGAGATCGTCCTCGGCGTGTGGCTGATCAGCGGACGGGCCCAGGCCCTGCTGCTGCCCGCGCTCGGCGGGCATCTGCTCGGCACCTTCGCCGTGCTGCTCGTCACCCCGAACCTGGCCTTCGACCACGCCAATCCGCTGCTGCTGACGATGGTCGGCGAGTTCGTGGTGAAGAACGTGGTGCTGTTCGCCGCGGCGGTGGTCCTCACGACCCGCCCACGTACCGCGCGCTGAGCGGCTGGTTCTCACCGGGCCACTAGCATCATGGCACTGAGTGTGTTTTGCTGAGGGTACTCAGTGCCAAAGTGCCACAAGCATTGCTAGGGGAGCTCCAGACCATGGCCAAGGACTTCGACCTGTATCGCCCGGCGGAGGAGCACGACATGCTCCGTGAGTCGGTCCGTGCGCTGGCGGAGGCGAAGATCGCGCCGTTCGCCGCGGCGGTGGACGAGGAGGGCCGGTTCCCGCAGGAGGCCCTGGACGCGCTGGTCGCGGCCGACCTGCACGCCGTCCACGTCCCCGAGAGCTACGGCGGCGCGGGCGCCGACGCCCTCGCGACCGTGATCGTGATCGAGGAGGTCGCCCGCGCCTGCGGCTCCTCCTCCCTGATCCCGGCGGTCAACAAGCTGGGCTCGCTGCCGGTCATCCTCTCCGGCTCCGAGGAACTCAAGGCCAAGTACCTCGCCCCCCTCGCCAAGGGCGACGCCATGTTCTCCTACGCCCTCTCGGAGCCCGACGCGGGCTCCGACGCCGCCGGCATGAAGACCCGCGCCGTACGCGACGGCGACTTCTGGATCCTCAACGGCGTCAAGCGCTGGATCACCAACGCCGGCGTCTCCGAGTACTACACCGTCATGGCCGTCACCGA